>NZ_CP082945.1:2400000-2728750 GCF_019933235.1 Streptomyces angustmyceticus | reverse complement strand
ACACCCGGCCTCTAGGGGGAGAGCGCAATGAAGCGTGGGCTCATGGCGGCTACGGCCGCCGCGGGAATGCTGGTGAGTGTCGCTGCCTGCGGGTCCGGCGACGGCGGCACGACGGGCGCGGACGGCTTCAAGGGACAGAAGCTGACCGTTTGGGTGATGAGCGGTTCCAACCCGGCGCAGTGGACCAAACAGGTCTCCGCGCAGTTCGCGAAGAAGACCGGCGCCACCGTCGAGTTCAAGGTCCAGCAGTGGAACGGCATCCAGCAGAAGCTGAGCACCGCCCTCTCCGAGGACAGCCCGCCGGACGTCGTCGAAATCGGCAACACCCAGACCGCCGCCTACGCCGAAGCGGGCGCGTTGGCCGACCTCGGCGACCTGAAGAAGGAGATCGGCGCCGACTGGAACGACGCCTTCAACAAGGCCGCGCTCGTGGACGGGAAGCAGTACGCGCTGCCGTGGTACGCCGGAAACCGCGTGGTGATGTACAACAAGAGGATCTGGCGGCAGGCTGGCCTCAAGGGCACCCCGGCGACGCGCGCCGAGCTCTTCAGGGCCTTCGACGCCATCAAGAAGAAGACCGACGCCGAGCCGCTGTACCTCCCCGGCCAGAACTGGTACTTCTTCGACGGCCTGACCATCGGCACCGGCGCCGACCTGGTGAAGAAACAGGGCGGCAGGTGGGTCTCCAACCTCGGCGACCCCAAGGTCGCCAAGGCCATGGACCTCTACAAGCGGTACCAGACCTTCAGCACCGCCCCGAAGAACAAGGACGAGGCCACCCCGCAGCAGGCCGAGGTCTTCGCCAAGGGCCGCACCGGCGCCGTCATCGCCATGGGCTACGAGGCCGCCACCGCGGTCAAGGCCAACCCGGACATCAAGAAGGACATCGGCTTCTTCACCATCCCCGGCGAGCGGGCGGACAAGCCCGAGGGCGTCTTCCTCGGCGGCTCCAACTTCGCCGTCGCCGGCATGGGGAAGAAGCAGGAGCTCGCCAAGGAGTTCCTGAAGGTCGCCCTGTCGAAGCAGAACGACGGACAGATGGTCAAGGAGGCCGGCTGGACCCCGAAGTCCGCCGACCTGGCCGGCGCCGCACGGGAGAACCCGGCCGCCGCGGCCGCCGCCCCCGCCGCGGAGAAGTCCGGCGGGACCACCCCGCTGATTCCGCAGTGGGCCGCCGTGGAGAACGTACCGAACCCGATCAAGAGCTATATGACGGCCGTTCTGGGCGGCAAGTCCCCGGCCGACGCCGCCAGGGACATCGCACCCGAGATCGACGCGCGGCTCGCCAAGAAGTGACCGGCGGCCGTCCGCGGGGCCGGCCGTCCCCGGCCCCGCGGACCCGGACCCGGCAGCGGACGCACCGAGGCAGCACGGCAGCGAGGGGGAGCAGGGTCATGGCAGCGCAGCTCGACGACGCGGTGGGCAAGGCCGCGCCACGGACCGGCAAGGGGGGCGCCCCGCCCGGCCGGCGCGCCCCGCGGTCCCCCGGCCGCGGGGCCGCCCGGCCGCCCGCCGGCCGCGCTCCCCGTTCCGCCGCACCCGGCCCGTCCGCCCGCCGCACCCCGTACCTCCTGCTGCTGCCCGCCCTGCTCGCCACCGCGGTCCTCCTGGGCTGGCCCATGGTCCGCAACGTCCTGCTCTCCTTCCAGAACCTCGATATGAAGGAGCTGATCCAGCACCTCACCGACTGGCGCGGGACCGGCAACTACCAGGAGATCCTGGGCAGCGAGCAGTTCTGGCGGGTGACGCTGCGCACCCTCGTCTTCACCGCCGTCAATGTCGTCCTGATCATGGTCCTCGGGGTGCTGATCGGACTGCTGCTGGCCCGGCTCGGCACGAAGATGCGGCTCACCCTCTCCCTGGCCCTGGTGCTGGCCTGGGCCATGCCGGTGATCGCCGCCACCACCGTCTTCCAGTGGCTCTTCGACTCCCGCTACGGCGTCGTCAACTGGCTGCTGGACAAGGCCGGCTGGCACGCGATGGCCCACTACGACTGGGTCGGCACCCAGCTGTCCACCTTCTCCGTGATCACCGTGCTGATCGTCTGGCAGTCGCTGCCGTTCGTGGCCCTGAACCTCTACGCGGCCACCACGACGATCCCCCGCGAGCTCTACGAAGCGGCCCGGATGGACGGCGCCGGCACCTGGCAGGTCTTCACCTCCGTCACCTTCCCCTTCCTCAAGCCCTTCTTCCTGGCCACGACGTTCCTGGAGATCATCTGGGTCTTCAAGGCGTTCCCGCAGATCTTCGCGATCAACGAGGGCGGCCCCGACCGGCTCACCGAAACGCTGCCGATCTACGCCTTCACCGAGGGCGTCGGCAACCTCCACTTCGGCATGGGCGCCGCGATCTCCCTGCTGACGATCGTGGTGCTGCTGGCGATGACCGCCCACTACCTGCGCCTGACCCTCCGGCAGGAACGACACGAGGAGAACGAGCTGTGAAGCGCGCTGTTTCCGCGACGGCCGGCCGCCTCTGGCCCAACGCCACGGCGCTCGTGCTCGCCGCCGGCTTCGTCTTCCCCGTCTACTGGATGTTCAGCACGGCCTTCAAGCCGACCCGGGACATCGTCACCGACGAGCCCGTGTGGTTCCCCTTCCACGGCACCGCCGAGCACTTCGCGACGGCGGTGCACGCCCCGCACTTCTGGACGCTGGCCGCCAACTCGGTCCTGGTGACCGTGCTCGCCGTCGGCCTGTCGCTGGTGATCGCGCTCTGCGGGGCGTTCGCCCTGACCCGGATGCGCTTCCGGGGCCGCCGCGGCATCCTGCTGACCTTCATGATCGCCCAGATGGCGCCCTGGGAGGTCATGGTGATCTCCATCTACCTGATCGTCCGGGACGCCGACCTGCTCAACAGCCTGGCGCCGCTCACCTGCTTCTACATGCTGATGGTGCTGCCCTTCACCCTGCTGACGCTCCGCGGCCATGTCGCCGCCGTGCCCAGGGAGCTGGAGGAGTCCGCGATGGTCGACGGCTGCTCGCGCCGGCAGGCGTTCCGCAAGGTGGTCTTCCCGCTGCTGGCGCCCGGCCTGATGGCCACCTCGCTCTTCGGCTTCATCACCGCCTGGAACGAGTTCCCGCTGGTGCTGGTCCTCAACAAGGAACCCGCCATGGGCACCCTGCCTCTGTGGCTCTCCCAGTTCCAGAGCCAGTTCGGGGACGACTGGGGTGCCACCATGGCAGCGGCCTCGATCTTCGCCGTCCCGGTCCTGGTCCTCTTCCTGGTCCTGCAGCGCAAGGCGGTCGGCGGGCTCACCTCCGGCGCAGTGAAGGGATAACGCCGCACATGACGTCTTTCGCAGGTTCCGCAGGTTCCGCAGGTTCCGTACGCCCCGCCGACACCCTCACCCGCGACGCGCTCGCCGTACTCCAGCCCGGCTTCACCGGCACCACCGCCCCCGACTGGCTGCTGCGCCGCCTCGGCGAGGGACTGACCTCCGTCGGCCTCTTCGGCCGCAACGTCGCCGACCCCGCACAACTCGCCGCCCTGACCGCGCGGTTGCGCGCCGAACAGGAGGACCTCCTCGTCGCCATCGACGAGGAGGGCGGCGACGTCACCCGCCTCGAAGTGCGCGGCGGCTCCTCCTTCCCCGGCAACCACGCGCTCGGCGCCGTCGACGACCCCGCCCTGACCCGCGCCGTCGCCCGGGAACTCGGCCGCCGGCTCGCCGACTGCGGCATCAACCTCAACTGGGCCCCCTCCGCCGACGTCAACTCCGACCCCGCCAACCCGGTCATCGGCGTCCGCTCCTTCGGCGCCGATCCGCACCTCGTCGCCCGGCACACCACCGCCTACGTCGAGGGCCTGCAGTCCGCGGGCGTCGCCGCCTGCACCAAGCACTTCCCCGGCCACGGCGACACCGCCGTCGACTCCCACCACGACCTGCCGCGCGTCACCGTCGGTCTGGACACCCTCCGCAGCCGGGAACTGGTGCCGTTCCGCGCCGCCGTCGCCGCCGGCACCCGGGCCGTGATGAGCGCCCACATCCTGCTGCCCGCACTGGACCCCGACCGGCCCGCCACCCTCAGCCCGGCCGCGCTGCACGGCCTGCTGCGCGCCCCCGTCGCCGAGGGCGGCCTCGGCTTCGACGGCCTGATCGTCACCGACGGCATGGAGATGCGGGCCGTCTCCGCCGCCTACGGCCTCGAACGCGGCAGCGTGCTGGCCCTCGCCGCCGGCGCCGACGCCCTCTGCGTGGGCGGCGGACTCGCCGACGAGGACACCGTGCTGCGGCTCCGCGACGCCCTGGTGCGGGCGGTGCGCGACGGCGAACTGCCGGAGAGCCGGCTCGCCGACGCCGCGGCACGGGTGCGCGCCCTCGCCCACCGGACCCGGAGCGCGGGCGCGGGGGAGGGGGCCGCGCCCGCGCCCGGGATCGGCCTCACCGCCGCCCGGCGCGCCCTGCGCCGCACCGCCGACGGCCCGTACGAGCCGCTGACCGCGCCCGCCTACGTCGCGGCCTTCACTCCCCTCGCCAACATCGCCGTGGGGGACGAGACCCCCTGGGGCGTCGCCGCCGAACTGGCCCGCCTGCTCCCCGGCACCGAGGCCGCCACCTGCACCGCCGACTCCGCCGCCGCGGCGGGCCCGGCCGCGCTGATCGACGGCCTGCTCGCGGCCGCCGGCGACCGCCGCGTCGTCGCCGTGGTCCGCGACGTCCACCGCCACCCGTGGATGGCCGACGCCCTGCACACCCTCCTCGCCGCCCGCCCCGGCACCGCCGTCGTGGAAATGGGCGTCCCCCAGGCCCCGCCCCGGGGTGCCCTCCACCTCGCCACCCACGGCGCCGCCCGCGTCTGCGCCCGGGCGGCCGCGGAAGCCCTCACGGGGCGCCGGATCCCGGCGGCCGAGGGGTGAGCGGCGCCGGGGCCGGCGGCCGAGGTCTCTCTAGAGCCCCTGCCAGTCCGGCTTCGCCGCGTACGTGGCGCGGAAGTAGTCGGCGAGCTTCAGCCCTGCGGCCGCGGCCTCGTCCACGACGACCGTGGCATGCGGATGGAGCTGCAGCGCCGAAGCCGGGACCAGCGCGGCGACCGGGCCCTCCACCGCGCGGGCCACGGCGTCGGCCTTGCCCGCGCCGGTGGCGAGCAGCACCAGATGGCGGGCCTCCAGGATGGTGCCGATGCCCTGGGTGATGACGTGGTGCGGCACCTCGTCGAGGCTGTCGAAGAACCGGGCGTTGTCCTCCCGGGTCTGACGGGTCAGCGTCTTGATACGGGTACGCGAAGCGAGCGACGAGCAGGGCTCGTTGAAGCCGATGTGCCCGTCCGTGCCGATGCCCAGCAGCTGGAGGTCCACCCCGCCGGCGTCCCGCAGCGCACGGTCGTACGCCTCGCAGGCGGCCTGGACGTCCTCGGCCGCCCCGTCGGGCCCCATGAACGCGTCCTCGTCGAGGCCGAGCGGCTCGACCACCTCGCGCAGGACCACCGAACGGTAGGACTCGGGGTGCCCGGCCGGCAGGCCCACGTACTCGTCGAGCTGGCAGATGCGCGCCCGCGAGGCATCCACCGCGCCCGCCCCGACCCGCGCCGCCAGCGCCTCGTACACGGGCAGCGGGGTGGAGCCGGTGGCCACACCGAGCAGCGCGTCGGGCTTACGGCGCAGCAGGGCGGCGACGGCGCCCGCGATCAGCTCCCCGCCCGCCCTGGCGTCCGGAACGATGACAACTTCCACGCTTGGCCTGCCGTTCTGGAGAATGGTTCATGTGGTATAGACCAATCTAGCAGAGCAGGGGCCTCCGGACCCGGCGGCGCTTCCGAACACAGGGGGACGATTTCCCGTCGGCGTGATGACGGGCCGGCACGTCCCGGCAGGCGGGAAGCGGAAGGCCGGGGAGCCGGCGGCGATCGCGAGGCCGGTGTCGTCGAAGGCGCGTCGGCGCAGCGGCCCGCGGAGAAGCAAGGGGGAGAAGGGGGTGCGGCGGCCGCGACGGGCCCGGAAACACCCGCGGGCCGCGGCGCCGGGACAGGACCCTCAACCTGTCCGGCACCGCAGCCCGGAGCTGACATCGGCCGGTCCCGCCTTGCGGGCGGAAGGCGCCCCTGTGTGCGGTAGGGGCACGGTCCCGTCCAGGGACCGGTCGATCGGAGGCCTCGGCGCAGTCAGGGCAGAGAGCGCTGTCGGCCTCGTTCCGCTCTCCTGTGCGGGGAGGGCGGAGGTCTTTGCTGAATTCTGGACTAGACCATTCTCACTTGTCCATGCCCGTGCGGACACAACAGATACACCGTACGCCGGTAGGCTCCAAGACGTGCCCTCCATGAACGATCTCGTACGCCAGCACACCGCTCTGAGCGACACCGACCTCGAGTGGCTCCACCTGCTGGTCTCGGAGTGGCAACTGCTCTCCGACCTCTCCTTCGCCGACCTCGTCCTGTGGGTTCCCACCCGCGACGGCACCCGCTACGTATCGGTCGCCCAGATGCGGCCCAATACGGGCCCCACCTCCTACCAGGACGACATGGTCGGTCATCTCGTTCCCCGTGGCCGCCGTCCCATGCTCGATTCCGCCCTGGACGAGGGCCGGATCGTGCGGGAGGGCGACCCGGAGTGGCGGGAGGAGGTGCCGGTACGCGTCGAGTCGATCCCGGTGCGCCGCGAGGGCCGGGTGCTCGGGGTGATCGCCCGCAACACCAACCTGCTGACCGTCCGCACTCCGAGCCGGCTGGAGCTCACCTACCTCCAGAGCGCGTCCGACCTCGCCCAGATGATCGCTGCCGGAACGTTTCCCTTCCCCGGCCAGCAGGTCGACATGGACGCCTCGCCGCGGGCCGGCGACGGGCTGATCCGGCTCGACGCGGACGGCATCGTCCAGTACGCCAGCCCCAACGCGCTCTCCGCCTACCACCGGCTCGGCCTCGCCGCCGACCTCGTGGGCCACCACCTCGGCCAGGCCACCGCCGAACTCGCCCCCGCCCGCGGCCCGGTGGACGAGGCACTGGTCAAACTCGCCAGCGGCTGGGCCCCGAGGGAATTCGAGGTCGAAGGCGACGAAGGCGTCATCCAATTGCGCGCCATTCCGCTCAAACCCAAGGGAACGCACAGTGGTTCGCTGGTTTTGCTGCGTGACGTGACCGAACTGAGACGTCGCGAACGCGAGCTCATCACCAAAGACGCCACCATCCGGGAAATCCACCACCGGGTGAAGAACAATTTGCAGACGGTCGCCGCGCTGTTGCGGCTGCAGTCGCGCCGGATGGATTCCGCCCAGGGCCGCGACGCCCTCAACGAGGCCGTGCGCAGGGTCGGTTCGATCGCGATCGTGCACGAGACGCTGTCCCAGACCCTCGACGAGCGGGTCGAGTTCGACGAGATCGCGGACCGGGTGCTGGCCATGGTCGCGGAGATCTCCCCGGGCAAGGTGACCGCCCGCCGCACCGGGCGCTTCGGCATCCTGGACGCCGAGGTGGCCACCCCGCTGTCGATGGTGCTCACCGAGGTGCTGCAGAACGCCCTGGAGCACGCCTTCGACCAGGCGGAGCACGGCACGGTCGAGGTCGGCGCGGTGCGCGGCGGCAGCCGCACCGAGCCGCGGCTGCTGGTCACCGTCCAGGACAACGGACGCGGCCTGCCCGAGGGCTTCGACCCGCACCGCGCCGGGAACCTGGGGCTGCAGATCGTACGGACCCTGGTGGAGGGCGAACTGGGCGGGACGTTCGACATGGTGCCCGCGCCCGAGCGCGGTACGCAGGTCGTCCTCGACATCCCCGTGCGCGCCGACAAGCAGCACTGAGGCCGGCCGGCCCGCCGGGGTCACCGGCCCCGGCCCGGCCCTGAACAGCAGCAAGCCCCGGACCCATCCGGTCCGGGGCTCAAAGCTATAGCGATGCGATAACGACCGGGCCTCATCGGCTCCGGGGGTGCATCGGGGGTACTGCGCGCTGCGGCTCGGGGGCCACGGGGCTACTGGCTCAGGCGCTGGCGTTGCGCGCCCGGTTGCGAGCTGCACGGCGCTTCATCGCGCGGCGCTCGTCCTCGCTCAGACCACCCCAGACGCCGGAGTCCTGGCCGGACTCGAGCGCCCACTGCAGGCACTGCTCCATGACGGGGCAGCGGCGGCAGACGGCCTTGGCTTCCTCGATCTGCAGCAGCGCAGGACCGGTGTTGCCGATAGGGAAGAAGAGCTCGGGGTCTTCCTCGCGGCAAACGGCGCGGTGACGCCAGTCCATGGCTGCTCCATCTCCTCGTGATGACGGGATCGTTGCTTGTGAATGTGAACGCTTTCACGAATCCCTCCACAAGGGAAGGGCCGAACTCCAGTCGTGAACTGGCGCGGTCCTGTGGAATGAGGAGGGGATTCGGGCTCTCAAGGGGGCCGGTAAAGCGGCCGTCCCGATCGCCATGAAGAGACTCGCAAACCTCGGCTGCGGATACAACCCCTTCCGGAAACTTTTTTTTGATTCCTTGGTGTCGCCTAGCTCACAGCCGTCATTCCAGGGGGTGGAAACCAGTCTAAACGTTCGAGTGAAAGGACTTTAGGCCCTGCTGCTCACACAATCACACGCAGTGCACGGCGTACGCCTGTGAACGTCACACTCGTACGCAGTCCCAGGTGGTCACCGTCCATCTGGAACGGCAGGGGGACCTGCGAATGCAAGGTGAAGTTCGTGAGGTCATGAAGTGAGAGCGCGTGCTTGCCCCGGGGGCCGCGCTCGGGTGTTGACGCCAGCAGCTGGGTGGCGTACCGGGTCACCGCGGGCGGCGAGAGCTTGCTCAGTGCGAACAGGTCCAGGCCCGTGTCGAACGAGGCGTCCGGGGACGGGTAGATCGGCCGATTGCCCAGGTAGGACCACGGAGCGGTGTTGCAGATTATGGCCAGCGCGAGGTTCTCGACGCGCTCCGCCGGGCCCTCGGTCCCGTCCGGGCGTTCGAGGGTGAGCAGGCCCCGCCGGCGGTTCCGCTCGCCCAGGAACTGCCGTACGACCTGTCGCACGTACAGGGCGTGGGTCGAACGCTTGCCGCGTTCGCGCTGCTGCTCGACCCGGCCCACGACGCCGGCGTCGAAACCGAAGCCGGCGCAGAAGGTGAACCAGCGCTCCGGCACGGCCTCGTCCTCGCTGCCCGGGGTGCCGGCCGCCAGGCCCAGGCCGATGGTGCGCTCGCTGCCGTCGCGCAGCGCGTCCAGCAGGGCGCCGGTCGCCTCCACCACGTCGTTGGGGAGGCCGAGCGCGCGGGCGAAGACGTTGGTGGAGCCGCCGGGGACGACGGCGAGCCGGGGGTGGGAGTCCGGATCGGGGCCGTTGGCCAGCAGGCCGTTGACGACCTCGTTGACCGTGCCGTCGCCGCCGAGCGCCACCACCAGGTCGGTCTCCCCGCTCTCGGTGGCCTGCCGGGCGAGATCACGGGCATGGCCCCGGTACTGCGTCTGCGCGACCTCCAGTTTGAGGTCGCTGGCGAGCGCGTGGGTGAGTACCTCGCGGGTGCGGGCACTGGTGGTGGTAGCTGCGGGATTGACCACGAGGAGTGCGCGCATATGGAGCAGCGTACCTACCTGCTGGTACCGCTCCGGCGCCCCGTCCGGCTCCGGGGCGGGCCCGGCGGCCGGGGCGCCGGCGCTACCCTGCTGGGGTGAGCAGTCAGCAGAAGCAGTCCGTGTCCCGAGCCGCCGCGGCCCCCGCGGGGTCCGAGCCGACCGGCCCGCGGCCCGCCCGGCTGAGCGCCGCCGCGGCGCTCACCGCGGTCGAGGGGCTCGCGCTGGCCGCCCTCGGCGGGTACATGCTGATCATGGGGCTCGCCGGTGCGCCGGACAGCGCGCGGCAGGCGGAGATGGGCGGGCTGACGGTCCTGGCGCTCGCGGTGCTGCCGCTGGTGGCCGCGCGGGGGCTGTGGCTGCGCCGCCGCTGGAGCCGGGGCCCCTCGCTGATCACCCAGATCGTGGCGCTGCCGGTGGCCTGGACGCTCGTCAACGGCGGCGGGGCGCTGATCGCGGCCGGTATCGGGCTGGCCGTGGCCGCGCTGGTGGTGCTGGTGCTGCTGGTCAATCCGACGGCCACCGAGGCGCTGGGCATCGGGCCGCGCGAGACGCCCTGAGGCCGTGCCGTCCTGAGGGCCGGTCCGCCCGTCCCGTGTGCCGTCCGTCCCGGCCGCCCGGTCTGACGGGCGGGAACGGGTCCGGACGTGCGAAGGGCGGAGCTCCTGGGAGCCCCGCCCGCGCCGTTGTGCCGTCCCTCACTCCTCGACGAGCAGCTTGTCGCGCAGCTGGGCGAGGGTGCGGGCCAGCAGGCGGGAGACGTGCATCTGGGAGATGCCGACCTCCTGGGCGATCTGCGACTGGGTCATGTTGCCGAAGAAGCGCAGCAGCAGGATCTTCTTCTCGCGCGGCGGGAGGTCCTCCAGCAGCGGCTTGAGGGACTCGCGGTACTCCACGCCCTCCAGCGCCTCGTCCTCGGCGCCGAGGGTGTCGGCGACCGCCGGGGACTCGTCGTCGGTGTCCGGGACGTCCAGGGAGAGGGTGCTGTAGGCGTTGGCCGACTCCAGCCCCTCCAGGACCTCCTCCTCGGAGATCGCCAGATGCTCGGCGAGCTCGTGGACCGTGGGGGCGCGGCCGTGCCGCTGGGACAGCTCGGCGGTCGCCGTGGTCAGCGACAGCCGCAGCTCCTGGAGGCGGCGCGGGACGCGGACCGCCCAGCCCTTGTCGCGGAAGTGCCGCTTGATCTCGCCGACGACGGTGGGGGTGGCGTACGTGGAGAACTCCACGCCGCGCTCCGGGTCGAAGCGGTCCACGGACTTGATCAGACCGATGGTGGCGACCTGGGTCAGATCGTCCAGCGGCTCGCCGCGGTTGCGGAAGCGCCGGGCCAGATGCTCGACGAGGGGGAGGTGCATGCGGACGAGGGTGTTGCGCAGTTCCGCGCGTTCCGGGGAGCCGTCGGGCAGCTTGCGCAGCTCGTAGAACATCGCCCGGGCGCCGCTGCGGTCCTGCGGCTCGTGCGCATGCTGTGAATCCTGCAGCTGGTGTTCGGGGGCCGGCGCGTCGTGCTGATGCGCCTGCTGTCCCGGCTGCTCGCTCTGCTCCATGTGGTCCGCCCGCTCTGCCTGCTCCGCCGCATCCAACCGGCCGCCGTGGTCCTCTACGGCCACCGGATGCGGCCGGGCCTGCTGCTCGGGGATGGTCGCACTGGACGCCATCCGCCCGCCGCGTTCGACATCTTTCACGGGGCCCCCTGTTCGGTCATGACGGTCCGGGACCGGCGCCGCGCTCCTTGTACAGACTGATGGTGACCGTACGGTCCTCGGCGACCGTGGAATCGACCTTGCCGGCCAGTGCGGAGAGCACCGTCCAGGCGAACGTGTCGCGCTCCGGGGCGCGGCCGTCGGTTGTCGGGGCCGACACGGTCACCTGCAGTGCGTCGTCGATGAGGCGGAAGACGCAGCTCAGCACACTGCCGGGGACGGCCTGTTGCAGCAGGATCGCGCAGGCCTCGTCGACCGCGATGCGCAGATCCTCGATCTCGTCGAGGGTGAAGTCCAAGCGGGCTGCGAGTCCGGCCGTGGCCGTACGCAGCACGGACAGGTAGGCACCCGCAGCGGGCAGACGGACTTCCACGAAGTCCTGAGTCCCGGGCTCGCCTGCGATCTGGGACACCCTCACCTCCAAGGTGGCACAAGCTGGTTGAGCTGGAATGCGCGATATTCGCGTTGTTCGGGATATGCGTGCCGGTTCTCTTCCCTCTCTGACAGCGGGAAGAACGATCCGGCGCGACACATGGTCCGGCTGTGACGCTATCGCGATCTGCGGGCCGGTGTCGCCCGGAAGGCGCACGGCTGCCGTCCGACGACGCTCCGGCCACGGTTCGCCCGGCGCCCTCGCTGTCACTGATTGTAAAGCCACGGGTACGGACAGTGGCTAGAGGTGTGCACTGTCAAATCGATGCCGATTACGCTCCGTTGACACGCGAGGTGCCCGCAAGGTTGTGCAGCGCCTCTCCAGTGAGCCGGAAGACCGTCCATTCGTCCATGGGCAGGGCGCCGATGGACCGGTAAAAACCGATGGACGGTTCGTTCCAATCCAGGACCGACCACTCGAAACGCTCGTATCCGCGGCCCACGCAGATCTCCGCGAGGGCCGCGAGCAGCGCCTTGCCGTGGCCGTCGCCGCGCGCCTCGGGGCGGACGTACAGGTCCTCCAGATAGACACCGTGCGTGCCCGTCCACGTCGAGAAGTTCCGGAACCACAGGGCGAAGCCGACCGGGGCGCCGCCGGCCTCCGCGATCAGCGCGAAGGCGGCCGGCTGCGGCCCGAAGAGGGCTTCCGCGAGCTGTGGCTCGGTGGCCTGCGCGGCCTCGGGGGCACGCTCGTACGCCGCCAGCTCGCCGATCATGGCCAGGATGACGGGGACGTCGTCGGGGGTCGCTTCGCGGATCATGGGTGAAGGCTAAACGGGTCTCCCGAGGTGCTTCACACCAGCTTCTGGTCGACGAAGCACCAGCGCCAGGACTCACCCGGCTCGAAGGTCCGCATCACGGGGTGGCCGGTCTCCTCGAAGTGCCGGGTCGCGTGCCGGAACGGCGACGAATCGCAGCAGCCGACGTGGCCGCAGACCCGGCACTTCCGCAGCTGTACGGGGTGGCTGCCGGCGGCCAGGCACTCCAGGCAGGTGGCGCTCAGCGGGGCCGGCTCGGGGCGCGGCAGTTCGGCAACGTGCGTGCACTCGCTCATGATGGCCAGGTTAGATCGCCGGGACGGGCGGCGAAGGGTTCGGGGACGGGACGGGTCGATGGCTGTGATGCCGCTGTTTTTGCTGGTCGCGGGGAGCGCGGCGGTCGCCGGGCTGGCACGCCGTACCCCCGTCCCCGCGCCGCTGCTGCTGGTCGCCGCGGGTCTCGCGGTGTCCTTCGTCCCGGGAATCCCGGACTACACCCTCGACCCGCACATCGTGCTGCCGCTGGTGCTGCCGCCGCTGCTGCACACCGCCGCGCTGGACAGCTCGTACCTGGACCTGCGGGCCAACCTGCGGCCGGTGGCGCTGCTGTCCGTCGGGTACGTGCTGTTCGCGACGCTGGCCGTCGGCGCGCTGGCCTACCTCGTCATCCCGGGCCTGCCGCTGACCGTCGCGCTGGTCCTGGGGGCCGTCGTCGCCCCGCCGGACGCCGTCGCGGCCACCGCCATCGCCCGCCGGCTCGGGCTGCCGCACCGGATCACCACGATCCTGCAGGGCGAATCGCTGTTCAACGACGCCACCGCGATCACCGCGTACAAGGTGCTGCTCGCCGCGGCCCTCGGTGCCGGCGCCACCTGGGGCAACGGGATCAAGGAGTTCGCCGTCGCCTCGCTGGGCGGCATCGGGATCGGCGTCGTCCTGATGGTGCCGCTGCACTGGCTGCGCGTCCGGCTGCGCGAGTCGGCGCTGCTGGAGAACACCCTCTCGCTGCTCATCCCGTTCTTCGCCTACGCGGCGGCCGAGCAGCTGCACGCCTCCGGGGTGCTCGCCGTCGTCGTGGTCGGCCTCTACCTGGGGCACCGCTCCTGGCAGGTCGACTTCGAGACCCGGCTCCAGGAGGAGGCCGTGTGGAAGGTGGTCTCCTTCGTGCTGGAGTCCGCCGTCTTCGCGCTGATCGGGCTGCAGCTGCGGGTCGTGCTGCGCGGGCTGGGGGAGTTCGGCGCGGCGCAGGCCCTCTGGTACGCGGTCGTGATGTTCCTCGCCGTGGTCCTGGCGCGCTTCGTGTGGGTCTTTCCCGGGACCTATCTGCCGCGCGTCCTGTCGGCCCGGATCCGGGCCCGGGAGCCGGACACCAACTGGAAGTCGCCGGTCGTGGTCGGCTGGGCCGGGATGCGCGGTGTGGTGTCGCTGGCCATCGCGTTCTCCCTGCCGTCCACCGTGCCCGGCGGCGGCGCCTTCCCGGCCCGCAACCTCGTGCTCTTCCTGACCTTCACCACGGTCATCGCCACCCTCGTCGTCCAGGGGCTGACGCTGCCGCCGCTGATCCGCGCGCTGAAACTGCCGGGCCCGGACCCGCAGCGGGAGACGCTCGCCGAGGCGCAGGCGCAGAACGCGGCCTCGCGCGCCGCCGAGGAGCGGCTGGAGGAGCTGCTCGGGGACGAGCGCAACGCCCTGCCGGGGCCGCTCGCCGACCGGCTGCGGACGATCATGGAGCGGCGCCGCAACGCCGTGTGGGAGCGGCTCGGCGCGGTCAACGAGGTGACCGGGGAGTCGGCCGACCAGACCTACCGGCGGCTGGCCCGCGAGATGATCGACACCGAGCGGCGGGTGTTCGTCCACCTGCGGGACTCCGGCCGGATCGACGACGAGATGCTGCGGACGCTGCTGCGCCGGCTGGACCTGGAGGAGGCGGCGGCCTACCGGGAGGAGGCTTCGTAGGGCGTGCCGCGCGCCGGACGGGACTGTGCGGACGCGCCCCAGGGGCTCACGGGGTGCCGGTGATCACCGCGGCGACCGTGCTGCCGGGGGCGAAGACGCCCTCGCCGGCCAGGGTCGTCAGGCCGTACAGCAGCTTGGCGACGTAGATCCGCTCCACGGGCAGCTGGTGCCGGTCCTCGAAGGCGTCCGCGAACGCGTCGAGTTCCGGGGTGCGGCGGGCGTATCCGCCGCAGTGGAAGCGGCCGTCCAGCGTCCAGTCGCCGCGCGGCCCGCCGAACGCCGCGCGCTGCAGTTCCTCGACCGTCCCCCCAAGGAAGTGCGGGTCGCCGCCCTTGAGCACGGGCACGCCCAGGGCGCGCTGCCCCGGCCCCAGCCCCGCGGCCAGCCCGGCCAGGGTGCCGCCGGTCCCGCAGGCCACCGCGACGGTGTCCGCGGCGCCGCGCAGCTCCCGGCCCAGCTCGGCGCAGCCCTGCGCGGCGAGGGCGTTGCTGCCGCCCTCCGGTATGACGCGGAACGCGCCGAAGAGGTCGTGCAGGGCGGCGCGTATGTCCGGGTCGCCGGTGCGGCGGTAGCGGGCCCGGTCGAGGAAGTGCAGCCGCATGCCGTCGGCGGCGCAGCGGGCCAGGGACGGGTTGAGCGGCGCCCCGGCGAGTTCGTCGCCGCGGACGACGCCGATGGTGGCGAAGCCGAGCAGCCGGCCCGCCGCGGCGGTGGCCCGCAGGTGGTTGGAGTAGGCGCCGCCGAAGGTCAGCAGCGCCCGGTCGCCCGCCGCGGCGGCGGCGCGCAGGTTCGGCGCCAGCTTGCGCCACTTGTTGCCCGGCAGGTCCGGGTGGATCAGGTCGTCCCGCTTGAGCACCAGCCGTATGCCGAGGCGTGCGAACGGCTCGTCCTCGATCTCCTGGAGGGGCGAGGGCAGGCGCGGGCGCAGGGTGTGCGGATCCGGCGGCGGGCCGGGGGCGGTGCGGGTCACGCCGCCCATTGTCCCGGGCGCCGCGCGGCGGGCGCCTTCGCCCCGGGCCCGCCCCTGGCCGGGGCGCTACCCGCTCGTGTGCAGGAACCCGTCGCCGTGCGCGTTGACATGCGCCTCCAGGGTGTTGAGCGCGTCCTGGGTCGCCTCCGGCGAACCGCTGCCCCGCCGCTCGGCGAAGTACGCGGCGCCCAGCTTTCTCAGCAGGTCGTTGCCGGCGCGGTTCTGCTGCACCTCGTCGACCTTCTGCTTGCCCTGCGCCAGCCCCTGCCGTGCCTGCTCCTTGGCGCGGTCGAGAAACCCTGACATGTGCCACCTCCGTGAGGTCCGTGTCGTAAGGGATCAACGGCGCGGACGGCCGTGGGGTTCCCGTGCCAGGCTGGGGCATGTGGGCGAAGAGCGCGACACGGATGAGCCACCCGGCGTACCCGCCGGGTACCGCGAGCGGGCGTCGCGGCTGGCGGGCGCGGTGCTGTGGACGCGTACCGCCCTGCCCTCGGACCGGCCGGTGCTGCCCGACGGCTGTACGGACCTGATCTGGAGCGAGGGCCGGCTGCTGGTCGCGGGACCGGACACCGGGCCGCACCTCCCGGAGGGCGTCGTGCCCGGCACCCGCCATGTGGGGCTGCGCTTCGCGCCGGGCCAGGGCCCGGCCGTCTTCGGCGTACCGGCCCGTGAACTGCGCGACCAGCGGGTGCCCTTGGCGGACCTGTGGCCCGCAGGACGGGTGCGGGCGCTGGCCGGGCGGCTGGCGGGGGCCGGGGAACGAGGCGGCGGGGGCGGCATCGGCCGCCTCCTGGAGGAGACCGCCGGGGCCCGCCTCCAGGACGCCGCCGCGGCCGGGGACCGGATCGCCGCCGTCGCCGCGGCGCTCGCCCGCGGCCGTCCCGTCGCCGAGGTGGCCCGCTCCGTCGCGCTGAGCGAACGCCAGCTGCACCGGCTCAGCCTGGACGCGTTCGGCTACGGCCCCAAGACCCTGACCCGGGTGCTGCGGCTCGTCCGGGCGCTCGACCTGGCGCGCTCCGGGATGCCCGGCGCACAGGTCGCGGCGCTCGCCGGATACGCGGACCAGGCGCATCTCGCCCGCGAGGTGAAGTCGCTGGCGGGGGCCCCGATGGGGGCGCTGCTCGCCCCGGGTTAGCGTGTCCGTCATGGACTACCAGGCCGTTCTCGAAGAGGTAGCGGCCCACGCCAGGCCGTACGCGCGACAGGGCAGGGTCGCCGACTACATACCGGCCCTCGAACGGGTGTCGGCGGACCGCTTTGGGATCGCGGTGGCCGACATCCACGGCGACGTGTACGGCGTCGGCGACTGGGAGACCCCGTTCTCGGTCCAGTCCATCTCCAAGACCTTCTCGCTGGCGCTGGTGATGGCGCAGAGCCACGACGGCCACGACGACATCTGGCGGCGGGTGGGCCGCGAGCCGTCCGGCACCCCGTTCAACTCGCTGGTCCAGCTGGAGGCGGAGAACGGCATTCCGCGCAACCCGTTCATCAACGCGGGCGCGCTGGTGGTCACCGACCGGCTGCAGACCCTCACCGGCGACGCCAGCACCTCGATGCTGCACTTCCTGCGGGAGGAGAGCGGCAACCCCGACCTCGCCTTCGACCAGGCGGTGGCCGACTCCGAGGCCGACCACGGCGACCGCAACGCCGCGCTGGCGCACTTCATGGCGTCCTTCGGCAACCTGGAGAACCCCGTCCCCAGCGTCATCGAGCACTACTTCTGGCAGTGCTCGATCGAGATGAGCTGCCGGGACCTGGCCGTCGCCGGCGGATTCCTCGCCCGCCACGGGCTGCGCGCCGACGGCAGCCGCCTGCTGGAGGCCCGCGAGGCCAAGCGGATCAACGCGGTGATGCTGACCTGCGGGACGTACGACGCGGCGGGGGAGTTCGCCTACCGCGTCGGGCTGCCCGCGAAGAGCGGCGTCGGCGGCGGCATCATCGCCGTGATCCCGGGCCGCTGCACGCTGTGCGTGTGGAGCCCCGGGCTCGATGCCCGCGGCAACTCGGTGGCGGGCGCCGCGGCCCTGGACCACTTCACGACGCTGACCGGCTGGTCGGTGTTCTGACCGGCTTTCCGGCGGGCCCGCGCGGGTCCTCGGGCCGCCGCCCGGCGGCCCGGTGCCGTTGTGGCAGCCGGGCGGCTGGCGCATCGTGGGCGTAGGAGGTGCACCGCCATGGAGCACGAGATGCGCGCCGAGTACGAGGAAGGCGTCCTGCCGCACGCGGACACGCCGGTGAAGATCTGGCACATGGTGCGGCTGGAGGGCACCACCGCGATGTGCGGACGGGACCTGGCGCCGGCCGCCGCCACCCAGACGGCCGACGTCTGGGGCACGCCCCGGGGGGAGCCGTTCTGCCACAGCTGCGGCGCGCTGTACCTGCGCGAGCACCCCGGGGACATCGGCTAGGAGCCCGCGTCCCCCACCCGCCTCCTACGGCAGCGGAGTCCTACGGCAGCGGTGCGAAGAGGTCGACCCCGTGGCCGTCCGGGTCCTGGACGACGGCGTAGCGCTGCCCCCAGAAGGCGTCCCACGGCGGCTTCTCGCCCTTGTAGCCCGCGGCGGTGAGTTCCGCGTAGACCGCGTCGACGCCGGCCGGGTCCGCGCACTCGAAGGCCAGCCCCGTCGGCGTGCCGCCCTGCGGCGGCGTCCAGTCCGGGTCGACGGCGCGGGCGGTCGCGTAGCTGTCCCACATCAGGCGCAACCCGCCGGGGAGCCGGGCCTCGGCGTGCGGGGCGCGGTCCGCCTCGGCGGGGATGTCCAGGCCGAGGCGGCGGTAGAAGGCGAGGGCCGCGGCCATGTCGGCGACGACCATGCCGATGGCGGCGAACCGTGGTGCGGACGGGGCGGGGGAGGAAGAAGTGGTGGTCATGCGGCGAGCGTAGGACGCCCGCCGTGCCGCGGTCTTGAACGAATCGGACGCGCCGCGGCCCGTCTCAGGCGCGCTGCCTCACGGGCACTGGATGACCTGGCCCGCGTACGAGAGGTTGCCGCCGAAGGCGAACAGCAGCACCGGGGCGCCGGAGCTGATCTCGCGGCGTTCGACCAGCTTGGACAGGGCGAGCGGCACGGAGGCCGCGGAGGTGTTCCCGGACTCGACGACGTCCTTGGCGACCACCGCGTTGACCGCGCCGAGCCGCTCCGCGACCGGCTCGATGATCCGCAGGTTGGCCTGGTGCAGCACCACGCCGGCGAGGTCGGCGGGCGTGATCCCGGAGCGTTCGCACACCGTGCGGGCGATGGCCGGCAGCTGGGTGGTGGCCCAGCGGTAGACGGTCTGGCCCTCCTGGGAGAAGCGGGCCGGCTCGCCCTCGATCCGGACCGCACCGCCCATCTGCGGCACCGAGCCCCACAGCACGGGACCGATCCCCGGCTCGGGCGAGGCGCTGACCACCGCGGCGCCCGCCCCGTCGCCGACCAGCACACACGTCGAGCGGTCGGCCCAGTCCACGACCTCGGTGAACTTCTCCGCGCCGATGACCAGGGCATGGGTCGCGGAGCCGGCCCGGATGGCGTGGTCGGCGGTGGCCAGCGCGTGGGTGAAGCCGGAGCACACGACGTTGAGGTCCATCGTGGCGGGCGCGTCCAGGCCGAGGCGGGCGGCGACCCGGGCCGCGGTGTTCGGGCTGCGGTCGGTGGCCGTGCAGGTGGCGACCAGCACCAGGTCGATGTCCTGCGGGGCCAGGCCGCTGGCGGCCAGGGCCTTGGCCGCGGCGGCGGAGGCCATGGAGTCCACGGTCTCGTCGGGGGCCGCGACATGGCGGGTGCGGATGCCCACCCGGCTGCGGATCCAGGCGTCGTCGGTGTCGACGATCCTGGCGAGGTCGTCGTTGGTGAGCACGCCGGAGGGCTGGTAATGGCCGAGAGCCAGGACGCGTGACCCGGTCATGAATTCCCCTGTACGTGGGTGGGCGGTATGTCGACCAGTCTCACCCCTCGGCGACGGCCGGCGGCTGCGCGAACTGCCAATGTTCCGTCGCCAGAACTGGAGACAGTCGTCAGAACCGCCGGGATCCCGCCGCCGCCGGGCCCGCGGGGGCGCCCCGGACGGTGCGGGGCGCCCGGCGGGTGGCGGGACAGGTCCTTACGGGGCAGCGGCCCGGCTACCCGGCCTGTGCCCGGAAGCGGCGCAGCCGCAGGCTGTTGCCGACGACGAAGACCGAGGAGAACGCCATCGCGGCCCCGGCGATCATCGGGTTGAGCAGGCCGGCCGCGGCCAGCGGCAGCGCCGCGACGTTGTAGCCGAAGGCCCAGAACAGGTTGGTCCGGATGGTGCCGAGGGTCGCCCGCGCCAGCCGGATGGCGTCCGCGGCGACCCGCAGATCGCCCCGTACGAGGGTGAGGTCGCCGGCCTCGATGGCGGCGTCGGTGCCGGTGCCCATCGCCAGCCCCAGGTCGGCGCGGGCCAGGGCGGCCGCGTCGTTGACGCCGTCGCCGACCATGGCCACCGAGCGTCCCTCGGACTGCAGCCGTTCGACGACCGCCACCTTGTCCTCGGGGAGCACCTCGGCGATCACCTCGTCGATCCCGACCTCGGCCGCCACCGCCGCCGCGACGGCCCGGTTGTCGCCGGTCAGCAGCACCGGCGTCAGGCCCAGGTCCCGCAGCCGGCGCACCGCCTCGGCGCTGGTGGGCTTCACCGCGTCGGACACCACCAGCACCGCGCGGGCCGCGCCGTCCCAGCCGACGGTGACCGCGGTACGGCCCTCGGCCTCGGCCGCGGCCTTGGCGTCGGCCAGCCCGGACGGCAGCCGCTGCCCCGCCTGGTGCAGCAGCTGCGCGCGGCCCACCAGGACGCGGTGCCCCTCGACGACGCCCCGGACGCCCAGGCCGGGGACGTTCGCGAAGTCCTCGACGGCGGGCAGGGTGTCCGCCCCCGCGCCGCCGTCACCGGTGCGCTGTGCGGCACCGGCGGCGATGGCGCGGGCGACGGGGTGCTCGGAGGCGTGCTCCAGCGCGCCGGCCAGCCGCAGCGCCGTCCGCTCCGGGACGCCGTCGGCGAGGTGGACGCCGGTCAGCGTCATCACGCCGGTGGTGACCGTGCCGGTCTTGTCCAGGACGACGGTGTCCACCCGGCGGGTCGACTCCAGCACCTCGGGCCCCTTGAGCAGGATGCCGAGCTGGGCGCCGCGTCCGGTGCCGACCATCAGCGCGGTCGGGGTGGCCAGGCCCAGGGCGCACGGGCAGGCGATGATCAGGACGGCGACGGCGGCCGTGAAGGCGGCGACCGCGCCCGCGCCGGTGGCGAGCCAGCAGGCCAGGGTGCCCAGGGCCAGGACGATCACGAGCGGGACGAAGACCGCGGAGATCCGGTCCGCCAGCCGCTGGGCGGCCGCCTTGCCGTTCTGCGCGTCCTCGACCAGCCGCGCCATCCGGGCGAGCTGGGTGTCCGCGCCGACCCGGGTGGCCTCGACGACCAGCCGGCCGCCCGCGTTGACGGTGGCGCCGGTGACGGTGTCGCCGGGGGAGACCTCGACGGGCACGGACTCGCCGGTGAGCATCGAGGCGTCCACGGCCGAGGCGCCCTCCAGCACCGTCCCGTCGGTGGCGATCTTCTCGCCGGGCCGTACGGCGAAGCGGTCGCCGGGCTTCAGCGCGGCGACCGGGACCCGCACCTCCCGGCCGTCGCGCAGCACGGCGACGTCCTTGGCACCCAGCTCCAGCAGCGCCCGCAGCGCCGCACCGGCCTTCCGCTTCGCGCGCGCCTCGACGTAGCGCCCGGTCAGGATGAAGGTGGTGACCCCGGCGGCGGCCTCCAGGTAGATGCTGCCGCTGCCGTCGGTGCGGGCGATGGTCAGCTCGAAGGGGTGGGTCATCCCGGGCATGCCCGCGGTGCCGAAGAACAGGGCCCACACCGACCAGCCCAGTGCCGCGAGGGTGCCCATCGAGATGAGGGTGTCCATGGTGGCGCTGCCGTGCCGCAGGTTCGTCCAGGCGGCGCGGTGGAACGGCCAGGCGCCGTACGCGACCACGGGCGCGGCCAGGGTCAGCGACAGCCACTGCCAGTTGGTGAACTGCAGTGGCGGGACCATCGCCATCAGCACCACGGGGACGGAGAGGGCGAGGGAGATCAGCAGGCGCTGCCGGAGAGGGGCGAGGGCGTCCGCGCCGTCCGCGGTGCCGCCGTCCTCCGTGCCGCCGTCCTCGGTGCCGGTCTCCGGCTCCGGGGCGGGCCGGGGGAGCGCCGCGGTGTAGCCGGTCCGCTCCACGGTGGCGATCAGGTCGGCGGCCTCGACGCCGCTGCCGCCCGCGACGGTCACCTGGGCCTTCTCGGTGGCGTAGTTGACGGTGGCGGTGACCCCCTCCATGCGGTTGAGCTTCTTCTCGATGCGGGCGGCGCACGAGGCGCAGGTCATCCCGCCGATCTCCAACTCGACGCCGTGCTCTCCGACCGCGGTGGCCATGACTGCTCCTCGGTGTGCTGCGAGTGCGCTTCCCCCTGGGCAACGATATACCCCCCTAGGGTATTCCCGGGGTGGCGTCGCGGTGTGACATTCTCGCCTCCCCCTCTTCCGTCCCCTCCCCGCCGCCGTCCGGCGCCCCCGCCGCGCGGCTCACCCTGCCGCCCATCGCCCGCAAATAGGCGGCCAGTTCCGGCGGCTCGTGGACGGTGAACTCATGGCCCAGCGCGGCCAGCCGGAGCGCCAGCCACTCCAGCGAATCGGGGGCGCTGTGCCAGCGGCAGGTCGCCTCGTCGACCGCCACCACCTCGCCCGCCGCCGGTCCGCCCAGCCGGCCCGCCACCTCGGCGGCGGGCGCCCGTACGGTCGCCACCGCCCGGTGGGACGCGCTCAGCGACCGCATCCGCTCCCGGACGTAGGCGCCCGCGTCGGCGGCGGGCAGCGCGCGCGGCGCGGTCCGCACGCCGGTGGGGAACGGCTCGCTCAGCCGGTCCACCCGGAAGATCCGCCAGTCCTCGCGGTCGTTGTCGTACGCCACGAGGTACCAGCGGCGCCCCGAGGCGACCAGGCGGTGCGGCTCCACCAGGCGGGTGCCGCGCGGGCCGGTGCCCGCCCGGTAACGGAAGCGCAGCCGCTCGTGGTTGGCGATGGCGGCGGCGAGCACCGTCAGGTGTTCCGGGTCGACGGTCGGGCCGCCGGTCGCCGGCAGCGGGACGGTGGCCGTACCGAGCGTGCCCACCCGCCGCCGCAGCCGGGCCGGCAGCACCTGCTCCAGCTTGGCCAGCGCCCGTACCGACGCCTCCTCGATGCCCTCGACGGTGTGGCCGGCGGCCGAGCGCAGCCCGACCGCGATGGCCACCGCCTCCTCGTCGTCCAGCAGCAGCGGCGGCATCGCGGCGCCCGCGGCCAGCCGGTAGCCGCCCTCCGCGCCCATCGTGGCGTGCACGGGGTAGCCCAGGCCGCGCAGCCGCTCGATGTCGCGGCGGATCGTCCGCGAGGTGACCGACAGCCGCCGGGCCAGTTCGCTGCCGGGCCATTCGCGCGGGGTCTGCAGCAGGGAGAGCAGGTGCAGCAGGCGCGCCGAGGTGTCACTCATGGGACCGATGATGCCGCCGCCGCGTCCCGCCGCCGCGAGCGGCGGGTACCGGGCGTCCCCGCGCCGCCCCGCTGGGTAAAAACGGCCGCTCCGTCATACCGTTCACCCGCCCCCGCGGGCCATACTGGCCCGGTGTCGATGATCAGCAACCTCCGCAAGGCCGTCCGGCTGCCGCAGCCGCGCACCCGGGGTGTCGACCTCAGTCACCCGGCGCGCTCGCCGCTCGGCACCGCCGTGGTGAACTGCGCCGTGTACGTGGACGGCGTGCGGCAGGACGGCGACCACCCCGCCGACGCGGCGATCCGCCGGGTCCGCGAATCCGGCAGCGGATTCGTGTGGATCGGGCTGCACGAACCGTCGGAGAAGGAGTTCGCCGGGATCGTCGAGCTGTTCGGGCTGCACCCGCTCGCCGTCGAGGACGCGGTCCACGCCCACCAGCGGCCCAAGCTGGAGCGCTACGACGACTCGCTGTTCACCGTGTTCAAGACGGTCCGCTATGTCGAGCACGACCGGCTCACCGACACCAGCGAGGTCGTCGAGACCGGCGAGATCATGGTCTTCACCGGCACCGACTTCGTGATCACGGTCCGGCACGGCGGGCACGGCTCGCTGGGCCCGCTGCGCGAGCAACTGGAGTCGGTGCCCGAACAGTTGGCGCTCGGCCCGTCCGCCGTGCTGCACGCCGTCGCCGACCTGGTCGTGGACGACTACCTCGACGTCACCGCCGCCGTCTCCATCGACATCGACGACGTCGAGAGCGAGGTCTTCTCGGAACGCGGCAGCGGCGGCGCGGGGCGGATCTACCAGCTCAAGCGTGAGCTGCTGGAACTCAAGCGCGCGGTGGCCCCCTTGGACCGGCCGATGCAGGAGCTGGCGACCCAGCCGATGGCCCAGGTCGAGCCCCGCATCAAGACGTACTTCCGGGACGTCGCCGACCACCTCGACCGGGTCACCGAGCAGATCACCGCCTTCGACGAACTGCTCAACTCCATACTCCAGGCCCACCTCGCCCAGGTCACCGTCGCTCAGAACGAGGACATGCGCCGGATCAGCGCCTGGGTCGCGATCCTGGCGGTGCCCACCATGATCTGCGGTGTGTACGGCATGAATTTCGACCATATGCCGGAAAAGCACTGGGTGTTCGGTTATCCGCTGGTCATGGCCGTCATCGTGGGCCTGTGCTGGGTGATCCACCGCGGCTTCAAGCGCAACGGCTGGCTCTGACGCCGGTCGGCGGGGCGGGCGGGGCCGGACCGGTCCCGTGACGCGGTCTCCCGGGACCGCCGGGTGCCGGTACGGGTGAAGTAAAGAGAAAGTCGCGAAAGGTCATGGCGTGTTAAAGGCATTGTGCCGACGCGCCGGATAGACATGCCCTGACCAGTTCCCCGGCGGACGGGACGGCACGGCGCCGGGCGTCTTCGCGCGCCCCCGGACACCGGCCGCGGCCCCCGCCGGCCCCGTGAGGAGAGCACTTTGCGGTACGGACAAGCACTGCGCGACGAGATCGCCGCCCAGGGGACGACGCCGCTGATCGGCGTCCACGACATGTACTCGGCCTCCCTCGCCGCCCCGCACTACAACGGCTTCTTCGTCTCCGGCTTCGGCTTCGCCGCGTCCCACTACGGGCTCCCGGACATCGGGTTCATCGCCTGGCCCGACATGGTCGCCTTCGCGGAGCGGCTGCGCGGCGCGTTCCCGCGGCACCACCTGCTGGTGGACATCGACGACGGCTACGGCGACCCCGAGGTCGCCTGCCACGTGGCGCGGCGCCTGGAGCGGGCCGGCGCGACCGGGGTGATCCTGGAGGACCAGAAGCGGCCGCGCCGCTGCGGCCACGCGGACGGCAAGCTGCTGCTGCCGCTGGAGGAGTACCTGGAGAAGCTGGAGGCGGTGCTGGCCGCCCGCACCGACCTGCTCGTCGTGGCCCGCACCGACGCCACGCAGGAGGACGACATCCTGCGGCGGGCCGCGGCGCTGGCCGCCACCGACGCGGACGTGGTGCTCGTCGACGGGGTGCGCAGCGTCGAGGCGATCCGCCGGATCCGCACCGTCCTCGGGGACAAGCCGCTGCTGTTCAACCAGATCGCGGGCGGCAAGTCCCCGCGGCTCTCCCTGACCGAACTGACCGCGCTGGGCGTCGACGCGGCCATCTACAGCACCCCCTGCCTGTTCGCCGCGCACCGGGCGATGCAGACCGCGCTGGCCGAGCTGAAGTTCGCGGACGGGCGGCTGCCCGACACCGGGGACGGCGGCGAGATCGGGGTCAAGGAGGCCACCGAGCTGCTGGCCAGGAACCTCGGGCGGAGCCACCGCGCGCACGAGGCCGTCCCGGTGTGACCCGCGGGACGGGGCACCGGGACCCGCCCCGGAGCCCCGCCGCTCCCCGGCGCGGCGGGGCCCTCCGCGCGGCGTTAGCCTGAGGTCGGCGATGATCTCGGGAGCGTGATGGACGAGCGAGGCCGCGGAGCGGCGCCCTGGCGGGGGCAGGGAGCGGTGATCGGCGTGGTGGCCGCGGGCGGCGCGATCGGCGCCACGGCCCGGTACGGCGCCGCGCTCCTGTGGCCCACGGCGAGCGGCGCCTTCCCCTGGACGACCCTCACCGTCAACGCCGTCGGCTGTGCGCTGATGGGCGTCCTGATGGTGGTGATCACCGAGGTCCGGGCGGCCCACCGGCTGGTGCGCCCCTTCCTCGGCACCGGCGTCCTCGGCGGCTTCACCACCTTCTCCACCTACGCCGTCGACATCCAGCGACTGGTCGGCGGCGGGCGGCCGGCCGGCGCCCTGGCGTATCTCGCGGGCACCGTGCTCGTCGCGCTCGCGGCCGTATGGGGCGCGGTGACCGGCACCCGGGCACTTCTCGAACTGAGGCGGCGGACGGCATGACAGACGGCACGGCACTCCCGGGCGGCTCCCCGGCGCTACGGCTCACGGTCCTCGTCGGCGAGGAGGACGTCTGGCACCACAAACCGCTCTACGCGGAGATCGTGCACCGCGCCTGCCACGCGGGCCTGGCCGGGGCCAGCGTCTTCCGCGGCATCGAGGGCTTCGGTGCCTCGTCCCTCATCCACACCCAGCGCCTGCTGTCGCTGAGCGAGGAGATGCCGGTGGCGGTTGTCGTCGTCGACACCGAGGAGCGGGTACGGGCCTTCCTGCCGCAGCTGGCGGAACTCCTCGCGGACGGCGGGCTGGTGACCCTCGACCCGTGCGAGACGCTCTCCTTCCGGCGGACGGACGGGGCAGGACGCGAGGCGGGCGGACGCGGATGAACTGGCTGCTGGTGGTGGCCGGTGCCATGGCCGGGGCGCCGCTGCGCTTCCTCACCGACCGCTATGTGCAGTCCCGGCACGACACGGTCTTCCCCTGGGGCACCTGCACCGTCAACGCCGTCGGCTCCTTCGTCCTCGGCCTGCTGACCGGCGCCGCCGCGGCCGGTGCCGCCTCCTCGCACCTCCAGCTGCTGATCGGCACGGGGCTGTGCGGCGCCCTGACGACGTACTCGACCTTCTCCTACGAGACACTGCGGCTGGCCGCGGACCGGGCCCGGGGCAGCGCGGCGGCCAACGTCGTGGTGACCGTGGCGGCCGGACTGGCGGCGGCGTTCGCCGGGGTGGCCGCCGGGCAGGCGCTCTGGGGCTGACCCCGGGCCCGGACACACGAAAGCGGTGGGGCTCCGGGGAGCCCCACCGCACGGGCGGCGCAGGAGGTGCGAGGGCTGGTGGGGAACGAGTGCCGGCCGCCAGGTCCCGGCTCTCGACAGCCCCGGCCGTCCGGATCCGGCCACCGTCAGCACGGTCCGATCCGCCGGCCACCGCCGAACTTCGTCACGTCACGGGGACGCCGGGTCCGTCAGGACGCCTTGCCGAAGTGGACGCCCGCCAGGCCGTTGGCCCAGAGCTGGTCCACCTTGGCGCTCTCGTTCGCGTCCGGCTTGGTGTTCTGGCAGGACGTGCCGGGGCCGCCGCCGGACATCAGCTCGCTGCACGGGCCCTCGTAGTGGTCCGGCAGGCCCAGCACATGGCCGGTCTCGTGCGCGGCCACGCGGGTGGAGTTGTACTCCTGGTTCTGCTGGTAGTCCAGGAAGACGTAGCCCTTCCCGTGACCGTCGGTGCTGGCGTACGAGCCGCGCGCGTCGTTGCCCTCGCGGTACTGGAAGTCGCCGCCGCTGCCCGCCTGCAGCTTCACGTTCGACACGGCGCTGTTCCAGATCGACGCGCTCTCGGCTATCTGCTGCGCGAACGTCGGGGCCGCGCTCGCGTCATAGGTGACGGTCACCGAGGCGGCGCCGGGGTGGGCCTTCATCTTGGCCCTGGCCGACTTCACCACGGCCTCGAAGAACGCCTTGGTGTCGGCCTTCTCGGCCGCCGAGCCGTTGTAGGCCGCGATCGAAGCGGGGGTGCTGTGGGAGGAGTTGGTGGGGGAGGGGGAAGCTGCCGAAACCGGCGCCGCTGCTGCGAGCGCGGCGACGAGGCCCAGTCCGAGCGCCGCCGACAGCGCCGTCTTGGGAGATCTCATGTGGGGGCTCCTTTATGTCCGAGGGCCGTACGGTCGCCGTGTGGGGCGGCGACCGGGGCCCTGCGGATTTCTTGGTGCCGTTGAGTCTGGACGCAGTTCACCCGGAAGACAGAGATGCCAGGTGGCGATAGCACCGGCCAATACCCCGGAAAAAAGAGCCTGTTCCGACGGGTTTGAGAGTCTGGTGTGACGTGTGCCGACGTCGTTATGCTCCGGACGTGGAGCTCGAGGTAAGGCATCTTCGCGCATTGTGCGCCATCGCGGACTCCGGCAGCGTACGCAAGGCGGCCCGGCAGCTCGGCATGACCCAGCCTTCCCTGACGACGCAGCTCCACCGCATCGAGAAAGCCCTGGGCGGCCAGCTCTTCTTCCGCGAACCGACCGGCAGCCGGCCCACCCCCCTGGGGCACACGGTCCTGTGCCGGGCCCGGCCGATAGTGGCCGAAATGCGGGCACTTATTGACGAGGTCGCATCGGGTCCGCACCGCGACCGGTCCACGCGGCTGCACATCGGCAGCACCAACAGCCCCGCCGTCGCCGGGTGGCTGCGCCGGCTGCGGGTCCGCCTCCCGGACACCGACACCACGATAAGAACCGATGTGTCCGCCAACGCGCTGCTCCACATGGTCGCGACCGGACAGCTCGACGCCGCCTTCGTCCACGAGGTCGAGGGCGCGCCCCTACGGGTCCCCGACGGCCTCGTCGAGCACGAACTCATCGCCAGGGAACCGCAGTTCATCGCCGTGGTCGACACCCACCCCGCGGCCGCCCGGACCGTCATCCGGGTGGCCGACCTCGCCGACGACCAGTGGATGGTCGACCCGACCGTGGACGGCGAATGGGCCGGCCTGCGCCGTATCTGGGCCGCCGCCGGCATCAACCCCCGTGTCGTGCACGGCGACTACCTCACCACCGTGGACCTCGTCACGGCCGGCGAGGTGGTCACCCCCTGCCAGCCCACCGCCCGCCCCCGCCACGGCATGGCCATCCGCCCCCTGTACGGCGACCCGCTGGCCGTCCGCCTCCTCATGGCCTGCCGCCAGGAGGGCACCCCCGCAGCCTCCCCCGACGACCTCTTCGCCGACCTGACCGCCTCCTACATGGAGACCGCCTGGGCGAGCGAGGCCTACCGGACCTGGCTCGTCCAGCACAACGGGCCGCTGCCGGTGGGGGGCTAGGCGCCGCCGGGGCTGACCGCTCCCGCCCTGTGCCCACGCCCGCTCCCGGATGCGCCGGCGGTCCCGGCGCCCCGTGCAGCAGGCGCCGCCGACCGGGCCTCTCCACCAACCGTGTGAAAGCCGCCGTCCCGGCGCCCCGGGACCGGCCGGTCCGCGGGGTGATGGCCGAGAGTTGAGGGTGCCCGAGCGCCGTGCGGCCGAGCCCTGGAGACCCGTGTGGACAGCAGCTACTCCCTGGTCCTGCTCCTGCTGTTCCTGTGGTGCCTGTGCGCGCGGCGGATGGAGCGCTTCGAGCTGACCGCGCCGGCCGCCTTCGTGCTGCTGGGGCTGCTGCTGGGCGAGGGCACCGGCGTGCTGGACCTCGCGCTGCCGCACGAGACGGTCAAGGTGCTCGCGGAGATCACCCTGGTCTGGGTGCTCTTCACCGACGCCGCCCGGCTCTCCTTCCGTGCCCTGCGCCCCGAGCTCGGCCTCTATGTGCGGCTGCTGGGGATCGGGCTGCCGCTGTGCGTGGGCCTGGGCGCGCTGCTGGCGGCCGTCCTGCTCCCCGGCGTCTCGGGGTGGGCCGCGCTCTACGTCGGGGCCGCGCTCGCGCCGACGGACGCCGCGCTCGGCGCCACGATGATGGTCAACCCCGTGGTGCCCGCGCGCATCCGCCGGCTCATCAACGTGGAGAGCGGCCTCAACGACGGCATCGCCACCCCGCTGGTGGTGCTCGCCCTGGCCGGGGTGACCGCGGCCGAGCACACCGGTCCGCCGGACTCCGCCGGCCACGCCGTGGGGCAGCTCGCCCTCGGCGCGGCGTACGGGGCGGTCCTCGGACTGGCCGCCGGCTGGCTGCTGCGCACCGCGCTCCGCGGCAGCTGGGCGACCGAGGACTTCGCCGGCGCGGGCGTCCTGGCCCTGGCGCTCCTCGGCTACACCTCCGCGCTCGCGCTCGGCGGCAACGGCTTCGTCGCGGCCTTCGTCGCCGGCCTCGCCTTCGGATCGGCGCACGGGGCGCCGCAGCGGGTGCTGCTGTACGTCGAGCAGTCCGCCTCGCTGGTGTCCGTACTGGTGTGGCTGGTCTTCGGCGCCCTGCTCCTCCCGGAGTCGTTCGACCACCTCACCTGGCAGGCCGGGCTCTACGCGGTGCTGAGCCTCACCGTGATCCGCATGGTGCCGGTGGCGCTGTGCCTGCTCGGGAGCGGACTGGACGCCAGGACGGTGCTGTTCGTGGGCTGGTTCGGCCCCCGTGGGCTGGCCTCGATCATCTTCGGACTGCTGGCGGTCGAGGAACTCACACCCGCCGACACCCGCCCGCTGGTCCCGGTGGTGGCCCTCACCGTGCTGCTCAGCGTCCTCGCCCACGGCCTGACCTCCGTACCGCTGGCCAACCGCTACGGGAAGGCGGCGGCCGCCCGGCCCACCGTCCCGGCCGCCGCGGCGGCCGACGAACTCCCCGTCCGCGGCCTGGGCCACCGCCGCGGGCGGGGCAGCCGGCCCACCGGTCCGTGAGAGTCGCCGGGACGGCGCGGGGGCCTCGGACCGCGGGCGCCGAAACGCCCCCGCCCGGCCGGCGCCACCCACCGCGGATCTGCGCCGTACGACGCCGACCATTCCCCCCGCCGCACACAGAAGACCGCACCCGCTTCATCACGAACGCCCTGCTGGGCGGCGCGCGGACCGGGTGCGGTCGGGTGGGCGAGACGGCCCGGGAAAGTGCAGGTCGGACCGCCCGGGTAAGGCTCAAGCCTTCTTGGTCTCCTAGTAATGGGCTGGGGCGGTGACCTGCGGGGATCTTCCCTGCGGGGTGCTGACCTGCCTTTTGCTGATGGCTGGCGATGGGGTGCGATGGTCCTGACCGGGTGTCTTGCGGACTGTGTGCGGACTGGCGCGGGACCGCGAGCGAGCGTGGGAGTCACACCCTCTGGGTGGCCGCTAACCTCACCCATCAGCTCCTGGTCGGCAGCGCCTAGGGATCGGCCAAGGAAGGTCGTCGATCGTCATTCCATTTTCCCGTTCTCCCGGAGGGGATGTATCTGACATGGCACGCAGACTTGCTTCCCGGATACCGCTAAAGAGCCCCTCTTCGCGAATAAGTCCGTCGATATTAGACATCCCAGGCCGGTCGCGCATCACGGGCTGAGGGAGACGGATTCCTTGAAGCGGTGACTCCTCGGGATGCTGGTATATATGCTTTCGAGCTCCCATGGCTGTTTCTTGGTTGATGCTCTGTGCGATCTTCGTCGATCCCGAAACGGTGAAGTCGGGGATGTCCGTACCCTCCCGGAGGTTTTTTGGTTGAATTGTGAGGGCGTGGCGGCGGCTGAGTGGAACCAAGAATAGGTCGGCTGTGAAAATGCCCACTCCTTGCCATGCGGGATAACCAGGTGCAACGGCAAGTGAAACGGGGTGGTCGGATGTAATTATGGAGCGTCGGTTGAATTTGAACAGCGTCCACTGGCAGTCGTTGAGGTAGGCGGCGGTGCCGGGTAGGAGATCCATCAGCAACCGGATGTGGTCGTTGGCGTCGGCGGCCATGTCGGGACCACCGGGCTTGGTCAGGTCGCACCACTCGATGTCAAGCTCCTCGTCGCCGACAATGCGCCCCTCGGCCTCCTGAATGCGCGAGCGCAGTGCGTCTTTCCCTGAGGCTCCGACGAGGAGTCGAATCATTTCAGTGTTGTGATTCTTCTGATTCTGCCGTATCTGCTCGGCCCTTAGGTGCTGCAGGGTAATCCATGTGGCGAAAGATTTCCGGTGTTCACCTTGGATCGGTCAAGTCCCTGAGAGGATAAGTTTCAGAGCCTCGGCGGCAGAGCTCTCGATTTTACTGAAGGCCCTCTCAAAGAAATCTGATAAAGAGCCATCGGGAAGCGTTACTGTATAGAAGTCCTTAATTACGCTCGCATCGCCAGTTGAAAGAACGGGTGCGGGGTCGCCAGGGAGTGAAACTCGGCGAATTCTCCCGGCGTCATCCGCGAAGCCGTTTAAGTAGAACTTGGAGACGGTGTGCTGTCTCCTAACTCGGTTGCTCAAGCCTAACTCCTATGGCTGGTTGAGGAGGCGAATGGGTAGTGGAGCATGGGTGGGGATCGTGCCGTGCTTACGAGAATGAGACCGAGGAGGAATCAATTTCCATTGTTAACGCACGCTTGCATTCCTGCAGGGCGCGCTCAATCTGGATGGCGATGGTGCCGAGGGCTTCCTTCTCTGGGGCGTAGATAGTGCGGATGTCAGCCAGTTGCTGGTCGCGGCCGGCGGTGGGGTTGACGTTTGTTGGGACCTCGCCGTCGAGGAGGGCTTTGAAGGCGGGGTGCTCGGTGACGCGGAGAACGTTCACGTCGCAGGTCTCGTCGGTGCCCGGGATCGCCGCCCCACCAGGAGGCGGGTCCAATTGGTGCGGTGCCGCCCTGGCGACTGGTCGCGCCGCAGTTGACGCTTCTAATGCCAGCCGTCGAGGGAGACCTCCGGGCCTCCCGTGAGGTATCGGTGAAGGGCGCTTGAAGTGGTGTCGACGAAATTCTCGGGTACTGCGTCGGCGTCGACCCAGCGGACCTGGGAGTGCTTGCGGGGTTCGCGGTTCTCGGGTTCGCCGGCCCATTCCTCAGCGGAGAAGACGACCGTGAGGAAGCCGTTGGGGGCCTCGACGCCCCAGGCGCCGTGGATGATGTGGGCGACCTTGAGGGACTCGGGCTTCACGGTGAGGCCCGTCTCCTCGTAGAGCTCGCGGACTGCGGTTTCCGTGATGGGCTCGCCCGGTTCGCTCTTGCCGACGGGGAGGTCCCACATGCCCTGGGCGAACTTGGCGTTCTCGCTGCGCTGGAGGAGGACGACGCGGTTGGTGGCCTTGTCGTGGACGATGACGGCCGCGACCAGCAGGGTCATCGATTCGAGCGCCGGCTTGAGGGCTTGGGAGCGTTCGTCGGTCTGCTGGGCCACGGTGTTCCCTTCGTCGGGCGGGTTGTTGGGCATGTTAGGCGAGGGCCTCGCGGGCGCGGCGGGCGAGATCGGCGGCGCCGGGGACACCGCGGCGCTGGTAGACCGCGAGGGTGGAGCGAATCGAGGTGATCGCCTTACGGGTGCGGTCGGAGGTCATGCCCTCCATGAGGACCAGGGCCTGGGTCCAGGCGGCGACGGCTTCGTCGGCGCGGGCTTGGGCGGCGAGGCTGTCGCCGAGGTCGGCGTGGGTGAGGGCGTGGACTCGCTTGTACTTCTCGGGGTCCCAGCGGGTGAGGGCGTCTCGGTGCTGCTGCTCGGTGCCGATGTGGTCGGCGAGGTCGGTCAGGGTGCGGGCCGTGTGGCTGGCCACGGTGCCGGCGGCAGGGCCGCTCACACAGGAGTAGCTGGGCTGGGGGCCGTCGTCCCGAAGGAGGGCGTCCTCGGCGGCGAGGAGGGCGCGTGCGGCCGACGGGTTCTCGTTGGTGGCGGCGTAGGCGCGGGCGTGGGTGATGTGGAGGAGGGCCTCGGTCTGGCCGTCGACGTGGCCGAGGCCGCGCTTCAGGGCTCCTTCGACGAGGTCGATGCAGTGGTGGGGCTGCTTGAGGCTCAGGGCCTGGTGAGCGAGGGCGCGCATCATCCAGGCAGCGTGGCCGTGGGGGTCGGCTTCGCAGGCGAGCTTGTAGCCGACCTGGTAGTAGCGCTGGGAGGCGCCCTCCTGGCCGAGGTCGTGGTGTTTCCAGCCTGCGAGGTAGGTGAGTTCGGCGACGGCGCCGAAGGCGGCCCGGCGTAAGGCTTCGCTGGGGAAGCGCCCGCGCAGCATGGGGGCGGCTGTGTCGGCGAGATACGCGGTGACGGTGGTCAGGCCGTGCCCGCCGCCGAGGCGTTCGTCGGCGGCGCTGAAGGCCGCGGTGATCTGGCGTACGACGTCCACGTCCTCCGCGCCGACCACGGACGTGCCGGTGCGGGCACGGAGCATGCGGGCGGCGGCCTCGTGGTCGTAGCCGAGTGGCATGGCGACGCCTGCGGTGGTGAAGGCCGCGATGGTGAGGAAGCGGCGGCGCTCGACGTCGGCGCGGCCCAGGTCGGTGACAGCGAGGACGGGGTCCGACTCTGCCGGCTCCTCGGCCTCGCCGGTATGGAGGTCGATCTCGGTCTGGGTGATCGTGCGTCCGGCTCGGCGGGACAGTGCTTCGGCGAGGTATTGGCCTACTCGGCCCGAGGGGCTGCGGGTGCCGTTCACCCAGTGAGAGATGGCCGACTTGTTGGTCTGGAGGATCTCGCCGTTCTCGGCGGCGATGCGCCGTACGTCTCGGGCGAGGGCCTCGTAGGTGCAGTCGACCGCCGCGATGACGTCGCGTAGACGGGAGTTGGGTTCTCGCTGCGCCGTCACGATCGCCTCCGTCCTGGAGCTGTAAACCGCGTATACCGCTTCAACTGCCTTCCACCGTACCCACTGAGCGTGACCACCGGTTCACTAATCAGTAGCCGCCCGGAACGGCGCGACCGTGATCCAGGCTCCCCCTTGGTCCGGGTGGCTCCCCGAAGTTCCGTACGCCCACACGGGTTCGGGCATTCATGTGCCCGGACCGGACAATCAGAGACGGAGACACGGTGACCACCATCGACACCACGGCCATCACGGTCGAGCTGCCCGAGGCGTTCGACCCGCGCTGGAGCCGGCTGCCCGGCATCCAGTCCGACGGCCGGCGCATCACCATCGACCCGGCCCAGTACTTCTTCCGCTTCGAGTCGAACACGTGGCTCGTCGCCGACTGGGAGCTGGTCAAGTCCCAGCTCCTGGATGTGGACGAGACGACCGAGAGCGCGGTCGAGCAACTGGCACTCGACTTCATCAAGAACCACGGCGAGTCCACCTCTGACGCCGCCCGCGTCCTGGCCACCGCGTACGAGGTATATGCCTACCTCTTCCGCGACGAGCACCTCGCCGGCCTCGGACTCCCGCAGATTACGGCCGACCACCTGCGGATGCTCCGCGAGGCGGCCACGCTCATGGCGCTCAACAAGGTCGAACTGGACGGGCACATCTCCAACGTCGGCCCGTGCTGGTTCTTCCCCGCCGCCACCTCCGTCGTCTTCGACCTGGATGACGACATGGGCGGGATGCTCGACGAGGTCTACCACGGTGGCTGGTTCAACGAGCACCGCCGGATCGAGTCCATCAAGGCCCACACCGCGCTCGGTGGGCGCCTCGTGCACGGCTGCCAGTCCGTGCCGGACCAGACCGGTGGTGTCGTCGCTCCCTACGGCGCCTCGATGGCGAACTTCTGTGACGACCTCGCCGCGTTCAAGGCGGGCTGGATCGAGCAGGTCTACGCCCACCGCCTGAACGCCGCCGCGTAACCCCCACCTGATCAGGCTCCGGGGCGGACCACCGCTTGCCCGCCCCGGACGCCTCCAACTGACCGGAGCCCCCAATGAGCCCGAACCCCAGCGCCGAACTCCTCGACAACCTGCTCACCGTGACCGGCCAGGCCACCGCGGTACGGGAGGAGGTGCGCGTGTGGTCCATGTCCGGAGTCGAGCGCGTGACCTTCCCCGACGGCTCCACGGCCATCTTCAAGTACGCCAAGAAGCCGTTCGACAGCGAGGACCAGGCCCTCCGCCTGGCCCACACCCTCGGCGTTCCCGTCCCCCAGGTCCACGCCTCCGCCGTTCTGGACGGCTGGCTCGGCATGCTCATGGAGGACCTCGGGCCGTCCGTCCGCGAGGCCGACGACCTGGACGGCGTTGCCGCAGCCGTGGTCATGCACGGCACCCGTACGGCTCCTCCCTTGCCCGTCCTGGACCAGGAGCGGCTGCGCAAGCTGCCGGACCGGGCCCTGGAGCACCTCGGACGGCTGCGTAAGGCCGACCGGTGGCAGGACGCCGACGACGTCGAGGACACGCTCGGCAGGATCGCTCAAGCAGCCGAGGCCCGCTCGGGCGGAGCAACATTGGAGCCCTTCGGCTGGGTGCACTCCGAGTTTCACCCCACCAGCCTCCACATGGGCGAGCGCGGCTGGCGGCTGCTCGACTTCGCCCGTTCCTTCACCGGTCCCGGCCTGCTCGACCTCGCCAGCTGGCACGGCACCATCGAGCCCCCGCATCCCGTGCGCCTACGCGTCTTCCTGGAGCAGTACGTCAGCGCCGGCGGCACCCCTGACGCCCTCACCCCGCGCGGCGGGCTCACCGCCGAGAACTGGGCCCTGGGCTGGCACCGCATGTGGGCCGTCGAGTGGTTCATGGAGCAGGCCACCCGCTGGATCGACGACCCGGCAACCGACCCCGCCTACCTCAAGGCCGTCCGCCGCCACCTCAGCGACGTCCTCCACCTCTTTGAGATCTGACGTGCTCGCCCAGGCTTCCCCGTGGCACGCCCACGCCCTTCAGCGCACCGCCGCCGGACTTGCCGAACCCCTCGCCGTACCCGCCCGGATGGAGTGGACCACAAGACCCGGACAGGGGCCCGGCGCCGAGATCCTCGGCCCCGACCTGCGCGGCAAGCGGCTCCTGGAACTCGGCTGCGGCCCCGGTCACAACGCCGCTCACCTCGCCACCCGCCACGGCGCCCACGTCACCGGCGTCGATCTGGTCGGCCTCCAGGTCCGTCGCGCCCGCTCCCACTACGGACGGCTGAACAACCTCACCTTCGTCGCCGGCCATGCCCTGCACTACCTGCACGCCTCCGACGAGCAGTTCGACGCGATCTACTCCGTCTTCGGCGCCGTCGGGCTCGTCGCCCCCGAACTCCTTCTCCCGGCCATCGCCCAGCGCCTCACGCCCGGCCGGGTGCTCGCCTTCTCCGTCCCCCACCCGCAGCGCGGCGGCCGAAGCCCCGCTGCCGACGACCGGCCCCGCCGCGACCACGTCACCCTCCCCGACCGCACCCGGCTCCCCATCGCTCGCTGGGAGTTCGCCACCGACTGCTGGGAGAAGTACCTCAGCCGGGCGGGCTTCTGGCTCACCGCGGCACAGGAGTTCCACGACCCCCGCATGGGCCACTGGCCCACCACCTTGCTGATCCGCGCTCGCAAGTTCTGACAGCCATTCGCCCCGGCTTCCCCCGGAGGAACCGATGCGCCCGCCCTACCTGCTCCTCGACATCGACGGCGTCCTCATCCCCTTCCCCGAAGCGGATGGCTCGACCCCGGCCACCCACGCCCGCCACGACGTCGTCCCCACCGGCCGGAGCGCCGACAACCCGGTCACCGTCTGGCTCGACCCCACCCACGGCCCCATGCTCATGGACGTAATCCGTACCGGCCTGGTCACCCCCGCTTGGTGCACCAGCTGGCGCCAGGACGCCACCACCCTGATCGGACCGCTCCTCGGCCTCCCGTCTCTGCCGCACGTCGACCTGCCGCATCCGCAGATCACCACCAGCCACCCCAACGGCTACCTGTGGAAGCGCGACCACGTCGACGCCTGGCTGGGCGACGCCCCCGCCGTGTGGATCGATGACGACTTCACCAGCCTCGACCACGCCTGGGCCGAGGAACGGACCACTCGCGGCGCGGCAACCCTCCTGATCCAACCCGCTCCCCGTGCCGGGCTCCAGGCTGCGCACGTGGCCGAAACGCGAGCGTGGGCAGCACGGCTGCTCTCTGCGCGGAGTGCCGTAGCCCCTGATCCGAACCAGGCCGAAGCAGCCTGACCCGCACCGGGGGCGTCCGCCCGGGAGCAGCCTCAACTCCTCCCTGCGGCAGCCCGCGCCGGCCGTTGTCGCGTGGGGAACCCCGGGCCCCCGAGCTAGCCCCGTCCCCCGCACAAAAGACCGCACCCGCTCCATCACGAACGCCCTGCCGGGCGGCGCGCGGACCGGGTGCGGTCGGGTGGGCGAGACGACCCGTGCAGGCACGGGTCCGACCGCCCGGTAAGGCTCAAGCCTTCTTCGTCTCCCAGAAGATCTTGTCGATCTGGGCGATGTAGTCCAGGGCCTTCTGGCCGGTGGCCGGGTCGTTGGAACCCTTGGCGGCGCTGAGCGCCTTGAGGGTGTCGTTGACCAGCTGGTGCAGCTCCGGGTACTTCTCGAAGTGCGGGGGCTTGAAGTAGTCGCTCCACAGCACCGAGACGTGGTGCTTGGCCAGCTCGGCGCGCTGCTCCTTGATCAGGACGGCGCGAGTGCGGAAGTCCGCGTCCTCGTTGGCCTGGTACTTCTCCTGGACGGCCTTGACCGACTCGGCCTCGATGCGGGCCTGGGCCGGGTCGTACACGCCGCAGGGCAGGTCGCAGTGGGCGCTGACCTTCACCTTGGGGGCGAACAGGCGCGAAAGCATGTTCAGTCCTTCCTCGTGATCGTCTTCTCAGGTGCGAGATTACTCGGTGCGGGAAGGCTTTTCTTGGTCGGCCCGGGGGTCTTAGGGCAAAAGTCCAGTGCCGAGGTGGGACTGAGGGAGGATGGGCCGGTGAACGGGTCGGACCGGGGCTGGGCCGGGAGGTACGGGATGCCGGAGCGGGTGCACGCGCGCGGGCCGGGGCAGGGCGAGGACGCGGAGGCCGGGCCGGGCCGGGGCGGGCCGCTGCGCGCGTTCGGGCTGGCCGAGGTCTACAACCCGTCGATGGTGCCGACGCTGCAGCCCGGCGACCAGCTGGTGGTGCGGTACGGGGCGGCGGTGCGGCCCGGTGACGTCGTCGTGCTGCGGCACCCGTTCCGGCAGGATCTGCTGATCGTCAAGCGGGTCGTGGGGCGGCGGGACGGCGGCTGGTGGGTCCAGGGGGACAATCCGTTCGTCGAGAACGACAGCCGGGAATTCGGGGTGGTTCCCGACGAACTGGTCATCGCCCGCGCCTGGGTGCGGGTGCGGCCGCCGCGGGGGATTCAGCGCTCGGTGGCCGGCGTGCTGTCCTGGGCGGTGTCGGCGGTCCGGCCGGTACGGGCCGAGCGCTCGCTCTCCAGGCGCTTGCGGGCGCGGTAGGCGGCGACGTTGGCGCGGGTGGCGCAGCGGTCGGAGCAGTAGCGCCGGGAGCGGTTGGTCGAGGTGTCCAGGTAGGCGTTGCGGCAGGGCCGGGCCTCGCAGATGCCCAGCCGGTCCACGCCCAGCTCGGTGAGGTGGAACGCCAGGCCCATGCAGGCGGTCGCGGCGAAGCTCGCGGTGGCGTTGGCGGCATGGTCGGCGATGTGCATGTGCCAGTCGGGCCGCCCGTCCGCATCCCGGTACTCGTGGCCGGAGATCTGCGGGCTGACGGGGAACTCCATCATCAGGGCGTTGAGGAGGTCCACGGCCAGCACCTCGTCGCCGCCGTCGGCGGCCTCGAAGACGGCGCGCAGCCGGGTGCGGACCGCGCGCAGCCTGGTGACGTCGCTGTCGTTCGCGCGCCGGGCGACCTGCTGGGCGGGGCCGAAGAGTTCGCGCACCGCCTCGACGGTGGTGAGGCTGTCGCTGCCGCGCTCGGGCTGCTCGGTGTTGACCAGTCGCACGGCATAGTCCGAGTAATAGGCCAGTTCCACTTGTAGTCCTTACGGGCGGGGGTTAGGGTGCGGAGTGCTGAACGAAGTAATGGGTGTTCTTCGTACGAGGGTATTACGTCATGGAGGGGAAGCGATGACCGAGACCGTCGTCGGCGCCGGCTGGCAGGCGTGGCAGGACAGTTGGGACCGCCAGCAGGAGTGGTACATGCCCGACCGCGAGGAGCGGTTGCGGGTGATGCTGGACATGGTCGAGGCGCTGGTGGGCCCCGCGCCCCGGGTGCTGGACCTCGCCTGCGGCACGGGCAGTATCTCCGACCGGCTGCTGAAGCGGTTCCCCGAGGCCGAGAGTGTGGGCGTCGATCTGGATCCCGCGCTGCTGGCCATCGCGGAAGGGTACTTCGCCGGCGAGCGCCGGGTCCGCTTCGTACGGGCCGATCTCAAGGACCCTCGGTGGACGGACCGGCTGCCGCACGACTCGTACGACGCCGTGCTCACCGCCACCGCGCTCCACTGGCTGCACACCGAGGAGCTGCGCGGGCTCTACGGGCAGGTCGGCACCCTGGTGCGGGACGGCGGGGTCTTCATGAACGCCGACCACATGCCCGAGCCGGCCACCCCGCGGATCAACGCCGCCGAGCGGGCCTTCCGGCACCGGCGGATGGACGAGGCGAAGGCGGCCGGCGCCGTCGACTGGGCCGAGTGGTGGCAGCTGGCGGCCGCCGACCCACGGCTGGCCGGGCCGACCGCCGAGCGCTTCGAGATCTACGGCGAGCACGCGGACGGCGACACCCCCTCGGCGGCCTGGCACGCGGCGGTGCTGCGCGAATCGGGGTTCGCCGAGGCGCGGCCGGTCTGGGCCTCGCCCACGGACGGGCTGGTGCTGGGCCTGAAGTAAGGGGCCCGGCGCACCGTCGCCCCGTCCGGGGACGGCGGAGGACCGCGGCGGGGCCTCCTCGGGAAGAGCAGGTCCCGCCGCGGTCCACGGATCCGGCGACGGCGGCGGGCACGGCCTGCGGCGTCCCGCGGCGCCCCGGAAGACGCCGGGGCCACCGCGTCCGGCGCCCGGCCGGCGCGGCCCTACAGCACCTTCGACAGGAACGACTTCGTCCGCTCGTGCTGCGGGTTGCCGAGCACCTCGCGCGGGTGGCCCGATTCGACGACCACGCCGTCGTCCATGAAGACCAGCGAGTCGCCGACCTCGCGGGCGAAGCCCATCTCGTGGGTCACGACGACCATCGTCATGCCGTCCGCCGCCAGGTCCTTCATGACGTCCAGGACGTCACCGACCAGCTCCGGGTCCAGCGCCGAGGTCGGCTCGTCGAAGAGCATCAGCTTGGGCTCCATCGCCAGCGCGCGGGCGATGGCGACGCGCTGCTGCTGGCCGCCGGAGAGCTGCGAGGGGTAGTTACCGGCCTTGTCGGACAGGCCGACGCGGTCCAGGAGCTTGACCGCCCGCTCCCGCGCCGCGGCCTTCGACTCGCCCTTGACCTGGATCGGCGCTTCCATGATGTTCTCCACCGCGGTCATGTGCGGGAAGAGGTTGAAGCGCTGGAAGACCATGCCGATGTCGCGGCGGCGGGCGGCGACCTCCTTGTCGCGCAGCTCGTAGAGCTTGCCGTTGTGCTCGCGGTAGCCGACCAGTTCGCCGTCGACGGACAGCCGTCCCGCGTTCACCTTCTCCAGGTGGTTGATGCAGCGCAGGAACGTCGACTTGCCGGAGCCGGACGGGCCGATCAGGCAGAAGACCTCCCGGGGCGCGACCTCCAGGTCGATGCCCTTGAGGATGTGGGCCGCGCCGAAGGACTTGTGGACGCCCTCGGCCAGCACCATCGGGGCGCCGCTGGTGCCCGCGGCCTTGCTCGTCGTCATCTTGCTGGTCATGCCGCACCTCCGGCGGAGCGGTTGAAGCCGCCGGACAGCTTCGCCTTGGCGCGCTGGAGCGGGGTGAGCGGGAGCTGCCGGCTGGAGCCGCGGGCGTAGTAGCGCTCCAGGTAGTACTGGCCGATGCTCAGCACGGTGGTGGCGATCAGGTACCAGGCGGCGGCGAGGATCAGCATCTCCACGACGACGCCCGAGTCCCGGCCGACGTTCTGCGCGGCCTGGAGCAGGTCGTAGTACTGGACGGCGATCACCAGCGAGGAGGTCTTCAGCATGTTGATGACCTCGTTGCCGGTCGGCGGCACGATCACCCGCATCGCCTGCGGCACGATGATCCGGCGCAGCGTCTTGGCGTGGCTCATGCCCAGCGCGTGCGCCGCCTCGGTCTGGCCCTCGTCGACGGCGTTGAGGCCGGCCCGGCAGATCTCCGCCATGTACGCCGCCTCGTTGAGCCCGAGGCCCAGCAGCGCGCACAGGAACGGGGTCATGAAGTCCGACCACTCGTCCTTGTAGATCGGCATGATGTCGATGTACTGGAAGACGAGGCCCAGGTTGAACCAGAGGAACAGCTGGACGTAGACCGGCGTCCCGCGGAAGAACCAGACGTAGAACCACGCGACGGTCGAGGTGACCGGGTTCTTGGACTGGCGCATCACGGCCAGGACCACGCCGCCCACGATGCCGATGATCATCGAGAGCACGGTGATCAGCAGGGTGTTGCGCAGGCCCTTGAGGATGTCCGCGTTGAACATGTACTGGGGGATGGCGTCCCAGTTGACGTTCCCGGCGGCGAAGGCCCGGCCGAGCAGGGCGATCAGTCCGAGGACGACGATCGCCGCCACCCACCGGCCGTAATGGCGGACCGGGATGGCTTTGATCGGCTCGGGCTGGGGCGGCGGAGCGTCCGCCGGCGGCTGGGCCGACTTGTCGACGTCAACTGACACGGGTGTTGCCTTTCAGCGTTCGGCGGGAGGTGCGCGGAGCTAAGGGGCGGGTGCGCGGCGGCTCAGGAGCCGCCGTTGAGCTCCACCTTCTTGACCGCGGCGTCCTTGACGTCCCACTTGTCCAGGACCTTGGCGTACGAGCCGTTCTTGATCGCGAGTTCCACCGCGGCCCGGAGCGCGTCACGCAGCCGCTCCTGGCCCTTGGGGACCGCGATGCCGTACGGGGCCGCCTTGAGCGGCGCGCCGCCGACCATCTGGAAATCCTTGCCGTGACCGGAGACCTTCACCGCGTAGGCCGCGACCGGGTAGTCGCTGGAGACGGCGTCCACGCCGGCGGTGCGCAGCCGGGTCTGGGCCTCGGAGTCGTTGTCGAACGCCTCGATGGAGATCGGCTGCTCGCCGTTCTTCTCACAGGCCTTCGACTTGTCCTTGGCCAGGTCGTGCGAGACCGTGCCGCGCTGCACCGCGAGCTTCTTGCCGCACAGCGTCTCCCAGCCGTCGATGCCCTTGGTCTTGCCCTTCTGGGTGTAGAGCGAGACGCCGACGTTGAGGTAGTCGATGAAGTCGACGCCCTGGCCGATCTTCTTGCCGGTGTTGCTGTCGATGCCCTCCTGGCGCTCCTTGGTGTCCGTCATCGCCGACATCGCGATGTCGTAGCGCTTGGACTTCAGGCCGCCCATGAGGGTGTCGAAGGTGGCGTTGTTGAAGTTGAGCTTGATGCCCAACGCCTTGCTCATCGCCGCCGCGAGGTCCGGGTCGATGCCGACGACCGCGCCGTTGGAGCGGAACTCCACCGGTTTGTAGGTGATGTCCGAGCCGACCTGGAGCATGGCCTTCTCCTGGACATCCTTGGGCAGCTTCTTGAACAGCGGCGCGTTGACGTCGCGGTTCTTCTTCGCCTCGCGCTTGGCGATGGCGGCGTCCGTCTGGTCGCCGCAGGCGCTGAGCAGCAGCAGCGAGGCGGCGACCGCGGCCGCCGCGGCCGCGGCTGTGCGAGACCTGCCGATGGCCGTGCGACGGGTGGTGCGTGCGGTCATGCTGATCCTCCTGCGGATGGAGAAGCCGACGTGGCGAAGGGCCGGGGGCACACCGTCGAACGTCGCGACCTCGGTTGGTGACGGAATCCTGCCATCCGGGCTCCGGTATTCGGACTGTCGTAATGGTCAAAATCGGATAACGGACGGAGAAGGCGAGGTGGCGCCGTTGTGCGGCAAGGGGAGCACCGGCCTCCGCCCAACCCGGGGCTTCCCGGCCCGATCCGGGCGTCTCGGAATCCGGACCGTGGGGGGATCGCCCTTCTGAGTTTTTTGTGCATTTCACGGTTATTGTCGGATCTCTGAACCCGAGGGTAAGGAATCTGACTCGTCGGGGCGCGCGCCCGTCGGGTAGAAAGGTGCGTTACACCCCTCATCCGGGGCTCAGGGCGCGTGTGCGGCGCGCCCGGCGTCCGTACCTCCCCGCGCGCGGCGGCCATCCGCCGTGCACGGCGCGGACGCGGTGCCCGCCCACCCCTCAACCAGGGAGTGGCCACCCTCAGCAGATTTACGAATAAAAGGGGTAAGACAAGTGGCAGCGGAGATCGTCAATCCTCGCAGCGACAGCAATACCGGCACGGGCACGGGCAGTGCGCCCGACGATGCCTTCGACCCGGCTTTCGCGCTGCATCGCGGCGGCAAGATGGCCATCGAGGCGACCGTTCCGGTCCGCGACAAGGACGACCTGTCCCTCGCGTACACGCCGGGCGTCGCCAAGGTGTGCAGCGCCATCGCCGAGCAGCCCGAGCTCGTTCACGACTACACATGGAAGTCCCAGGTCGTCGCCGTCGTCACGGACGGCACGGCGGTGCTGGGCCTGGGCGACATCGGCCCGGAGGCATCCCTCCCCGTGATGGAGGGCAAGGCCATCCTGTTCAAGCAGTTCGGCGGCGTCGACGCGGTGCCGATCGCGCTCGGCACCACCGACACCGACGAGATCGTCGAGACCGTCGTCCGCCTGGCACCGTCCTTCGGCGGCGTCAACCTGGAGGACATCTCGGCGCCGCGGTGCTTCGAGATCGAGCGCCGGCTCCAGGAGGCCCTGGACATCCCGGTCTTCCACGACGACCAGCACGGCACCGCCGTGGTCACGCTGGCCGCGCTGCGCAACGCCGCCAAGCTGACCGACCGGTCGCTCGGCCAGCTGCGGGCGGTGATCTCGGGCGCCGGTGCGGCAGGCGTCGCGATCGCCAAGATCCTCATCGAGGCGGGCATCGGGGACGTCGCGGTCTGCGACCGCAAGGGCATCGTCTCCGCCGACCGCTCCGACCTCACGGACGTCAAGCGCGAGGTGGCCGGCTTCACGAACAAGGGCGGGCTGACCGGTTCGCTCCAGGACGCGCTGGACGGCGCCGATGTCTTCATCGGTGTCTCGGGCGGCACGGTGCCGGAGGAGGCGGTGGCGAAGATGGCGAAGGACTCGCTGATCTTCGCGATGGCCAACCCGACCCCGGAGATCCACCCGGAGATCGCGCACAAGTACGCGGCCGTGGTCGCCACCGGGCGCAGCGACTACCCGAACCAGATCAACAACGTGCTGGCCTTCCCGGGCATCTTCGCCGGTGCCATGCAGGTGCGCGCCAGCCGGATCACGGAGGGCATGAAGCTCGCCGCCGCCGAGGCGCTGGCCGCCGTCGTCGCCGAGGAGCTCAGCGCCGACCGGGTCATCCCCTCGCCGTTCGACGAGCGGGTCGCGCCGGCCGTCACCGCCGCCGTCGCGGCCGCCGCCCGCGCCGAGGGCGTGGCGCGCCGCTGACCTCGCCGCCACCGACACGCGACGGGCCGGGCCCGCACCCCACACGGGTGCGGGCCCGGCCCGTTGTCCCGGCGCGGCGCGGTGCGTGTCACACCCCTGCGCGGTACCGCGGCGCCCCGCCGCGGCCTACGTTGGGATCATGTTTGCTGCCTATGCCGCCCGCATCGACCGTGACCAGCCGCTGAACGGCCTCGAATTGGGGGAGCGCCCGGCCCCCGACGTACGCCCCGGCTGGACGACCGTCAACGTCAAGGCCGCCTCCCTCAACCACCACGACCTGTGGTCGCTGCGCGGGGTGGGCATCACCGACGACAGCCTGCCGATGATCCTCGGCTGCGACGCCGCCGGGGTGGACGCGGACGGCAACGAGGTCGTCCTGCACTCCGTCATCGGGCAGACCGGGCACGGCGTCGGCCCCGCCGAGAAGCCCTCCATCCTCACCGAGCGCTACCAGGGCACCTTCGCCGAGCAGGTCACCGTCCCGGCCTGGAACGTGCTGCCCAAGCCGAAGGAGCTGTCCTTCGAGGAGGCGGCCTGCCTGCCGACCGCCTGGCTGACCGCCTACCGGATGCTGTTCACCAACGCGGGCGTACGGCCCGGGGACAGCGTGCTGGTGCAGGGCGCCGGCGGTGGCGTCGCGACCGCCGCCATCGTGCTGGGCGCCGCCGCGGGCCTGCGGGTCTTCGCCACCAGCCGGGACGAGGCCAAGCGCAAGCGCGCGCTGGAGCTGGGCGCCGAGGCGGTGTTCGCGTCCGGCGAGCGGCTGCCGCGGCGGGTGGACGCGGTGATCGAGACGGTCGGCGCCGCCACCTGGTCGCACTCCGTCAAGTCGCTGCGTCCCGGCGGCAGCCTGGTCATCTCGGGCGCCACCAGCGGCTACACCCCCAAGAGCGGCGAGCTCAACCGGATCTTCTTCCTGGAGCTGAAGATCGTCGGCTCCACGATGGGCAGCAAGGAGGAGCTGGCGTCGCTGCTCAGCTTCTGCGCGGCCAAGGGCATCCGGCCGGTCATCGACTCGACGCTGCCGCTGGACCGGGCGCGCGAGGGCTTCTCGAAGATGGCCGAGGGCGAGCTGTTCGGCAAGGTCGTGCTGACGGTCTGAACCCTGGCGCGGGACCGCTGGTGTCCCGTGTGACGCGGATGAGGCGAGGAGGAGCCGGCGCGTGCGGATTCTGCGGGCGGAGGGGCGCCGTGCCGCGCCGTGGAGCAACGGCGGAGGGGTGACCCGCGAGGTCGCCGTCGAGCCGCCGGGCGCCGGCTGGGAGACCTTCGCCTGGCGCGTCAGCCTGGCGGACGTCACCCGGGACGGGCCGTACTCACCGCTGCCCGGCGTCCGGCGGATCCTCACCGTCGTCGAGGGCGCCGGGCTGGAGCTGACGGTGGACGGCGTCCCGCGGCTCCTGCCCGGACGCCACCGCCCGTTCGCCTTCCCCGGCGCCGCCGCCACCGGCTCCCGGCTGCTGGACGGCCCCGTCGTCAACCTCAATGTGATGCTCCGGGAGGGGCGGGCGACGGCGACCGTGGAGGTGGCGCGGGGGAGCCGGGTGGTGTGGCCGGACGACGGCGGTGCCCGTGACGGCGGCGCGGGCGACGGCAGCGCCGACGGGCCGGACGAGGTCCTGGTGGTGGCGGTCGAGGGGCCCGCGCTGATCACGGCACCCGGCGCGGAGGAGGCGGAGTTGGCGCGGTTCGACGCGGCGCTGCTGACGGCGCGGGACGCGGCCGCCGCCGGGCTGCGGACGGACGGCACGGCGGTGGTGATCGCCCTGTCCACGGCCGGTTCCGCGCGTCCTTGACCGGCCCCGCCCGTCCTTGATTCGCCCTGCGCGTCATCGACAGGTCCCGCGTGTTCTTGGCCGTCCCCCTCCCCGTGTCCGTAGCACCTCTCCGTGTCCGTAGCGCGTCGCGTGTCAATGATGGTTGACGCGCCGTCTGTGTCAACGTAAATTGACAGCCATGACCGAAGCAACGGATCTCGCCGAGCGGGCCGGTGACCGGGACCCCCGGGTCGGGCTCCGCGCCGTGGCCGCGCTCCGCCGGCTGCTGGAGCAGCTCGAAGCCGTGCAGGTGCGCAGCGCCCGTGCGAAGGGCTGGTCGTGGCAGGAGATCGCGGCGGAGCTGGGGATCAGCCGGCAGGCGGTGCACAAGAAGCACGGGAGGCGCTGATGTTCGAGAAGTTCACGGCCGGGGCGCGTGCGGTGGTGCGCGGGGCGGCGGAGCAGGCGGACCGTACGGGCAGCGGCACGGTCGGCGAACCGGAGCTGCTGCTCGCACTGCTGGACCGTAGGGACTCACCGGCCGCCGCGGTGCTCGGCGCGCTCGGTGTCCACGAGCGGCGGGCGTCGGTGGTGGACGCCCTCGCGACGGTGCGCCGGCGCGGCGGGGTGTCCACGGCCGACGCGGCGGCGCTGGCCGGGCTCGGGATCGATGTCGACGCGGTCGTGGCGCGGGTCGAGCGGCAGCACGGGGTGGGCGCGCTGGCCGCCGACGGACGGGCCGGGCGCCGCGGGCGGCTGCGCCGGCCGTTCACCGCGGAGGCGAAGTCCGTGCTGGAGCGGGCCCTGCGGATCGCGGTCGGCCGCGGTGAGCGCTGCCTCGGCGACGAGCATCTGCTGCTGGCGCTGGCCGCCGGGCGCGGACCGGCCGCCGCGGTGCTCGCCGATCACGGGGTGACCCACGGCGAGGTGGTGCGGGTGCTCGAGGAGTCCCGGGGGCGGCGCGCGAGTTGAGGCGGCGGGTCGCCCGGTGCGGCGGCTGAAACGCGCTACGGGTAGCCGACCTTGACCGTTCCGATGCCCAGGGTGCTGCGCCGGGGGAGGTAGCCGGCCTCGAACACCGCGCCCACGACGGGGTGGAGGAGCTGCGCCAGCCGTTCGGCGCGGGAGTGGCCCAGCGCCCGCCACGGACCGGCCGCCAGCCGGTCCGTGGTCCGCTCGATCGCCCCGCGTTCCGTCCGGGCGCGCTCGGTCGCGGTGCCGTCCGGGGCGATCCAGCCGCGGGCGGCGAGGCGGTGCCGGGCGTCGCGCCACTCCTGAGCGCTCCAGCCGCGCCCCGCGAAGTCGGCGGCCGGCGCGGCACCGACCGCGGCGAACGACACCAAGGCCTCGCACGGATCGAGCCCGCAGGTCAGCAGCGCCGCCAGATGGCCGTCGCCGCGGTGTTCGCGGAGCACCGTCGCGGCCTGCCAGAGCACCAGATGCGGGGCGTCCGGCCACGGCAGATCGCGGTTGGCGGCGGCCAGCGGCCGGGCGGCCGGGCCGGCGTTCTCGGCGGCCTGCCGGGCGAGCCGGGCCGCCTCGGCGAGCTGCGCGGCGCTCAGCCGGCCGCCGGTCAGGGCGGTCAGCGCACGGTCCATGGCCAGCAGCCGCGCGTCCAGGACCTTGGCCGGGTCCGCGACGGTCCAGATCCGCGGGAGGTACCGGGCGATCATCCGCGGGCTGAAGCTGTAGTACGTCGCGGCCACCAGCTCGGGGCCCGCGGCGCCCAGCGGCGCTGTGCGCCAGGCGAAGTAGCTGGGCCAGCGGGAGGACACGTCATGGCCGAGGCCGGCGGCGACCTGGCGGGCTTCGGGGGCGAAGTACAGCGTGGCGTGCAGCGGCTCCAGCAGGTGCCACATCCGGCGGGCGACCGAAGGGTATTCCGACATCGCTTTACCTCATGGCCTTCACGATGCGTGCGCAGACAAGGGGGGCGGGACCGTGGTCCGCAGCACGGCCGTCGGCCCGCGGCGCCGGGCGGCCGGGGCTCCCCGGAGGCCGGTGCCGGGTGAAAAGCCGTGCGAAGTAGTCACTTCCCCGATTACGCCGCGTGAATCCAGGCCGCAGATGACAACTGTCCGTAGTTGGAGCGGGGTTGGGTCCCACCGGTTCCGGCCGCCGCGGCCGGGAGGCGCCGGCGTCCCCCGGTGCGCCGGATATTCGATCGAGTCCGGGCGGCCTCCGTGCGTAGGGTGCCCCGGCCGACGGCCCACGGGGGGCCATTGCGTCTGTGAGAGGAAGCGCCGCATGCCGTACCACGGATGGGCCGACGAGGGGTTCGGGGCCTTCGCCGACGAGTTCGCCCGCAACTTCGCCGAACGCGGTGAACTCGGCGCCGCGGCAGCCGTGTTCGTGGACGGCCGCAAGGTCGTCGACCTGTGGGGCGGTGTCGCCGACGACCGGACGGGGCGCCGGTGGGCGCGGGACACCGTCCTTCCCGTCATGTCCCTCACCAAGGCCGTCGTCACCATCCTGGCCCACCAGCTCGCACAGGAAGGGGAGTGGGACCTCGACGCCCCGGTGGCGGACTGCTGGCCGGAGTTCGGGCGGCACGGCAAGGAGCGGATCACCACCCGGATGGTGCTCGCCCACACCGCCGGAATCCCGCTGGTCGAGCGGCGGTTGGCGTTCGAGGAGCTGACCGCCTGGACGCCGGTGATCCGCGCGCTGGAGGAACAGCGGCCGCTGTGGGAGCCCGGCACCGCGTTCGAGTACCACGCCCATGCCTTCGGCTTCCTCGTCGGCGAGGTGATCCGGCGCCGCACCGGCCGTACGCCCGGTGCCCGCTTCCGCGAGGTCATCGGCGACCCGCTGGGGCTGCGCACCTGGATCGGCGTGCCGCCGCAGGAGGTGCCGGGGATGGCGCGGCTCGTCGAGGCGGCGGACCGGCCGGCGCTGCCGAGCGCCGACCTGCTGCCGATGCGGGCCCTGACGATGAACGGGGTCGTGCCCTTCCCCGGACTGGACGACCCGCACGGCTACAACTCCCCCGCCCTGCTGACCGCCGAATTCCCCGGCGCGGGCGGCGTCTCGTCGGCGCGCGGTCTGGCGGCCCTGTACGCGGCGGTCGCCACCGGCCTGGACGGCGGGCCCCGGCTGCTGTCCCGGGACACCGTCACCGACGCCGTCCGGCAGCTGTCCGGCGGGCCCTCCTGGTCCGGCTTCCCGGACCTCGGCGCGCGCTGGGGGAGCGGCTTCCTCCTCGACTCGGCGTTCCGCCGGCTGCTCGGGCCGCGCTCCTTCGCCCACAGCGGCGCGGGCGGCCAGTTCGCCTTCGGCGACGACGAGTTCGGCGTCGGGTTCGCCTACACCGCCAACCGGATGGGCGGCCGCGGCGACCAGCGCGCCGAACGGCTCATCGAGGCACTGCGCTCGTGCGTCGGGGCGCCGGAGGTGGCGGGGGCCGGGGGCTGAGCCGACGGAGGGGCGGCGGGCGCGCCCCGGGAGGCGCCCGGCCGCGTGGCGGGGGTGTGTTTCCCAAGGGCGCCCGGCCTGCGCGGCGTGGCGGGGTGGCGGCGGCCGGGGTGCCGGTTCCGGCCCACAGGTCCGGGGCAAGCCGCGCCACCCCGGCCGCCCAGCCCTTCCGTCCGCCTCGTCCGCCCCGCCCCCTCAGTCCTCCCGCCCTCCATTGCCCCCGTACCGCTCCGGGTGGCGCAGCAGGGCGCCGATGTGGGCGGCGGTCGCGGAGAGCCGGTGGCGGGACTCCTTCAGCTGCTCGGCCGTGACGCCGTGATCGCGGGCGGCGTCCCTCAGGTCGTCGCGGAAGCGGTCCAGCAGCCGGTCGAAGTCGCGGGCCGGATCGTCGCCCGCCGGCTCCCCTGCCCACTCCGGGGCCGGGGGAGACGCGGCCGCCGGGCCCGCCCCGGGGCCCGCCCCGGGGCCCGCCCCGGGGCCCGCCCCGGGGCCCTCCTCGGGGCCCTCCTCGGCCAGGTCGACACGCTCGACCGTCACCCGGGTCCCGTCGTCCGCCCGGTCCCGCCCGGCGCCCTGCGGAGCGTCGCCCCGCCCGGCGCCGGACGGGCCGCCGGTGAAGCGCCCGGCCTCGCGGGACACCTCGGACAGTGCCTCGCGCACCGCCCCCGACCAGTCGCCGGACCGCACCGCCTCCTGGGTCTGCTCCTGTACGCGCCTGATGACCCGCTGGACCTCCTCGCGCGCGAACACCTGGGCGTCCCTGGCCTGCTTACGGGCCCGCTGGGCGTCCTGCCGGGCGCGGCGGCTCTCCTCCTTGGCCCGCCGGGCCTGCTCCTTCCACTCCTCCCTGGCGCGCCGGAAGTCCTCCTTCGCCTGCCGCCAGGACTCCTTGTCGCCGAACGCGGCGTCGAGGTAGTCGGCTGCCTCGGCGAAGTGCCGCCCGGCCGCGTCCCGCTCCGCGTCCGGCGCCCCGCCGTCCTTCCGCCCCGCCTTCCCCGGCGTCCCCGCGTCCTTGCGGGCCTGCTGGGCGGCCTCCCGGATCTCGCGGCGCAGATCGCGCGCCGAGCCGCTCACGTCCTCCCGGATGTCGGAGGCCAGCGCGGCGACCGACTCGCGGATCTCCAGTTCGAGGTCGGCCAGCTCGCCGCCGCGGTCGGCGAGTTCGGCGCGTCCGGCGTCGGTGATCGAGTAGACCTTGCGGCCGCCCTCGGTCGCGTGGGTGACCAGGCCCTCGGCCTCCAGCTTCGCCAGCCGGGGGTAGACCGTGCCGGCCGAGGGGGCGTAGAGGCCCTGGAAGCGCTCCTCCAGGAGGCGGATGATCTCGTAGCCGTGCCGCGGCGCCTCGTCCAGCAGCTTGAGGAGGTAGAGGCGCAGGCGGCCGTGGGCGAAGACGGGGGGCATGCTCAGAGCACCTTCTTCCCGGAGGGCGGGCCGGCGGGGGAGTCGTCGTGCGGGCCGGGGGCGGGGCCCGTTCCGGGAGCGGCGGCCCGGCCGCCCCCGTCCTCGGCGGCGGGGCGGCGCAGCAGGGCCAGGCCGCCGGAGACGGTGGTGACCTTGAGGGTGCCGCTGCCCGCGCCCAGCGAACCGGTGATCCGCTTCGCGCCCCACTGACCGCTGACCCGCAGGTCGTCGAAGGCGTTGGAGACCGTGCCGCTCGCGGTGTTGGCCTCGACGGTGGCGTCGGCGGGGTCGGGCAGCCGGATGGCAACCTCCCCGGAGACCGTCGTCAGCGCGATGTCGGCGTCCTGCCCGGGGTCCAGGTCGAGGACCATGTCGCCGCTGACGGAGTCGGCGTGCACCGCGCCGCCCGCGCCGTCGACGACCGTCAGATCGCCCGAGACGGAGTGGAAGCGCAGCGCGCCCCTGACCGACTGGACCTCGACGTTGCCGGAGACGGTGTCGGCCTGCACCTCGCCGGTCAGTCCGACCAGCGTGCTGTCGCCGGAGACGCCGCGGACGTCCGTGCGCCCCGTGATGCCGGAGACCATCGCGGCGGCGCCGACCACCCCGACCTCGACGCGGGTGGCGGCGGGCACGGTCACCGACACCACCGCGCTGCGGTTCCACCCCTTGCGGTCGAAGAACTTCAAGAAGCCCTTCCACGGGAGGTCGTCATAGGCGACCGACAGGGTGCCGTGCGTGCACGAGACGGTCAGCGGCGGGCCGTGCAGCTCGCTGATCTCGACCCGGGCCGGGCCGTCGTCCGTGGTGCCGACGACGTTGACCGTGCCGTTGACCAGGCGCACGGTCACGGCGTCGAAGGGTTCGGTGATCTCCAGCGTGCGTGGTGAGCTGACCTGCGTCGGTCGGTGCGACCACTCGGTCCCCGTGGACATGCCTGCCTCCCCTGGACGGCTGCAACGCAACATATCGCGTTCACTTCACACACGATATATCGCGGATGGGGCAAGTCAAGTGCCGTGTTCGGGGGTGTGTCCCATGTGCGCGCTGTGCCGTGCGTCCTTGATCTTTCCGGGTGCGGCCGGCGCAACCGTCCGGTGCGGTGCCGGCGTCCTCGGGGGTGTCCATCGATGTCGTGGCGCATGCCATGGAGGAGTCGAACACGTGCGTAAAACAACGGGGTTGCTCTCGGTTCTGATGCTCGGTGCCGCGGTGGCCGGGCCGGTCGCGTCGGCACAGGCCGCGCCCGCCCCCGCTCCGGTCTCCGCCGCCGCGAGTTGTCACAGCCTGGTCGTCAAGACGAACTCGGCGAACGACAAGGCGCTGTCGGCCGACCGCGCCCACAGCTACAAGAAGGCCATCGGCCACAACCAGGCCACCCAGAAGTACGCCGTCCAGGGGCAGGGGGCCTGCCGGCACGCGCGGCACGCGGAGGAGATCCGGGACGCGCTCCGTGCCGCCCAGCAGGGGGCGCGGAGGGCCGAGCTGAACAACAAGCGGGCCCACGCCGAGCACGACGCGCGGGCCGGGCGGGCGGCGTTCAACGATGAGGAAGACGTGAAGATGCGGATGCGCAACGCGCTGCGCTACGTCTGACCCGGGACTGTTCGCGTACGGCCCGCCGCCCGCGCGGCGGTGGGCCCTGCGCACGGGAAGTCGCGCGGCATCCGCCGCGCAGGGCCGGCCCGCCCCGTACGCCGGGGCGGGACCGGACCGCTACTCGTCCTCGTCCTCGTCGTCCAGCCGGGCCAGCCAGGTGGCCAGCCGCTCCACCGGCACCTCGAAGTCCGGGTTCAGGTCGACGAACGTACGCAGCTGGTCGGCCACCCAGCCGAGGGTGACCTCCTCCTCGCCGCGCCGGTTCTCCAGCTCCTCGATGCCACGGTCAGTGAAATACACGCGCTCTCCACCAGGGGTCATGGGTCATTCCCGGCCAGGATAGGCAGGCTCACGGACCTCTCGCGCCACAGGCGGCCGGGGGCTAGCCTGATCACCTGTCAACGGTCCCGCGGCAAGGGGGGAATTGCCGCCCACGGGGAGCAGGAGGCCGTGATGCACGAGCGCCCGCAGCGGATCGAGCTGCCCGACGGCACGGAGGTCTGGGCCCGGGTCTCCCGGCTCGACGCCCCCGGGCTCGCCGGGCCCGGCGACGCGGACGAGGCCGACGGCGAATTCGAGGACGTCGGCGCCTGGGACGCGCTCGGCGCCCGGGTCGAGGGGCTCCGCGAGGTGATCGGCGGGGTCGCCGCCAGCGTCCGCCGGGCCACCGAGCGGGTCGCGCCGCACGAGACCAGCGTGACCTTCGGCGTGGAGCTCTCGGCCAAGCCCGGCAAGGCCGTCGCCCTGCTCGCGGACGGCGAGGCGAAGGCCAACCTCTCGGTCACGCTCACCTGGCGGCGCGAGGACGCGGCGCCGCCGGCGGAACCGCACCGGCGGGACGCGGCCGGCCGCCGGGAGCCGGACGACGCGAGCCGCTGATGACGACTTCCGAGCCCGCGGGGCGCGGCGACCGCGCCGCCCACTACGCACAGCTCCTCGACCACGCCGGACGCACCACCGTCTCCCTGCGCGCCCGGCCGGGCGCCACCGCGGGACGGCCCTGGGGCAGCGGTGTGCTGATCGCCCCGGGATGGGTGCTGACCTGCGCCCATGTGCTCGCGGCGAGCGACGGGCGGCGCCGCGACACCGGGCCGGACGGCGTCCTCGGGGTCGCGTTCGGCGGCCGGGTGGTGCCGGCGCGCCCGGCGTACGACCTCAGCCGGCCCGACCCGGACGCCGGCCCCGCCGCCCGCGCCGACCTCGCGCTGGTCCGGCTGCTCGACCCGGAGCCCGAGCACCCCTGCGCCTGGCTCAGCGACCAGCCGGCGACGCTCCTGGAGGACGCCTACATCTTCCGCGGGCACGATCAGCCGGGTCCGGGGGGCGGGGAGGCCCCTGGGAACGGCGGGGCGCGCGGCGGCGCGGCCGCGGGCCGGTCCGGGGGGCGCGCCGGGCGCGCGGCACGGGAGACGCCCGCCGCGCCGCGGGCCCCCGTCGACCCCTTCATCGCGGTCCGCTTCGGCGCCCGCGACGCCCGGGGGCTGCAGTTCGGCAGTGATGTGCGGGTCACCCCCGGCGCCTCCGGCGGACCGCTGATCGACTGCGACCGCGGCGAGGTGGTCGGCATCGTCAAGGGCCGCCACCAGCAGGACCACGTCGGGCTCGCGGTGCCGGTGACCGCGCTGCGCGGGCTGGGACCCGAACACCTCGTCCCGGGCGCCGAGGGCCTGGGGCCCGACCCGTACCACGCGCTGATGAGCCTGCACGACCGCTGGCACTGGGCCGGGCAGGAACTCGGCCGCGCCGCCGGGCCGACCTGGTTCGACGCCCAGCACGCGATCATGTCAGGACGGGGCCGCCTGTGGGGCGTGCAGGAGCGGCTGCAGGCGCTGGACCTGCTCGCCCGCCTGCCCGCACCCCGCGATCCGCTGGTCGTGGAGGCCGCGGTCGGCGAGGTGCTGGAGCGCGGGGACGGGCCCGGGGCCTGGTCGCTGCGCACCTGGCGGGACGGCCACGGCGCGCTCTACCAGGGCAGCGACCCCTACACGGAGCTGCGCGCCTTCGTGCACTACCTGCGGATCGTGGCGCAGCTGACCGCCGACGAGGCGCGCGACGTACCGGGCGACGAGGCCGCCGCGGTCCGCGGACAGGCCGCCCGCCTCGCGGAGTTCGTGCAGGCCAAGGCGGTGGTGCTGCAGCCGCAGGACCGCCGCAGGATCGGACCGGTGCGCCGCCGCCCGCGCTCGGTGCTCGTCGAGTTCGAGCCGCTGTTCTACGACGAGGGCGGACCGGAGCTCTTCAACTGGTCGGTCAGCGAGGGCTACGGCCGCGGGCAGTGGCTGCGGGTGGACGTCCAGGAGTCGGCCGGCGGGGTGCCGTTCGAGCAGGCGCGCGAGCAGGTGCTGTGCCGGCTCGGCGGGCGGCTGCTGCGGGCCGACGGCGACGCCGGACCGGGCGCCCGGGTGCGCCTGGAGGTCGCCGTCCCCGAAGGCCACTGGCACACCGCCGCCGGCCGGTGGGAGGTGGCGGCCTCCACCCGGCGCACCGCCCGGCTGCGGCCGGTGGGCTCCGGGCGCGCGGTGATCCTGCGCGACCAGGGGCGGCGCGAGCAGGTCGACCCGGCCTGGCTGCGCCGCTGGCAGGGCCTGGCCGCCGCCGGGGAACTGCGGGCGCTGCGCATCGCGCCGCAGGCGGGCGACGGCGCCGGGTCCGGTTCGGCGGAGGCGGTCTGGCGGCTGCTGGAGACGGCCGGCGAGGGCGCGCTGCCCGCGCTGTGCCACACGGTCGCCGACGGGTTCGGGCGGGACGCGGTCGGCGCGGTGCTGGACACCGGCTTCCCCGCCGGGCTGTGGCCGGCCGGCGGCCACGGCGAGGAGCGGGACTGCGACGCCCGGTGCGAGGAGTTCCACCGCGGGGTGCGGGAGCTGCTCCAGGGCTCGGGCGGGCTGGTCCGCCTCCCCGAACTGGTCCGGCAGCTGCGCGCCAAGGCCGCCGAGGCCGCCGGGGAGGGCACCCACTGGGCCCGCGATCTGGTGCTCCTCTACGACGATCCGGAGGACCCGATCCCGCCGCTGTTCGCCGACCGTCCCCAGCTGTCCCCGCGATGAGCGGAGCCCGGAGCCGCCCCCCGGTGATCCGGGCGCCGCGCACGCCCCCCAGCGCCTCGCACGCGCCCGGTGCCCGCTCCGGCCGCCTCCGCCCCTCGTGCCGCAAGTGGCGCCCCGCGCAGGGCACTTGGCCCCCGCGACGCCCCCGTGCGAGACCGGAAACCGCCCCGCGCGCTTCCGTCCGGCTGGGTCCTGGCATAGCGTCGTGGAGGACGTGCCCGTGATGGCGTACAGCGTGATCGCGGGGGCGGACGCGGGGGAGGCCGGGGTTGGACGGTGCCGACGTCTCCGGCGGCCCGCCATGATCATCGCTCCTGACCGAGGGCCTGGCCGGCGACGAGGAGTTCCGACGTGAGCGACTGGCTCATCTACCGCGGCGCGGGGGCACCGCACGACGGAATCGAGCACCTTCCGCCGCCTCCCCCGTGGCGTGATTTCGACGGCGGGCCGCTCGTGGCGCCGCCGGCCGCCCTCGACCCCTCCTCCGAGCGCAGGCTCGGCGTGCAGCACCGGGAGGCCAGCCACCACCGCCCCGGCGAGACCGAGCGCGAACTGGTCAACGCCGCCCTCTACCTGCGCCGCCCGCTCCTGGTCACCGGCGCGCCCGGCAGCGGCAAGAGCACCCTGGCGCACTCCGTCGCCTATGAACTCGGCCTCGGCCGGGTCCTCGGCTGGCCGGTCGTCAGCCGCAGCACGCTCCGCGACGGCCTGTACGACTACGACGCCATCGGCCGCCTCCAGGACCTCCAGATCGCCCGCGCCGCGCCGGGCGCCGCGGACGACGCGGAGACGGACGGCGCGGATCCCACCGACGAACCCGGCGGCGGCATCGGCCGCTACATCCGCCTCGGCCCGCTGGGCACCGCCCTGCTGCCCGCCGCCCGGCCCCGCGTCCTGCTCGTCGACGAACTCGACAAGAGCGACATCGACCTGCCCAACGACCTCCTCAACGTGCTGGAGGAAGGGGAGTTCCGGATTCCGGAGCTGGAGCGGCTGGCCGGATCCGCCCCCGAGGTGGAGGTGCTCAGCGACGACGGCGCCCGGGTGACGGTGCGCGACGGCCGGGTCCGCTGCCACGCCTTCCCCTTCATCGTCCTCACCAGCAACGGCGAACGCGACTTCCCCGCCCCCCTGCTGCGCCGCTGCATCCACCTCCACATCCCGGCGCCCGACAAGGAGCGGCTCGCCGCGATGGTGCGGGCGCACTTCGGCGAGGGCGCGGCCGAGCGCTACGAAGCGGTGATCGACCGCTTCCTGGACCGCGAACCCGGCGATGTCCGCGCCGTCGACCAGCTCTTCAACGCCATCCACCTCACCCAGAAGGCGGGCTGGACGGACGAGGACGAGGAGGAGACCCGGCGGCGTCTGACGGCGGAGCTGATGCGGCCTCTTGATCGGACGAGGTGAGTGCGGTGCCCCTCGGGGAGCCCGGCCCAGGCCCCCTCGACGAACTCGTCGCCCGGCTGACCGCGGCGGGGGTGCCGGCCGACGCCCGCGGGATGGCCGACGCCCTCTGGCTCGCCCAGTGGATCACCCCGGACGCGTCCCGGGCCGGTGGGCCCGCGGACGGGGAGCCCGCCCGCGGGCAGGAACCCGACGGTCCAGATCCGGCCACATTCCGGGTGGGACCTGCGGTGTCCGCGGAGTCCCCGGGTGCCCGCGCGGCCTCGCCGGACGACGCCCGCGGCCCCGGCTCCCCGGACGCCGACCCCGCCTCGTCCGCGCTCCGCGACGGCGCCCGGCGCCGGGTCGCGGAGCTGCTGCCCACCGGCGACGAGCGGCTCCCCGACCCGGACCGGCAGCGCCTGGGCGAGGTCGCGGTCCCGATCGCCTCCGCGTTCCCCGGGCTGCTGCCCCTGCAGCGCGCGCTGCGGCCCATCCAGCGCTACCGCCCGCCGGTCGCCCCGGCCCGCCGGAAGCTGGACGAGCCCGCCACCGCCGAGCTCTCCGCCCACGCCGAAATGATCATCCCGGTGCTGCGCGGGGTGCACCGCAGGGCGGCCGCGCTGCGGCTGCTGATGGACGGCTCGTCGTCGATGGCCGTCTGGGAACAGATGCTGCACGACCTGCGCCAGGTCTGCGAACGGGTCGGCGCCTTCCGCGACGTGACGGTGCACTACCTCCACCCGCACGGCCCGGACATCGGCGTCGCGGCGGCCCCGGGACCCGGCCGCCCGCTGCGCCCCGCCGACCAGCTGCACGACCCGACGGGCCACCACCTCACCCTCGTCGTCAGCGACTGCGCGGGCCCGCTGTGGCGCGACGGCCGGCTGCAGCGGCTGCTCTACCGCTGGTCGGCCGACGCCCCGCTCGCCGTGGTCCAGCCGCTGCCCCAGCGGATGTGGGCGCGCACCCTGCTGCCCGCCGTCGCCGGCACCCTCGTACGCCGCCAGGGCCCCTACCAAGCCCTCGGCTTCCGGCCCGCCCGCCGCAGGCGCCGGCCCGCCGGGGCACCGGGCGGCCCGCCCGAAGCGCCCCGTGAACGCGCCGTTCCGGTCCTGTCCGCGACCCCCTCCGCCCTCGGCGCCTGGGCCCGGCTGGCCGCCGCGGACGCCGGCCTCTCGCTGCGCGGCGCGGCCTGCGTCGTCCGGGCCGACCACGGCGCCGGGCAGCCGGCCGGGCCGCCGCCGGTGTCCGAGCGCGCCACCCCCGCCCATCTGGTCCGCGCGTTCGACCAGCAGTCCTCGCCCGCCGCCCGGCTGCTCGCCGTCCACCTCTCGGCCGTCCCGCTCGCCCTGCCCGTCATCCAGCTGGTCCAGCGCGCGATGCTGCCGCAGACCGGCCCGGCCGAGCTGGCCGAGGTGCTGCTCAGCGGCCTGGTCACCCAGCTCCCCCTGGACGAGCGGCCGGCGGCGGAGCAGGCCGGCGGCGGCCCGTGGTACGAGTTCGTGCCCGGCGTGCGCGACGAACTCCTCGGCCGGCTCAGCGCCGGCGAGGCCGCCCTGGTCCTCAAGCACTGCTCGCTCTACATCGAGCGCACCTTCGGCCGCAGCGCCCGCAACTTCCCGGCCGTCGCGGTCGCCATGCTCTCCGGCAGCGGCCGGGAGCCCGAGACCGGCCAGCGCGCCGTCCCCGAACCCTTCGCCCGAGTCTCGGAGCGGGTGCTGCGCCGCTTCGAGCCGGCCCTGCGCCCGCCCGACCGGCGGCCGTACGCCGCCGACGGCCCCGCTGCCGAGGGCGCCGCCCTCCTGGAGCGCTACGAACAGGACCGGGCCGTACGGGACCTGATCGAGGCCGTCCGGCTGCTGCGCGCCGCCACCGCCCGCCTGCCCGTCGCCGGTACCGACCTCGCGCGCGCCCTGCTGCACGCCTGGGCGACCTGGCGCCAGCCCGACGCCCTGGAGGAGGCCGAGCGCGCGGCCCGCGCCGCGGAACGGGCCACGGCGCAGGGCGCGCCCGGCGACCGGGAGGCGGCCGAGGCGGGCCGGGAGGCCGAGCGCACCCGGGCGCTGATCGTGCTCGGCCGGGTCGCCCACGCCCGCGCACAGGAACGGCAAAGCGCGGGGACCGCAGACGAGGAGCGCGCCGCGCTCGCCGACGCCGCCCGCCGGCTGCACGCCGCCTGCGGGCTGATGAGCCTGCTCGACCCGCGTGTCCTGGAGAGCATGGTGCTCCGCACCGAGGTCCTGCGCCGCCTCGCCGCCCTGCCCGCCGCCGGCCCGCCCGGGACCGCCGGCCCGCCGGAGCGGGACGAGGCGGCCGCCGACGACCCCCTCGACGAGGCGGAACGCTCCCTGACCACCCTCCTCGACCGGTGGCCGAGCGGCGAGCAGGTGCCCGGCGAGGTCTACGCCGCCCGGGGCGGTGTGCTGCTCGACGCGGCCCGCCGGGCCGCCCGCCGTCCCGCGGCAGGACACCCCGCCGGGGCGCTCGCGCTGCGCGCCGCCGACGACCTCGACACCGCCGTCGTCCTGCTGCGCCGCCGCGGCAGCGCCGCCGACCGGCTGGTGTGCCGGACGCTGCTCGACCTGGCGGCCGCCCGCCAGCTCCACGACGGCCCCGGGCTGAGGTCCGTGCTGCCCACCCTCGAACGCGCCCGCGCGATGGCCCGCGCCCTCGGCGACCCGGCCCTGGAGGTGGCCGGTCTGCGCCGTACGGCCGCCGTGCAGCAGGCCCTGCACACCCGCACCGGCGACCTGGCCGCCCTCGACGCCGCCGTCGCCGCGCTGGCCGCCGCGCTCCGCCTGGCCACCCCCGATTCGCCCGAGCACAGTGCGCTGCTCGCCGAGCGCGGCGCGGCGCTGCTGCTGCGCGCCCGGCTGGAGCCGGCCGACGGGCCGGGCAGACGGCTGGCCAACGAGGCGGTACACGTACTGCGCGAGGCACTGGGCCGGGCCGGGCCGCAGGACCCCGGCCTCGGCCGGCACCGCCTGCTGTTCGGCCGCGCCCTGCGCCTGCGCTACGAACGCCAGCCCTCCCTCGCCGACCTGCACGAGGCCGACTGGATCCTGGAGCTGGCCGCCCGCGGCGCGGACGTACCGGACGCGGTGTCGGCCGAGGCATGGCTCGAAGTCGGCGACGTCCAGCTGCTGTTGGACCGCCGCTTCGACTCCCGCGAGCGCCACGACCGGGCCGCCGCCTGCTTCCGCCGGGCCGCCGCGGCCGCCCGGCGGGCCGACAGCCCCGTGCTGGCCGCCCGCGCCCACCACCGCCGCGGCGAGGTCCTGGAGGTCACCGCGGGGCCCCGCTCCGCGCTGCACGCCTACCGCGAGAGCTGGGAGCAGTGGCAGCGCGCGGCGGAGGAGTCCGGCGCGGAGGCCCAGCGCACCCGCGCCCGCATGCGCGCCCTCGACGCCACCGCCTGACCGCCCCGCGCGCCGGGCCGGCTGCCTGGCCGTCCGTCCCGGATCGTGTTTCTGTGGACGGGAGTTCGGGAACACACCCGTCCAGCCGGCCTGAGGAGAGCAGCGTGGCGACTACCCCCCGCACCGAACCGGCGGTGGCCGCCCCGCCGGGACCGTCGGCCGAGCGGCTGCCGGACTTCGCCGGGGTCGACGTGGGCGTTCTCGCGGCGCGGACGGACCACGCGGTGCTGGGAGAGGTGGCGGCGCTGCTGCTGCGCAACTGGCCGTCGGCGGACGACGCCGTGGCGTATTACGAGGACGGCCCGGAAAAAGCCTTGCATTGACAGGCGAGAACGGCGGTTTTTGGGCAAACGTGCAAGGGAACCGGCCAGTTGCCTCAGGGATCTGGTTCCTCGGCCGAGGGCCGAGCCATGTACCAGTCAGCGGGCGGGAGCTGTCGATCCCGCACCTCGACGCAGGCAGACGAGTGCAGGGGGCGACGCCGTGGCGGGGGAGAAGACCGGCCGGACCCCGGTGGTGCCCTTCCGGCAGTTCGTCCTGAAGGTCCACAGCCGCTGCAACCTCGCCTGCACCTACTGCTACATCTACACCGGCCCCGACCGCAGCTGGCGCGCCCGCCCGCCGGCCGTCCCGGCCGCCACCGTCCGGCAGACCGCCCTGCGCATCGCCGAACACGCCCGCACCCACGGGCTGCGCGAGGTCCGGATCGACCTGCACGGCGGCGAGCCGCTGCTCACCGGCCCCGGACCGCTCCTGGAGCAGGCCGCCGCGATCCGCGCCGCGCTGCCCGCCGGCTGCACCGCCGAGTTCGGCGTCCAGACCAACGGGACACTGCTCACCCCCGAGACGATCGACACCCTCGCCGCCGCGGGGTTCCGCCTCGGCCTCAGCCTGGACGGCGGCACCCCCGGCCTCAACCGCCGCCGTGTCGACCACGCGGGGCGGTCCTCCTGGCCCGCGGTCTCCCGCGCCGCACGCCTGCTCCGCGACCGGCCCGACGTGTTCGCCGGCATCCTGTGCACCGTCGACATCACCGCCGACCCCGCCGAGGTCCACGACTCGCTGCGCGCCCTGGACCCCCCGATGGTCGACTTCCTCCTCCCGCACGCCAACTGGACCAGCCCGCCGCCGGCCACCACCGCCGGCCGCTCCCGCCCCGCCGTCCCCGGGCAGGCCGGCCGCACCCCGTACGGCGACTGGCTGTGCACCGTCTTCGACCTGTGGTGGGACGGCGGCCCCGGACCCCGGGTGCGGGTGTTCACCGAGATCCTCGGCCTCCTGCTGGGCCGCCCCAGCTCCAGCGAGGCGGTCGGGCTCTCGCCCGTCGTCGCCCTGGTCGTCGACACCGACGGCGCCATCGAACAGGTGGACTCGCTCAAGTCCGCCTACGAGGGCGCCGCCGCCACCGGCCTCGACGTCTTCCGCCACACCTTCGACGAGGCCCTGGCCCACCCCGGGATGGCCGCCCGCCGCAGCGGCCGGGACGGCCTCGCCGCGCAGTGCCGCGGCTGCGCCCTGGTGGAGGTGTGCGGCGGCGGCAACTACGCCCACCGCTACCGCGCGGACGCCGGCGGATTCACCAACCCGTCCGTCTACTGCGCCGACCTGGAACGCCTGATACGGCACATCGCGGCCCGGCTGGACGCCGCCGTCGCCCTCAACCGAGGTGCCGCCGAGCTGACCTGACGCACTGTCGTCATATGGGGGGACACTTGGGCTATCGTGCCGAAGAGCCAGGGCGTGCCCGATGAGCCAGCCTCCGACGCGCGCACCATCGCATCCCAGGGAGACGGTCGCATGGTCGATCAGGCCACCTTTTCCGGTCCCACCGGCTCCGGCGAACACATCACCATCAGCTATGCCGGCTTCACCCGGCCCTGGGCGGCGTGGATCTCCCACCAGCTGGAGGCGCAGGGCCACGGCACCACCCTGCTGCGGTGGGACCCCCAGGTGGACACCGCGCTGGTGGAGGAGCTGTCGGGGCTGCTGGAGGCCGAGGGCCGGCTGCTGATCGTGCTGGACGACTGGTACTTCCGGCTGGGCCCCAAGACGCAGGAGGAGTGGACGGCCGCCCTGCGCGAGGTGGTCTCCCCGCACGCCGACCGGTTCGCCGCGGTGAGCGTGGCCACCCAGTCCCTGCCCGCCACGGCCTCCCTGCTGCGCCCCGCCGACCTGCGCGACCTGGACGCCCAGGAGGCCAACCGCCGGGTGCTGCAGCGGCTCGGCATCGCGGGAGCGGGCCGGGCCGTGGACGAGGAGGCGCCCGGCGCGCCCCGCTTCCCGAACAACCCGCCCGAGGTGTGGAACATCCCGCGCCGCAACAACCGCTTCACCGGCCGCGACGGCGTCCTGGAAGAACTGCACGGCAAGCTGGCCGGCTCCGGCGCGGGCGCGGGCCCGCCGCTGGAGACCCGGATCGCGCTGTACGGCACCTCCGGCGTCGGCAAGAGCCAGATCGCCGCCGAGTACGCCCACCGCTTCGGCAACGACTACGACGTGGTGTGGTGGATCAGCGCCACCAACCGCGGCGCCGCCCGCGAACAGCTCGCCGAACTCGCCACCCGGCTCGGCCTGCCCGTCGGCCGGGAGCTGGGCGACCGCATCCGCGCCGTCCACGAAGCGCTCCGCGTCGGCCGCCCCTACCGCCGCTGGCTGCTGGTCTTCGACAGCGCCGACGACATGGAGCAGATCGAGGACCTGGTGCCGGACGGCCGCGGCCACGTCCTGATCACCACCCTCACCCGCGACTGGTCGGGCTCCGGCAGCGCCCAGGAGATCGAGGTGCTGCCCTTCGACCGCGTCGAGAGCGTCGCCTACGCCCGGCGCCGCGCCCCGCGGCTGACGCCGATGGAGGCCGACCTGCTCTCCGACGCCGTCCAGGACCTGCCGCTGCTGCTCGCCCAGACCGCCGCCTGGCTGGACGCCAACCCGATGTCGCCCAAGGAGTACATCGAGCTGATCCGCCGCGGCGAGCCCAGCCTGGTCGGCATCCGCATCTCCTCCGACTACCCCATGGCCTTCCAGACCAGCTGGGCCATAACCCTCAACACCCTGCGCGAACGCAGCCCCGCCGCGGTCGAACTCCTCAAGCTGTTCGCGTTCTTCGCCCCGGACGCCATCCCCGTCCCGATGCTCGCCCAGGCCCGCCGCGGCGACCTGCCCGAACACCTCGCCGACCTGGCCGCCGAGCCGATCAGCTGGAACACCGCGCTGCGCCGGCTGACCGAGTCCACCGCCGTACGCCTCGACTACCAGGCCTCCCAGGACGCCGAACCGGCCGTGGAGACCGCGCTGATGCACCGGCTCTACCACCGGTTCCTGCGCAGCGACATGACCGAGGACGAGCGCGACCTGATGGCGGCGACGGCCTGCCGGGTGCTGGTCACCGCCGACCCGCAGGACCCCGCCGACACCCGCTACTGGGAGCGCTACGCCGCGCTCATCCCGCACCTGGAGCCGGCCGGCGTCCTCGACAGCCCCGAGCCCGCGGTCCAGCAGCTGCTGCTCAACTGCGTCGAATACCTGCGGGTCCGCGGCGAGTACCGCATGGGCCTGCGGCTGTGCGAACAGTTCATGTCCCGCTGGCGCACCCGGCTCGCGGCCACCCAGCGCACCATGCTCGTCCTCACCCACCAGCACGCCAACATGCTGCGCAGGCTCGGCCGCTACCGCGAGGCCGAGGCGGTCGGCAGCGCCGTCGTCGACCAGCTCACCGCCGAGCGGGACCCCGCCGACGCCGACCTGCTGCGGGCCCAGGACGGCCTGGCCGGCACCCTGATCGCCCTGGGCGCGTACGGGCAGGCCTACGACCTCTTCGACGCCGTCTGGCGGACCTACGCCGCCCTGCTCGGCCCGGAGGCACCCCGCACCCTCTCCTCACGGCACAACCTCGCCACTGTCCTGGCGCTGCTCGGACGCTACGACGAAGCGCTGGTCACCCACCGCGAGGTGCTGGCGTTCCGGGAGCGCGAACTGCGCGCCCGCCACCACCTCACCCTCAACGCCGGCACCGCCTACGCCCGTACGCTGCGCCTGCTCGGCCGCTACCGCGACGCCACCTCCGGCCAGGAACTCAACGCCCGGCTGCACCTGCAGGTGATGGGCGCGCACACCCCGCAGACCCTGCGCGCCGAGCACAACCTCGCGCTGTGCCTGCGCCGCTCCGGCGACACCGCCCGCGCCGCCGCGCTCCTCGCCGACCTCGTCGAGCGCTCCCGCCGGGTGCAGGGGCCCCGCCACCCCGAGACGCTGATGGTGCGCGCCGACCACGCCACCTTCCTGCGGGAGCACGGCGACCTCGGGCACGCCCGCGACCTCGCCGAGGAGGTCGCCGAGCGCTACCGCGCCCTGGCCGGCGAACGCCACCCCTACACCGTCGGCACCCTCGGCAACGTCGGGCTGGTCCGCGCCGAGTTCGGGGACTCCGCCGAGGCGCTGGCCCTCGCGGACCGGGCGCTCGGCGGGATGACCGAGGCGATGGGTCCCGACCACCCCTGGACGCTGGGCTGCGCGCTGAACGCCGGCGCCGCCCGCAACCGGGTGGACGACGAGGAGGGGGCGGTGGAACTGGGCCGCGCCACCCTCGCGCGCGCCAAGGCCGCGCTGGGCGACACCCATCCGCTGACCCTCTCCGCGAAGACGGCGCTCGCCGAGGACCTGCGGGCGCTGCGCCGTGGCCAGGAGGCGGCGAAGCTGGAGCAGGAGGCGATCGGGCAGCTCTCCGAGACGCTGGGCCCCGAGCACCCGCACACCCTGTCCGCCCGGCGCCGCCGCCGCCCGTACTGGGACTTCGAACCGCAGCCCGTCTAGGACCGGAGTCCGGCGACGGCGTCCGGCGGGCGCCGCCACGGCGCCCGGCCCCCGGCACGCGGAAGGGCCCGCCCCCACCGGGGACGGGCCCTTCCGCTGTTCTCCACCGGTCACCCCGGCACCTCGGCGCCTCAGGCGTCGAAGGCCTCCGCGACCAGCTGTGCCTGCTCCGCCTGGTGGCGCTTGGCGGAGCCGACGGCCGGCGACGAGGAGTGCGGCCGCGAGATGCGGCGCAGGCGCTCGCCGTGCGGGACATCGGCGCCGACGGCCAGGTCGAGGTGGTCGATCAGGTTGAGGCCGAGGAACGGCCACGCACCCTGGTTCGCCGGCTCCTCCTGCGTCCACAGGTACTTCTCGGCGTTCGGGAACTTGGCGATCTCCGCCTGGAGCTCCTTGCCGGGAAGCGGGTAGAGGCGCTCGATGCGGACGATCGCGGTGTCGCTCGCGCCGCGCTTCTCGCGCTCGGCCTCCAGGTCGTAGTAGACCTTGCCGGAGCAGAAGATGACCTTGCGGACGTCCTCGGGCTTGACCGTGGAGTCGCCGATGACGGGGCGGAAGCCGCCCGTCGTGAACTCTTCCGTGCTCGACGCCGCGGCCTTCAGACGCAGCATCGACTTCGGGGTGAAGACGACCAGCGGCTTGTGGTGCGGGTTGTGGACCTGCCAGCGCAGCAGGTGGAAGTAGTTCGACGGCAGGGTCGGCGCGGCGACCGTCATGTTGTTCTGCGCGCACAGCTGCAGGAAGCGCTCGATCCGGGCCGAGGAGTGGTCCGGGCCCTGGCCCTCGTAGCCGTGCGGCAGCAGCAGGGTGACGCCGGACGTCTGGCCCCACTTCTGCTCCGCCGAGGAGATGAACTCGTCGACGACGGTCTGGGCGCCGTTGACGAAGTCACCGAACTGCGCCTCCCACATGACCAACGCCTCCGGGCGGGCCAGGGAGTAGCCGTACTCGAAGCCCATCGCCGCGTACTCGCTCAGCAGCGAGTCGTAGACGTTGAAGCGGGCCTGGTCCTCGGAGAGGTAGAGCAGCGGGGTGTAGTCGTCGCCGGTCTCGCGGTCGATCAGCACCGCGTGGCGCTGGCCGAAGGTGCCGCGGCGGGAGTCCTGGCCGGCGAGCCGGACCGGGGTGCCCTCCATCAGCAGCGAGCCGATGGCGAGGGTCTCGCCCATGCCCCAGTCGATGGTGTTGTCCTCGACCTGGGCCGCGCGGCGCTGCAGCTGGGGCAGCAGACGCGGGTGGACGGTGACCCGCTCGGGGATGTTGACCTGCGACTCGGCGATCCGCTTGACGACCTCCTGGGAGATCGCGGTGTCGACGTAGACCGGGAACTCGGCCTTCGGCTGCGGGACCTCGGGGGCGGCCGGCGTCGTCGTGGCGTCGCGGACCTCGGTGAAGACCTTCTCCAGCTGGCCCTGGAAGTCCTGCAGCGCCTGCTCGGCCTCCTCCAGCGTGATGTCGCCGCGACCGATGAGGGACTCGGTGTAGAGCTTGCGCACCGAGCGCTTCTTGTCGATCAGGTCGTACATCAGCGGCTGGGTGAAGGCCGGGTTGTCGGACTCGTTGTGGCCGCGGCGCCGGTAGCAGATCAGGTCGATGACGACGTCCTTGTTGAACGCCTGGCGGAACTCGAAGGCCAGACGGGCAACGCGGACGACGGCCTCGGGGTCGTCGCCGTTCACGTGGAAGATCGGCGCCTCGATCATGCGGGCCACGTCGGTGGCGTACATGGACGAGCGCGACGACTCCGGGGCGGCGGTGAAGCCGACCTGGTTGTTGATGACGACGTGGACCGTGCCGCCGGTGCGGTAGCCGCGCAGCTGCGACATGTTCAGCGTCTCGGCGACCACACCCTGGCCGGCGAACGCCGCGTCACCGTGCAGCTGGATCGGCAGGACCGTGAAGTCCGTGCCGCCCTTGTTGATGATGTCCTGCTTGGCGCGGGCGACACCCTCGACGACCGGGTCCACGGCCTCCAGGTGGGAGGGGTTGGCGGTGAGCGAGACCGTGATCTGCTCGCCGTCGAGACCGGTGAAGGTGCCCTCGGCGCCCAGGTGGTACTTCACGTCGCCGGAGCCGTGCATCGACTTCGGGTCGAGGTTGCCCTCGAACTCGCGGAAGATCTGGGCGTAGGACTTGCCGACGATGTTGGCGAGGACGTTGAGGCGGCCGCGGTGGGCCATGCCGATGACGACCTCGTCCAGGCGCGACTCGGCCGCGGAGTCGATGACCGCGTCCAGCAGCGGGATGACGGACTCGCCGCCCTCCAGCGAGAAGCGCTTCTGGCCGACGTACTTCGTCTGCAGGAACGTCTCGAACGCCTCGGCGGAGTTCAGCCGGCGCAGGATGCGCAGCTGCTCCTCGCGCTCGGGCGACTTGTGCGAGCGCTCGACCCGGTCCTGGATCCACTTGCGCTGCTGCGGGTCCTGGATGTGCATGAACTCGATGCCGGTGGTGCGGCAGTACGAGTCGCGCAGCACGCCGAGGATGTCGCGCAGCTTCATCATGGACTTGCCGGAGAAGCCGCCGACCGCGAACTCGCGCTCCAGGTCCCACAGGGTGAGGCCGTGCTCGGTGATGTCGAGGTCGGGGTGCTTGCGCTGGTGGTACTCCAGCGGGTCGGTGTCGGCCATGACGTGGCCGCGGACCCGGTAGGAGTGGATCAGCTCGAAGACCCGCGCGGCCTTGGTGACGTCGTCGTCGTGCGACGCGTCGATGTCGCGCATCCAGCGGATCGGCTCGTACGGGATCCGCAACGACTTGAAGATGTCGTCGAAGAAGTCCTTCTCGCCGAGCAGCAGCTGGCTCATGACCCGCAGGAACTCGCCGGAGGCGGCGCCCTGGATCACCCGGTGGTCGTAGGTGCTGGTCAGCGTCATGACCTTGGAGACACCCAGCTTGTTCAGGGCGTCCTGCGAGGTGCCCTGGAACTCCGCGGGGTAGTCCATCGCGCCGACGCCCATGATCATGGACTGGCCCGGCATCAGGCGCGGCACGGAGTGGACGGTGCCGATGCCGCCCGGGTTCGTCAGCGACGCGGTGACCCCGGTGAAGTCGTCCATCGTCAGCTTGTTGTCGCGGGCCCGGCGGACGATGTCCTCGTAGGCCTGCCAGAACTCGAAGAAGGTCAGCGTCTCGGCCTTCTTGATGGCGGCGACGACGAGCTGGCGCTCACCGTTCGGCTTCACCAGGTCGATGGCCAGACCGAGGTTGACGTGGTCCGGCTTGACCAGCGTCGGCTTGCCGTCCTTCTCCGCGAAGGAGTAGTTCATCGCCGGCATGGCCTTGAGGGCCTGCACCATCGCGTACCCGATGAGGTGGGTGAAGGAGACCTTCCCGCCCCGGGCGCGCTTGAGGTGGTTGTTGATCACGATGCGGTTGTCGAAGAGCAGCTTCACCGGGACCGCGCGGACGGACGTGGCCGTCGGCAGCTCCAGGGAGGCGTTCATGTTCTTCGCAACGGCGGCCGACGGGCCGCGCAGGGTGACGAACTCGGGACCGGCGGTGACCTCGCCGTCGGCCTTCTGGGCGGCGGCCTTGGCGGCCGGCTTGGCCGGTGCGGCCTTCGCCGGGGCCGGTGCGCTCGCGGCCGGCTTGGCCGGGGTCGCCGGCGCGGCGGCTGACGGCTTGGGCTCGGCGGCGGGCGCCGGGGTCGACTGGGCCGGGGCGGGAGGCTGCGCGGCGCCAGCCGCTCCAGCGGAGCCGGTGCTTGCACCGGGGGAGCCCTCCGCCGGCTGGCCCGGCGCGGTGGCACCGCCCGGCTTGTAGTCGGCGAAGAAGTCCCACCAGGCTCGGTCTACCGAGTTCGGATCCTGGAGGTACTGCTGGTAGATCTCGTCGACGAGCCACTCATTGGGACCGAACGCGGCGGCAGGGTTCTTCCCCTGCCCCTCGTGGTCGGTCGAGATGCTCGAGCTGTTGGGGGACTGTAGCGACACGGCGGCAACCGCCCTCTTCCGCTTCCTAAGGTGGTGGACAGCGGGAATAAAGGCTACGCCTGTTGTGACCCTCGATGCAGGCTGGGAGGGGTACTCGTCGTGTACGTCACATTCCCGGACGTGTTTCGGGACACGACCGGACGGGAAACACGCAAGGTTTGCCTGTATCCGGGTAGGCGTGATCGCCGCGGGAGTGCTCCCAACCACCGACCCTACGTCAGCGGCGTCAGCTTCGAGCTGACTCCAACCCCGGAAGAGTGACCCGGATCCGGCAACCGCGCGGGGATTCGGCCACGCCGATGCGTCCGCCGTGCAGGTCCACGGCCCAGCGCGCGATGGCCAGGCCCAGGCCGGTGCCCCCGTCGGAGCCGGGGCCCGAGGGCGCCGGGCCGCCGCGGTTGAACCGCTCGAAAACCCGGTAGCGCTCCGACTCCGGAATGCCGGGCCCCTCGTCCTGCACCTCCACCACCAGGCTCTCGGGGCCCTCGCCGCGCCGCGCGTGCACCGTGACCCGGCCGTGCCGGGGGCTGTGCTTGATCGCGTTGTCGATGAGATTGGCCACGACCTGGTGCAGCCGCTCGGCGTCCGCGTGCGCGGTCAGCTCCGGCGGCGAGACGTCGAGGTGGAGGTGGACGTCCGTACGGGTGTGGGTGCCGGAGCCGGCGACCCCCGACGGCCCCGACAGGGTGGAGGCGCCCCGGCTCATGTTGGCCTCCTTGAGCACCCCGGACAGGTACGGCCAGACCTCGAAGCGCCGGGCGTGCAGCGGCACCACCCCGTTGTCGAGGCGGGACAGGTCCAGCAGGTGCTCGACGAGGCGGCCGAGCCGCTCGGTCTGCTTCAGCGCCGTCCGCATCGTCTCCGGGTCCGGCTCGCTGACCCCGTCGACCACGTTCTCCAGGACGGCGCGGAGCGCGGCGATCGGGGTGCGCAGCTCGTGCGAGACGTTGGCCACCAGCTCCTTGCGGTGGGTGTCCACCGCCTCCAGGTCGGCCGCCATCCGGTTGAAGGCGGTCGCCAGGTCGCCGAACTCGTCGCGGCGCTCCGCCCGGACCCGGCGGCTGTAGTTGCCGTGCGCCATCGAGCGGGTGACGTCCGTCATCTCGTCGAGCGGGGCGGTCAGGCTGTTGGCCACGAACTGGGTGATCAGCAGCGAGGCGATGATCGAGAAGATCGTGATCACCCGCAGCTCGGTCGCCGAGTGCATCGCGACGAAGACCAGCAGCGTGGTGATGATCACCGAGACGCTGACCAGTGCCCCGAGCGCGGCCTTGACCGAGCGGTAGGGGTCGAGCGGGCGCAGGCCCTCCCAGACCCGCCGCCCCAGCTCGCGTACCGGCGTGTGCCACCACCGCCGCGTCATGCGGCCGGGGTCTCCAGGGCGTAGCCGACGCCGTGGACCGTACGGATGCGCTCGGCGCCGATCTTGCGGCGCAGGGCCTTGATGTGGCTGTCGACCGTACGGGTCCCGGAGGCGTCCGCCCAGTCCCACACCTCGGCCAGCAGCTGCTCACGGGAGAGCACCGCGCGCGGGGTGTTCGCCAGGCAGACCAGCAGGTCGAACTCGGTGGGCGTCAGGTGGACGTCCGAGCCGCGCACCCGCACCCGGCGCTGGGCGTGGTCGATCTCCAGCTCGCCCAGCCGCAGGATGCCGCTGCGCGGGGTGTGTGCGGCCAGCGCGGCGCGCTCGACCCGGCGCAGCAGGACGTGTACCCGGGCGGCCAGCTCCCGCATGGAGAACGGCTTGGTCATGTAGTCGTCGGCGCCGACGCCGAGGCCGACGAGCATGTCGGTCTCGTCGTCCCGTGCGGTGAGCATCATCACCGGCACCGGGCGCTGGGCCTGGACCCGGCGGCACACCTCCAGGCCGTCGAAGCCCGGCAGCATCACGTCGAGGACCAGCAGGTCCGGCTGCCATGCCTCCGCGGTCTCCACCGCGGCCGGCCCGTCGGTCGCCGTCTGCACCTGGAAGCCCTCGGCGCGCAGCCGGGCCGCGATGGCGTCGACGATCGTCGGGTCGTCCTCCACGACCAGTACCCGGCGCTGGGCGCCCGGCGTGGCGGCGGCGCCGCCCTGCGTTGTCTGAGTCTGGTCCATCGCCCGCCCCTGCGTGGTCGCGTATTGCTGGGCAGCAGCGTACGGGCATGGCGCGAGTGTCGGCTACGCGCCCTTGCGCGCGAGATGGACCACGTCAGGGACGCCTCGGACAACGGGGATCTCTTCCGTATGTACCCCGTGGAAACCGGCATTTCGCAAGGCTTCCTCGAACGCCGGGGACGGCTGCGCGGACCAGACGGCGAGCACGCCGCCGGGTGTCAGGCGGTCGCGGCAGGCGGCGAGTCCGGCGGGGGAGTAGAGGCTGTCGTTGTCCTCGGTGACGGTCCAGTCGGGGCCGTTGTCGATGTCCAGGCACAGGGCGTCGTAGGTGTCCTGGGTGTTTTCCGGCCGCAGGTGGGCGACCAGGTCGGTGTGCAGGATCTCGCTGCGCGGATCGGCCAGCGCGGCCGCCGAGACGGCCGAGAGCGGGCCCCTGCGGTGCCAGTCGATGACCGCCTCCTCGCGCTCGACGACGACGATCCGGCCCCAGCGCGGCCGGGCGGCGGCGCGGGCCAGGGAGAACCCGACGCCGAGGCCGCCGATCAGCACGGAGGGCCGGTCCCGCTCGGCCGGCAGCGCGTCCAGCGCGGCGTCGATCAGCAGCCGCTCGGACCGGCCGTCGGAGGTGTCCATCAGGAAGCAGCCGTTGGCGATGATCTCGTAGATCACGGGTGCGGAGGGGGTGCCGGAGCCGTCAACTCCGGTCTTGGCGGGGGGTCCGCCCCGCCGGCGCAGCACCACCTCGCCGTACGGGCCCTCGCGGCGGTCGAGCGTGCGCGGGGCCTCGGGGAGGCCGGTCGTTTCCTGGGTCGGAGTCACGGGAGCCATGGCGCCCATGGTGGCCAATACGGGCCGTGCCGGTCCAACGGAATGCGACGGGGGGACCGGCCCCGGTTACGGACGTGAGGCTCCTCACCGGGGTTGCCTCATGTGAGGGATGTCACTCGCACAGCTTCCTCATGGGTTGAGCGTGCAGGCTGGTCCGGAACGTAGGGCGGGGCAGGGGAACCACGGCCGGGACATGGACGTGGCTGACCGGACGCGCCAGGGACGGAAGGGGCCTCGGACAAGTGAGCTGGCTGGGATCCGCCGGGAGAGCGCGGGCCGATCGCGCCCCCTCCGTCATACCGGGGCCGGACCGCGGCCCGGACGCGTCACCGGCCCTCGCGCCGGGCCTGCTGGCGGGCATCCCCCGCCAGCGCGTGCCCCGCACGGTCCGCGCGCGGGAGGCGGAGCCCGCCGCGGCGCCGGTGCCCCCGCGGCGGCGGGCCGGGCGGCTGCTGCCCACGCCCCTCGGCACCCCCTTCACCTTCGGCTACGCCCTGCTCCTCGTGGCCACCTCGCTCTTCGCCGAGTACGCCGACCCGGCGCTCGTCTCCGACCTGCTCCAGGGCTCCAGCACGGACGTCGCCCATCTCGCGCAGGCCCCGCTGCTGGTGCTGGTCGCCAGCGCGCTGTGGATCGCGGGCGGCATGACCTCCGCGTACGCCCTCGGCTTCCTCTTCGTCCTGACCGCGCTGGAGCGGCGGATCGGCCCACTGCGCACGGCCGCCGTCTTCTTCGGCGGACATGTGCTGGCCACCCTCGCCACCGAGGTGCCGGTCGCCTTCTCCGTCGCCGCCGGCCGGCTGCCGGAGAGCTCGCTGCACCGTCTCGACTACGGCATCAGCTTCGGCGTGATGACCAGCATCGGAGCCCTCGCCGGACTGCTGCCCGGCTGGCTGCGCTGGCCGCTGCTGGCCGGCGTCGGCTACCTGGCCGTGACCGATCTGCTCGCCTACGCCGACCCGATGACCGAATGGGGCCATCTGCTCTCGCTCGCCCTGGGCGTCGCGAGCTGGCCGCTGCTCCGCCGCTGGCGCACCGCCCTCGCCCGGCCCGCGCCGCTCCTGGGCGACCTGGGTCATCCGGCGCTGCGGGGCATGCGGACCTACTGAGCGTCCGGGAGCCGCCGGCCGGAGCGGACCGCCGAGCGGTAGGTGCCCGCGATGGCGTAGGCGCAGCCGCCCAGCAGCGCCACACCGGACAGCACCCCGCTGACGAACGGCACCCACGCCACGGCCGAGGTGCCCGCCATGCCCAGTCCCGTCACGCCCAGCGCGGTCAGCGCGACACCGGGAACGGCGATGCTGCGCTGCTTCCAGACCGCCATCAGCGCGACGAAGTGCAGACCGACGATCAGCGCGATCCAGGCCACGGCGGTCTCCGGCGGAGCGCCCGCGGCCCGCAGCGCGAGATTGCCGCCGACCAGCAGCACCGCCTCGGCCCCCACGACGAACGCGAACCGCCCCCGGAACCAGTCCGCACGGGCGGGCTCGGCGTCCTGAGCCTCGGGCCCGTCGAGCCGCCCGGCCCGCAGCGCGAGCGCCACCAGCCCGGCGAAGGTGAGCACCGCGAGCACCCGCAGGGCGAGGCCGATCGCGGGACTCAGCGGCTCGTGGGCGTTCGCGACCACGAAGACCGTCCCGAAGAATGCGCCGATGAAAACCCCCGACATCCGCTGCAACATGCCGTGAAGGTAGCAGTCCTGACGCGGTGTGAGGACGTGTTCGAAGAGCTCCCGGCGCGGCCCCGCCGGACCCGGCCGCGCCGCTATCCGAGCCACATCAGCATGCCGTCCCCCTCGTCCGCCGCCGCGCGGAAGAACGGCCGCAGCAGCTCGTAGTGCTCGCTCACGAAGTCCAGGGGCATGCCCCGCTCCCAGACGATCGCCGGGTAGACCTCCGCCGCGGCCAGATCCCCGGGACCGACCCCGGCCGTCAGGCGCTCGCCCGATATCTCCGCCAGGGCCCCGGCGGCGGTCCGCACCCGCTCGGGGGTGAGGTAGCGGGGCGGGCCGTAGCCCCAGTCGTCGGCGCCGGGTACGGGCTCCTCGCCGTGGACGATGTCCACCGGGAAGGCCGCCCGGCGCAGCAGGAACCCGAGGGCGTCCCAGGCTGTGTCGACATCCAGGCAGCGCGCCGGCGCGGGCCGCGGACACTCCTGGGCCTCCGCCTCCATCCGCCCGCCGACCAGCTCCAGCGCCCACTCGGGATCGTCCAGGGCGCGGTGGAGTTCGGCGGGGGTGACGCGTGCATACGCTCCGATCATGCTCATGGTTCCGAGGCTAGGGGCGACCACTGACAACGCCGGTCGGCGAACGGGCCGTTGGCCGCTCGCGGCGCACGCACCCGGAGAACGCGGCGCCCCGCCGGCACCTGGGAGAATGGCGGTTCCTTCCGCCCGCGGGCCCCGCGGGCGCCCGCCGGCCCCAGGAGTGCGCGCACCGTGTCCCCAGACCACCAGGAAGCCGCTTCGGACACCGCCGCTCTCGGCCTGCGGTCCGACTGCGGCAGTTGCTTCGGGCTCTGCTGTGTCGCGCTGCCGTTCGCGGCCTCCGCGGACTTCGCGATCGACAAGGACGCCGGCCGCCCCTGCCCGAACCTGCAAACGGACTTCCGCTGCGGCATCCACGCCGAGCTGCGCCCGCGCGGCTTCTCCGGCTGCACCGTCTTCGACTGCTTCGGCGCCGGCCAGAAGGTCTCCCAGGTCACCTTCGGCGGGCAGGACTGGCGAGGGGCCCCGGGGACCGCCCGGCAGATGTTCGAGGTCTTCCCCGTCATGCGGCAGCTGCACGAACTCCTGTGGTACCTGGCCGAGGCGCTGGCCCGGCCGGCCGCCCGCCCGGTGCACGCCGGTCTGCGGGCCGCGCTGGAGAAGACCGAGGCCCTCACCCGCGGCGGTGCCGAGGAGCTCACGGCCCTCGACGTGCCGGCCCACCGGAGCGAGGTCAACGCCCTGCTGCTGCGCGCCAGCGAGCTCGTACGGGCCGAGGTCCCGGGCCGCAAGAAGGACCGGCGCGGCGCCGATCTCCTGGGGGCCCGCCTCAAGGGCGCCCGCCTGAGGGGCGCGAGCCTCCGCGGGGCCTGCCTCGTCGCGGCCGACCTCACCGGCGCCGATCTGCGCACGGCGGACCTGATCGGTGCCGACCTGCGGGACGCGGACCTCTCCGGCGCCGACCTCACCGGCGCCCTCTTCCTCACCCGGGCGCAGCTCGACGCGGCCCGGGGCGACGCGGCGACCCGGCTGCCGGCGGCCCTGTCCCGCCCCGCCCACTGGCAGCCCGGGTGATCGCTCACAGCGAACGGCTCCGGGGGAACATCTCCCACCCCGGCCGCATTGAGTGAGTACAGCTCAACTTGTTTGCCGAAGGGGAGATCATGGCTTCGACGTCCACATCGCTCACTCTGCCCGTGCTGCCCCTCGATGACGAGGTCGTGCTCCCCGGCATGGTGGTGCCCCTGGACCTGTCCGACCCGGACGTCCGGGCGGCGGTGGAGGCCGCGCAGGCCGCCGCCACGCCGGGCAACAAGCCGCGGGTGCTGCTCGTTCCCCGCGTCGACGGGACCTACGCCGGCATCGGCACCCTCGGGCGGATCGAGCAGGTCGGGCGGCTGTCCGACGGCGACCCCGGGGCGCTGATCCGGGGCCTGGGCCGGGTGCGGATCGGCTCCGGCACGACCGGGCCCGGTGCCGCGCTCTGGGTGGAGGGCACGACCGTCGAGGAGACGGTCCCCGACCCCCTGCCCCGCGCGGTGGCCGAACTCGTCACCGAGTACAAGGCGCTGGCCACCAGCTGGCTGCGCAAGCGCGGCGCCTGGCAGGTCGTCGACCGCGTCCAGCAGATCGAGGACGTCCCGACGCTGGCCGACAACTCCGGCTACTCGCCGTTCCTGACCACCGAACAGAAGGTCCGGCTGCTGGAGACCACCGATCCGGTCGCCCGCCTGAAGTACGCCACCGAGACGCTGCGCGAGCACCTGGCCGAGCAGGACGTCGCCGAATCCATCGCCAAGGACGTCCAGGAGGGCGTCGACAAGCAGCAGCGGGAGTTCCTGCTGCGCCGGCAGCTGGAGGCGGTCCGCAAGGAACTCGCCGGGCTGAACGGCGACCCCGAGGACGAGGGCGACGACTACCGCGCCCGGGTGGAGGCCGCCGACCTGCCCGAGGACGTCCGCAAGGCCGCCCTCAAGGAGGTCGACAAGCTGGAGCGGTCCAGCGACCAGAGCCCCGAGGGCTCCTGGATCCGCACCTGGCTCGACACCGTCCTGGAGCTGCCCTGGAACGAACGCACCGAGGACGCCTACGACATCGCGGGCGCCAAGGAGATCCTCGACGCCGACCACGCGGGCCTGGAGGACGTCAAGGAGCGGATCACCGAGTACCTGGCCGTCCGCAAGCGCCGGGCCGAGCGCGGCCTCGGGCTGATCGGCGGCCGCCGCGGCGGCGCGGTGCTGGCGCTGGTCGGCCCGCCCGGCGTCGGCAAGACCTCGCTCGGGGAGTCCGTCGCCCGCGCCATGGGCCGGAAGTTCGTCCGGGTCGCGCTCGGCGGCGTCCGGGACGAGGCGGAGATCCGCGGCCACCGGCGCACCTACGTCGGCGCGCTGCCCGGCCGGATCGTCCGCGCGATCAAGGAGGCCGGGTCGATGAACCCGGTGGTGCTGCTCGACGAGATCGACAAGGTGGGCTCCGACTTCCGCGGCGACCCCGCCGCCGCCCTCCTGGAGGTCCTCGACCCGGCGCAGAACCACACTTTCCGCGACCACTACCTGGAGGTCGAACTCGACCTCAGCGACGTGGTCTTCCTGGCCACGGCCAACGTCCTCGAAGCCATCCCCGAGCCGCTGCTCGACCGGATGGAGCTGGTCCGCCTGGACGGCTACACCGAGGACGAGAAGGTCGTCATCGCCCGCGACCACCTGCTGCCGCGCCAGCTGGAGCGGGCCGGTCTGGAGAGCGGCGAGGTGACGCTGGAGGACGCCGCGCTGCGCAAGCTGGCGGGCGAGTACACCCGCGAGGCGGGCGTACGGAACCTGGAGCGCACGGTCGCCAGGCTGCTGCGCAAGGTCGCCGCCCAGCACGAACTGGGACAGCAGGAGCTGCCGTTCACGGTCGGCACGGACCAGCTGCGCCCGCTGATCGGGCGGCCGCACCACACCCCCGAGTCGGCGCAGGACCCGGCCGAGCGGCGCACCGCGGTGCCCGGTGTGGTCACCGGTCTCGCGGTCACCGGTGCCGGCGGCGACGTGCTCTACGTGGAGGCCTCGCTCGCCGATCCGGAGACCGGGGCGTCCGGGCTCCAGCTGACCGGCCAGCTCGGCGACGTGATGAAGGAGTCCGCGCACATCGCGCTGTCCTTCCTGCGCTCCCACGGCGCGGAACTGGAGCTCCCGGTCGCCGACCTGAAGGAGCGCGGGGTGCATCTGCACGTACCGGCGGGCGCCGTCCCCAAGGACGGGCCGAGCGCGGGCGTGACGATGACGACGGCGCTGGCCTCGCTGCTGTCGGGCCGGCAGGTCCGGCCGGACGTGGCGATGACCGGTGAGGTCTCGCTGACCGGGCGGGTGCTGCCGATCGGCGGCGTCAAGCAGAAGCTGCTGGCGGCGCACCGCGCCGGGATCACGACCGTGGTGATCCCCAAGCGCAACGAACCCGACCTGGACGAGGTGCCGGCCGAGATCCTCGAAACCCTTCAGGTGCACGCCGTGGCGGACGTCCGCCAGGTGCTGGAGCTGGCGCTGACCCCGGCCTCGAACGGGGCCGCCGCGCAGGTGCCGCTCGCGGCGTGAGGCAACGGCGGCCGGCCCGGCTCCCGCGGAGGGACCGGGCCGGCCGCCGCCGTGTGCGCGGGGGCGCGCTAGCCGTTGGCGAGGGCCCGGAGGCGGTCCAGCGCGCCGTTGAAGCGATTGTGGTCACCGACCGTCGGGCCGGACGAGGTGTACTGCCAGACGGTGTGGAAGCCCCAGCCGGCCGGGAGTTCGCCGACCGAGGAGCCGTAGCGCGGTATCCACAGGGGGTTGACGGCGCCGAAGGCGGTGGAGTTGCCGGTGCACTGCTTCCACCAGCCGGTGGAGGTGTAGATGACGGCGTCCCGGCCGGTGCGCGCCTTGTAGGTGGCGAACCAGTCCTTCATCCAGTTGACCAGGCCGGCCGCGCTCAGCCCGTAACAGGTGGCGCCGTAGGGGTTGTACTCCATGTCGAGCGCGCCGGGCAGCGTCTTGCCGTCCCGGGACCAGCCGCCGCCGTGCTGGACGAAGTAGGTGGCCTGGGCGGCGCCGCTGGAGGTGTCCGGGGTGGCGAAGTGGTACGCGCCCCGGATCATGCCGGCGTTGTAGGAGCCGTTGTACTGCTGCGCGAAGGAGGGGTTGGTGTAGCTGGTGGACTCGGTCGCCTTCACGTAGGCGAAGCGGACACCGCTGTTCCAGAGGGTCGACCAGGCGACGCTGCCGTTGTGGCTGCTGACGTCCACGCCCTCGACGGACGCCGCGAGGGACGGTGCGGCCGGCGGGAGCCCGGCCGCGGTGCCCTCGTGCCGGGCGATCTGGGAACCGGCCCAGTCCTGGCCGGGGTGGCTGGGTTCGGGTGCGTGCCGGGTGGCCGCGGCGCCGGCGGCGCCCGGCAGCCCGAGCAGGAGGGAGAGGACCGCGAGGAGGACCCCGGCCACGGCCGCGAGGGACCGTGCGGGTCGGTGGGGGGAGCCGGATCTGAGCACGGACATACGTGCCTCCGAAGATCTCGGTGGATCACCTGAGGGGGGAGGAGTGACGGCATGGCGCGGGCGTGCGGAGGCGGCGGTGCGACGTGCGAGGCGCGCGGCGGGACCGCGGACACCGGAGGCCATTTGGTATGGCCATGCCAGAAATGACGATACGCGCGTAGAACGAGGGGGCAGAAGAGGGGCCGAGGGCTGCCGTTGGTCTAATCCTGCGAAATACTGGCCGAGCTGCGGCTTCGGCCGCCGAGGGCGGAAACTTTCAGGTGAGGGAAAGCGGGCATGGGCGCTGACGTGCACAACACCGGAGCCGGCGGGACGACGGCGGACGGCGAACCGATGGGTGTGGACCACGTATTTCTGGCGCTGGAACGCGAATTGGCGGTGTTTCTCCGCCGGGCCCGCGCCTCGTCGGGCGAACTGGCCCGAGAGGTGCATCCCGACCTGGAGCCCTCCGCGTACGGCCTGCTCGTCCGGCTGGCCGACGCCGGCACCCAGCGGGCCACCGACCTGGCCGGCTTCTTCGGCGTCGGGAAGGCCACGATGAGCCGCCAGTTGCACGCCCTGGAGAAGCTCGGACTCATCGCCCGTGAGCCGGACCCGGCCGACGGCCGCGCCGTCCTGGTGCGCCTGACCGACGAGGGCGGCGACCGCTTCACCCGCGTCCGCACCGGCCGCCGCGCCCAGTACGCCCGCCGCCTCGCCTCCTGGGACCGCGCGGAGGTCGCCGAACTGGCCCGTCTCCTGCACCGGCTGAACGCGGAGCAGGAGAGCGACGAGGCATAGGGGCGCGTTTTCGTCCCCGGGGGTGTCCGGCGCCGCCGTCCGCCCCCGGACCCGCGCGGCGGCCGTGGCGTTCCCCCGCGCCGGCGGAAATTCCGCCGTCCGCCCGTGATTGTCACGGCACCACAAAAATCACGGCGCCACGAAAATCACCGCCGCGTCGTCCCGCGCCTTGCCGCGCGGGTACGCCGTGCCCCGCGGGTCCGCCGCCTCCGCCGCCCTGACCTTGTCGATCAGCGACTGCGGGCCGTGCCCGGTCACCTGGGCCACGCAGTCGGCCCAGGAGCCCTCCCGGAAGACCTCCGTCCAGCGGCTCGCACCGTCGCTGAGCGCGGTCAGCGAGCGCAGTCCGGCGCGCGGCACGCTGCCGGACACCGCACGCGCGGCCACCGTCGGATCGGCCGCCGCGGTGAAGAAGCCGCCCTCCGCGTTGCGCAGCGCCTCGACCGCGCGGACGTACTTCCGGGCCGCCGCGGCCCGTTCCGCCGAGCCGCGCGGCAGGGCCCGCACGGCGGCGCGCCGGTCGCGGACCGCGGACGGCAGTTCGTCCAGCCGCCGGTCGAGCACCGGGTGCACCGAGCCGTCCGCCAGCTCCAGCAGCAGCACCGAGTCGGACAGGACGAGGTACTCGACGGTGGCCCCGGACCACCGTGCGGCGACGACGGTTGCCTGCGGAGTGCGGGGGTGAGAAAGGTCACACGTGGCCCGATGGATATCGGCCGTCCTGGAGATGGCTGCCGAGAGAAGCTCAGCGAGCGTCATATCCCGGTGTGAAACCGACAGTTCGAGCATTGCGCCACCGAGCCGCGCGGTGAACCACGGCACGGTGTGGACGCAGCCGTAGTCCTCCTCGGGCGGCGTCACGCCGTCCAGCAGGACGAAGGCTCCGCCGTCGCCGGAGGCGGGCAGGGCTACCGATGCGTAGTCCTCGTTTGGGTGTTGGGCGTCGCCCGGCTCGGTGGCGAGTTCGATGCGCATGGCGGCAAGTCTGCCGGAGGCTCCGGTTCCGCCCCCGGCCACCGGGGCGCGCGGCGGTACCGGAGCGCGGCGGGGGCAAGGGCGTACCGGAGGTAAGGACCGCGGACCCGGCGGCGTGCGGGCGCGCATCCTTCCAGGAGCGGCACGCATCTCCAAACCCGTTCCCGGGCGGGGCGCGGTGGCGGCCGAAAACCTTGGCGCACGGAAGTTGATGGTCAAACTCCGATTGATGTTCACTCCTTCAGGTGGCCGGGCATGTGTTGCCGAGCCACTGCGCGGCGCCGGTGGAAGGGTCGTTGCCCGGTCAAGGGGCGGGGCCAGGACGTTCGTCGCGACGCGCAGAGCCGGGCTGTTTCCCCTCGCGGAAGTGTGTGCTGCTGCGTTCTTCGCGCAGGTCCGCCCCCGTGAGCGGAGAGCGAGCCGGGTCCGCGACGCCATATGGCGTGGACAGGCGAGACAGGAATGCGAGCAGCGGTGCGGAAGATGCGGCTTCGAGGCGGCGCAAGGAAGCCGGGTTCACCGGCCGGTTCGGTCTCGGGACCGAGCACGGGCTCGGGTCCTGGTGAGGGTCCGGGCGAAACGGAGGGCGGTGCGGGACGGCGTCCCGCGCGTGTGCGCAACCGGCTCGTCGGGGCGGTCGCCGTGGTGGCCGCCGCCGTGCTCGGCGCCGGCGCCCCCGGGCTGTCGGCCACCGCCGACCACGCCACCCACAGCCAGCAACTGGTCGACCTCGCCCAGGTCAACGCGCACGCCGTCGCGCTGGCGCACTCCCTGGCCGACGAACGCGACGGGATGACCGCCTACGCCGCCAAGGGGCGCGGCGGCAGCCGTACGGCCCAGGGGCTGGGCAACACCACGGCCAACACCACGGCCAACGCCGCCGGCAGCGCCGCGACGGACGCCACCGCCTCCCGCGAGCAGCGCGCCCGGGTGGACCGGCAGATCGGCGAGCTGCGCTCCGCGGCCCAGGGCACCGCCGACGACACCGCGGTCTACAAGACCGCCGCGAAATTCCTGGCCGCCCTGCCGCAAACCCGTCAAAAGGCGCTGTCCGGGGCCGGATCGGCCGAGCAGGTCTACAACGCCTACACCCAGGCGATCCAGGCACTCGGTGCGATCAGCGACGACATCGCCCGCGGCCTGCCCGCCCGCGCGGACTCCGCCGCCGCCGACACCCGCGCGCTGCCCGCCCTCGGCCGGGCCGCCGAACAGGCCGCCGGCACCCGCGCCCTGCTGCTCGCCGCGCTCGGCGCGGGCGGCAGCCAGCCCCGGCTCGCGACCCTCGCCCAGGTCGCGCACCTGCGCGAACAGGGCGCGCTGGGCGACTTCCAGCAGACCGCGAGCCAGAGCGCCCGGGACCGCTACGTCCGCACCGTCAACGGCGCCGACGTCAACACCGCCGAGCGCTACCTGGCCCGGCTGACCGACCAGCCCCGCCTGGACGCCACCGACCTGCGGCTCAACCGCCAGCGGGTCCAGGAGACGCTGACCAGCCGCATCGGCCTGATGCGCGGCGTCGAATCCGCCATGGCCACCGGCGACATCCAGCACCTGGGCGTCCTGCGCGACGACGACGTCACCGAGCTGGAGATCCGTATCGGCCTGGAAGGGCTGTGCCTGCTGCTGGCCGTCGGCGCCGGCATCTGGGCCGCCCGCTCGATGACCCAGCCGCTCGCCGCGCTGCGGATCGGCGCCAAGCGCCTGGCCGCCGACCCGGCGCACGAGGAGCCCATCGGCTACAAGGGCCGCAACGACGAGTTCGCCACCGCCGTGCGGTCCGTCAACGCGCTGCACGCCCAGGTCGGCGAGCTGGCGCGGCGCACCTCCGAACTGGAGGGCGAGCGCAAGCGGCTGGTCGGCGGCCGGCAGCGGCTGGTCGCCGAGCGCGAGGTGCTCCAGGACCAGGGCGAGTCCCTCAGGGAGGAGATCGCCGAGCTCACCGAGCGGCTGGCGGCCCTGCAGTCCGGTGTGCACGGCCGGTTCGTCAACCTCTCGCTGCGCACCCTGGGCCTCGTGGAACGCCAGCTCGGCGTCATCGAGTCGCTGGAGGAGAGCGAGCAGGACCCGGAGCGGCTGGAGACCCTCTTCAAGCTGGACCACTTCGCCGCGCGGATGCGCCGCAACAGCGAGAACCTCCTCGTCCTGGCGGGCGCGGAGCAGTACAGCAACAACCACCAGGGGCCGGTGCCGCTGCTGGACGTGATGCGCGCCGCGATCAGCGAGATCGAGCGCTACGAGCGGGTGAGCATCCAGTCGCTGCCGCCGCACTCCCAGGTCGCCGGGTTCGCCGCGGACGACGTCAGCCACCTGGTCGCCGAACTCCTGGAGAACGCCACCGCCTTCTCCCCGCCGGACGCCCATGTCGAGCTCTCCGGCTGGCTGCTGGAGAGCGGCGAGGTCATGCTCTCCGTCCAGGACGAGGGCATAGGGATGACCTCGGAGCGGATGGCCGAGCTCAACGAGCGGCTGGCCGACGTCGAGGCCGCCTCGTCCTCCGAGACCGTCGACGAGGCCCTGGGCCTGGGCCTGTACGTGGTCGTGCGGCTGGCCGCCCGGCACGGCGTCCGGGTCCAGCTGCGGGATGCCAAGCAGGGCGGCGTCACCGCCGTCATCGTGCTGCCCGGCTCGATCCTGCCCACCCGCCCGGCCCCGGTGGCCTCCCCGGCGAGCAAGCCCCAGGACGTGGCGCACACCCCGACCCTGCCCGGCTCGGTCGCCGAGGCGAACTCCAACGCGCTGCCGACCCGGGGGGCGCGGCGGGACCCGGCGGCGGTGACCGGACCCACGGCCGCCGCCGCCCCGGCCCCGGCCGCGCCCACGCCCGCCGGGCAGCCCGACGGCCGGGCCGCCGCGCCGGGCCACGACGGCACCCCGGCAGCGGACCCCGCCGCCGACCCGTTCGTCGCCGCCGCGGAGCGCGCGATCGACGCGGCCGGTCTCGGCGCCCCGGCCGAACCGGCCTCCGCCGCGGAGCAGCCGGCCGGTCCCACCACCCACGCGGCGTCCGAACCGAGCCCGTACGGACCGCAGTCGCCCGGCCCCTACGCCGCCGCCACCGGCGGCGCCGGCGAGCCCCCGCGGCCCGCGGACGCCGGAGCGCCCTCCGGGGCGGGCACCATCCCCACGGACGCGGCCGACGGCGCGTCCCCGGCCGAAGCACCGGCCGACCCACAGCCCGCCGCCACCCCGCCCGCGGGGGAGCGACGGACGACCTCCATGGGGCTGCCCAAGCGCACCCCGAAGGTCGTGGCGCAGAACCAGGCGCCGACCGCCCCGCGCAAGAGCGGAGCGGCCAACGCCGAGGCGCTGCGGCGCCGGCTCGGCGGATTTCAGGCGGGAGCGCGAAGCGGTCGGCGTGACGTCGAGGCCGAGATCGCGGAACGTACAGCGGAGCTGACCACCCCACAGACGGACACCGACGGAGCGGGGGCCCCGGGAGAGAGCCACGTTGTCGAGGAGGCACGCGATTGAAGGCGCAAGCACCCACTGCTTACGGACAAGGTCTGAGCAGTCAGGCAAGGAATCTGCATTGGCTGCTGACCAATCTGGTCGACGAGGTACCGGGAATCCACTCGGTCGCGGTGGTCTCCTCCGACGGCCTGCTGCTGCTGTCGTCCGACCCCGGACGGGCGGAGGCGGCGGCCAGGCCGGGCGAGGGTGACGGGCCGCGGGGATCCAGCGCGGACCTGGCCACCATCGTGTCCGGGCTGGGCAGCCTCACCCAGGGGGCCGCGAAGCTGATAGACGCCGGGGCGGTCAAGCAGACGATGGTCACGATGGACGAGGGCAGCCTGTTCGTCATGTCGATCAGCGACGGCTCGCTGCTCGGGGTGCATACCACCCCGGACTGCGACATGAGCGTCATCGCCTACCACATGGCGCTGTTCGTCGGCCGGGCCGGACATGTCCTCACCCCCGAACTCCGCACCGAATTGCGCAAGTCGATGGAGAACGCCCAGTGAGCGAACGTAGTGAGCGGACCGTGGAGAGGTGCGCGCCGAGCGAGTGCGAGGGCGGACGAAGCGAGGTTTCGGCATGAGCAGCAGTCGCAAACTCCCCGTGCGCGGCGGGGAGCGCAAACCCTCGCGCGTGCGGCCGTACTCGCTCACCGGCGGCCGGACGCGATTCGGCCACGTCCTGCTCGTCGAGACGTTCGTGGCCGCGCTGGAGGCGCCCGAGGAGCGCCGCGAGCTGACGTCCGGCGGCTGGGGCGACCGGGTGATGCCGGAGATGCGCGCCATCGTCGAACTGTGCCGACGGATGCGCTCGGTCGCGGAGATCTCCGCACTCCTCAAGATGCCGCTGGGCGTGGTCCGTGTACTGCTCAGCGACCTCGCCGACCAGGGAAAGATTCGCGTCTACGGCACCGGGCACGGCTCCGGCCGGCCCGACCGCGCGCTGCTCGAAAGGGTGCTGAGTGGACTTCACAGGCTCTGACACGATATCGGCCGGGCCGACGGCGAGCCCCGGTTCCGTGAGCCCGTCCGACCCGGCGGCCCAGGCCGCCGACGCGGGGCTGCAGAGCTGGCAGACGGACCGTTCGCGGGCGCCGATCGCCACCAAGATCGTGGTGGCGGGCGGTTTCGGCGTCGGAAAGACCACCTTCGTCGGATCGGTCTCGGAGATCACCCCGCTCCAGACCGAGGCGGTGATGACCCAGGCCAGCGCGGACACGGACGATCTGACCGCCACCCCGGACAAGACCACGACCACGGTCGCCATGGACTTCGGGCGGATCACCCTCGACCAGGAGCTGGTGCTGTACCTGTTCGGCACGCCCGGGCAGCAGCGTTTCTGGTTCATGTGGGACGACCTGGTGCGCGGCGCGATCGGTGCGATCGTTCTGGCCGACACCCGGCGCCTGGAGGACTGTTTCCCGGCACTGGACTACTTCGAGAGCTGCGGGCTGCCGTACGTCGTCGCGGTCAACCACTTCGAGGGGACCGAGGCGTTCGCCGTCGAGCATGTGCGCGACGCGCTGACCGTGCCGCCGCACGTCCCCGTCGTGATCATGGACGCGCGGAAGCGGGTCACGGTGATCGAGTCGCTGCTCGCGCTGGTCGGCCACGCCCTGGAGACCGCGCCCGAGTAACCGGCCCCCGTACGGGGCCACGGTCCCTTACGGGCCACCGCACCCCCCACGTCCCCTCCCCGAACACCAGCAGTAGCAGAGAAGAGTGCCGCCATGCGGAAGATACTCATCGTCGGAGCCGGCCAGTCCGGGCTCCAGCTCGCCCTGGGCCTCCAGTCCCAGGGCTACGAGGTCACCCTCATGTCCAACCGCACCCCCGACGAGATCCGCGCCGGCCGGGTCATGTCGACGCAGTGCATGTTCCACACCGCGCTGCAGAACGAGCGCGACCTCCAGATCAACTTCTGGGAGAACCAGGCCCCGCGCATCGAGGGCCTCGGCGTCTCCGTCGCCGCCCCCGGCAGCCACGAGTCGCCCGAGGGCTCGCAGCGCGCCATCGACTGGGTCGGCAAGCTGGACGGCTACGCCCAGTCCGTCGACCAGCGGGTGAAGATGGCCGGCTGGATGGAGACCTTCGCGCAGCGCGGCGGCCAGCTCGTCATCCACGGCGCGGCCGTCTCCGACCTGGACTTCTTCGCGAGCCGCTACGACCTGACGCTGGTCTCGGCGGGCAAGGGCGAGCTGGTGTCCATGTTCGGCCGGGACGCCTCCCGCTCCCCGTACGACACCCCGCAGCGCGCGCTCGCCGTCGCCTACGTCCACGGCATGGGCCCGCGCCCCGAGCACCCCGAGTTCGACGCGGTGCGCTGCAACCTGGTGCCCGGCGTCGGCGAGCTGTTCGTCATGCCGACGCTCACCACCTCCGGCCGCGCCGACATCCTCTTCTGGGAGGGCATCCCCGGCGGTCCGCTGGACGTCTTCCAGGGCGTCAAGGACCCCAACGAGCACCTCGCCCTGACGCTGGAGCTCATGGAGAAGTTCCTGCCCTGGGAGTACGCCCGCGCCACCAAGGTCGAACTGACCGACGCCAACGGCACGCTGGCCGGCCGCTACGCCCCCACCGTGCGGCACCCCATCGGCCGGCTGCCCTCCGGCGGCCTGGTGCTCGGTGCCGCCGACGTCGTGGTCGCCAACGACCCGATCACCGGCCAGGGCTCCAACTCGGCCTCCAAGTGCGCCGCCTCCTACCTGGCCTCCATCGTCGAGCACGGCGACCGGCCGTTCGACGCGGAGTGGATGCAGACCGCCTTCGACCGCTACTGGAACACCGCCCAGCACGTCACCAAGTGGACGAACGCGATGCTGGCGCCGCCGCCGGAGCACATCCTGAACCTCATCGGCGCGGCCGGCCAGCTGCAGCCCGTCGCCGACCGCTTCGCCAACGGGTTCAACGACCCGTCCGACTTCGAGAACTTCTTCTACGAGCCGGAGAAGACGAATGCGTATCTGGGGTCGTTGATGGGGTAGCCGCCTGTGGCGGGGGCTGGCCTCCCATGTGGGCGGGTGGCACCGCCGTGCCTCTCCCCTCCCCACCTTCGGTGGGGAGGGGTGTTTTTTGCGGGCTGCCGCCGCGGCGTGGGTGCGTCGTGGTGCCGGGGACGGGCCTCCGGGGGTGGGTGCGGGACTGCTTCGCTTTACGTCCCGCACCCACCCCCGGAGGCCCGTCCCCTCGCGTGGTGCGGCGGCTGTCCGTGGGGGGAGGGGTGCGGTTTTCGCTCGTGGCGCGGGGCCGTTCAGCGGGGCCTGCGCCAAGGCCACTTGGGGCCCTCGTCCGGGTCCTTGCCCTCCGGGGCGTACTCGTACTTCCAGCCGCTGGGGAGCCCGAGGCGGTTCACCAGGGCGGGGGCGCGGCGGTAGACGTGCACCGTCGGTGGCCGGCCGTCGTCGTGCGGGACGGGGACCTCGTACGTCTTCGGTGGCCGGCCGGTTGCGCCGAGCAGGACGGGCAGGACCTTGCCGTCCAGCGGGCCGCCGACGAAGAGGGTGTTCTCGCTTCTCACGTCCTCAGTGTCACACCGCCGCCGCGCGGGCGCCGGGTCACAGCAGGTGGGTGGCGTCGCCCACGACGGGCAGGATGCGGCGGGCCAGGTCGCCGGCCGGGCCCTCGGCGGTCTCCAGCTTCAGTGCCGCCCGGGTCACCCGGGCGGTCTGCGGGTCCGTGGCCGCGGTGGCGGCCAGCAGCGCCACGAAGTGGTCGACCAGCCAGTCCCGCAGCTCGTCGAGGGACGGCTGCTTGTCCTCGTCGAGCCAGATCAGCGAGGCGGCCTCGACGGCGGTGATCCACATGCGGACGGTCATCCGCAGCCGCAGGCCCGGCTCCGGCTCGCCCAGGTGCCGCAGGATCTGGTCGGCGGCGGCGCGCCGCACCTCGTCCACGATCGCGGTCGTACGGGTCGTCCCCACGACGCTGCCGCCCTGCAGCAGCGCGCTGAAGCCCGCGTCGTGCTCGTCGACGAAGGCCAGATAGCGGTCGAGCGCGCGCGAGAGCCGGCGGGTGAGCGGCCCGGTCTCCGGCTCGGCGAAGCAGCGTTCCAGGATGTCGGCCGCGCTGCGCAGGGCGGCCTCGTACAACTGCTGCTTGCCGCCGGGGAAGTAGCGGTAGACCAGTGGCCGCGAGACCCCGGCGGCCAGGGCGACGTCGTCCAGGGAGACGTCCTCGGGGGCGCGCTGGGCGAACAGGTCCAGCGCGGCGGTGAGCAATTGGCTGCGGCGCTGCTCCACGCTCAGCCTGCGGTAGGCGGGTCGGGGTACTGCTGGGGCGGTGCCGCTGCCGTTCATGAACAGCAGCGTAACCGGCCCGGATGTCGGCTCGTACAGGTGCTCGGGGGATGCCGGGCGCACGGCCGTCCGCTTCAGGCCAGCAGGCCCGAGCTGCGCCACAACCGGCGGCCCACGCCCCGCAGTACGCCGATCTCGTCCAGGAAGTCGGTAAGCCGCCGGGCGCCGGACTGCATCACCTCGCGGCGGTGGCCGCTGGCCCTGACCTGGGCGACGGCCTCGCGCCGGTCCAGCCCCACCTGGGTGTAGACGGCCGGGTTGACGAAGGCGACGGAGAAGACCCGGGCCGCCTCGCCGGAGCTGATGCGGGTCAACTCCCGCTCCCAGCGCGGCGCGGTCACCATCTGGCGGCGCAGCTCCTCGCGGGCGTAGCGCACATGCCGGGCCTCCTCGACGACATGGATGCGGGTCACCCCGCGCACGATCGTCTGCACCCGCTCGTCCGGGAACGTCAGCCGCTGCATCCAGTCGAGGATCTCCTCGCCGAGCAGGGTGCAGGCGAAGGAGCCGGGGGTGGTGGAGACCGTCTTGAGGACGCGGGCGAGGTTGTGGTTGAGCCGGGAGACCGGGTACGCGGGTGCGCCGCCCTTCTGGATCATGCGCGCGAACATCTTGGAGTGCCGGCACTCGTCGGCTATCTCGGTGAGCGCGTAGCGGACGTGTGCGCTGGTCACCGGCTTGTCGTAGATGTGCCGGACCAGCAGCTGCATCAGGATGATCTCGAACCAGATGCCGAGCGAGGCGAGGGCGGCGGCCTCGTGCCGGGAGAGGTCCTGCTGCTGCTCCGGTGACATCTTCTTCCACAGCGGGGTGTCGTAGAGCGAGACCAGCTCCGGCGGCCAGAACCACTTGCCCTCTTCGAGGGGCGCGTCCCAGTCGAGTTCGGTGTCGGGGTCGAAGGAGTGCTTGGCGGAGGAGTCGAGCAACCGCTCGGCGACCTGTTCCCGGTCCTTGAGCAGACCGAGGGCGTCCCGCAGGACGTCGGTGTCCGTCACGGTCATGTCGGTGGGTGCGCTCGTCATGGCTGTGGCTACCTCGCTAGTGGGTTACCCGCGGTCAAAACTTATGAGACTGCTTGTCAGCAAGGACGTCAATCCCCTGCGCACGACTTATTGACCCTTCGGTAAGAAACGTGTGAGCCTGCCAACGACCGCCCATGACAGGGCGTTTGGCGAGCCCAGGAGGCCCCGTGTCGACCCGAGATCTCTACGTACAGGACCCAGGTGAGTCCGTGTGGAAGGTGCCCGCCTCCGGTGCGGCGCGCTTCAGCTGGGACTACGACGACGGGCGCGACCGGCTGCTGGCCCTCTACCAGAAGGGCAAGGACAAGCAGTGGGATGCCACCCTGCGGATCGACTGGGACCTGGAGGTCGACCCCCGCGATCCGCTCGGCACCCCCGACGAGTCCATGTCCCTGTACGGCACGAAGTACTGGGACAAAATGACCGAGAAGGACCGCGGGGAACTCCGTCAGCACTACACCTCCTGGCAGTTCAGCCAGTTCCTCCACGGCGAGCAGGGCGCCATGGTCTGCGCGGCGCGGATCGTGGAGTCCGTCCCGGACCTCGACGCGAAGTTCTACTCCGCCACCCAGACCATGGACGAGGCGCGGCACGCCGAGATATACAGCCGCTTCCTCCAGGAGAAGATCGGGATGCTCTACCCGGTCAACGACAACCTCCAGGCGCTGCTCTCCGACACCCTCAAGGACTCCCGCTGGGACATGCCCTACCTCGGCATGCAGGTCCTGATCGAGGGCCTGGCGCTGGCCGCCTTCGGCATGATCCGCGACACCACCACCAAGCCCCTGCCCAAGCAGATCCTCGCCTACGTCATGCAGGACGAGGCCCGCCATGTCGCCTTCGGGCGGATGGCGCTGCGCGACTACTACAAGCAGCTCACCGACGCCGAACTGCGCGAACGCGAGGAGTTCGTCATCGAGGGCTGCTACCTGATGCGCGACCGGCTGCGCGGCCTGGAAGTCCTGGAGAACTTCGGCATACCGCACGACGAGGCCGCCGAGTTCACCGAGAACTCCGAGTTCCTGCACCTCTTCCGCAAGCTCCTCTTCAGCCGGATCGTGCCCTGCGTGAAGGACATCGGCCTGTGGGGCGAACGCCTCCAGCGCGCCTACGTGGGCATGGGCGTCTTCGAGATGGGCGACTCCAACCTCGACCTCCTCATGGCCGAGGACGAGGAACTCGCCGAGAAACTCGACGCGGAGCGCTTCGCGGCCGAGGAGGAGGCCCGTACGGCGGAGGTCGCGGCGGCCATCGCGGACGGGGCGGCCGAGGGCTGAGCGCCGGGACCGACGAGGCGCCGGCCGGCCGGGCCCGTCAGGCCCCGTCCGGAAGCCCCGCCTCCAGGAAGTCCAGCACCCGGTGGCCGAGTTCGCCGGCCCGGTCGTACGGCATGGAGTGGTGGGTGACGCCCGGCACGGTCGCTAGCCGTACGCCCGGCGTCCGCTCGGCCCGTGCGGCGACCCGGCGCAGGTCGTGCGCCCGGCTGTGCTCCGCCAGCAGCACCAGGGTGGGCGGCGCCGCGGCGCCGAGCCGGGTGACGTCCGGGCGCGGCCCCGTGACCACCTTCGCGCCGCGGAACTCGGCGGCGCCCAGGCCCATCAGCCGCACCAGTTCCGGCGCGGGCGCCGCACCCCGCGTCTCCCACGCCAGGAACCGCCGGGTGCTCCGCTCGCCGGGCCGGACGAACAGCGGCAGCGCCCGCAGCAGATACGACGGCCGGTACCCGGCGAAGCACTGGGTCGGATCGAGCAGGACCAGCCGCGCCACCCGCCCCCGGGGTGCCGAGGCGCGGGGGGACTCCCGTTGCGGCCCCGGGGTGCCGGAGGGGTGAGGCGCGGCGGCGTGCACGGCGTAACCCAGCGCGAGCCAGCCGCCGTACGAATGCCCGAGCAGCGCGACCGACTCCAGGCCGAGCCCGTCGAGCACACCGTCGAGCCAGACGTACAGGTCCTCAGGGCGCCGCAGCGGACGTCCCGTCTGCACGCTGAGCCCCGGCGCGCCGATCTGGTCCACCGCGTAGACCCGGCGCGTGGGGGCGAGCGCGGCGGCCTGGGCGTACCAGACGGCCGAGGTCGTGCCGCCGCCGTGCAGCAGGACCAGTGGCGGGGCGCCGGCCGGACCGCAGACGGTGACCCGGGTGGTGCCGAACTCCGATTCCAGGTCGAGCCGTTCCACCGGAACCGGCCAGCGCGCCATCGCCCGCTCGTAGGCGTCACGGAAGGCGGGGGAGGGGGCGTGCGCGGGAGTCTGCGGGGCGGGGGCTGCGGTCATGGGCACCTCCGGGACGGGGAGAAGCGGCGGAACGAGACGCTCGGGCATCGCCTCGCTCGGCAAGTATCTCGCTGAGCGAGGTAATAATGGCCGAGTCCGGGAAAGCCCCGGGAAGTTCCGGGGCCGTTCCGGGGAAGTTCCGGGATGTCGACGGCAGGATTCCGGGCAGGGCGCTGTGAGTTCCGGAGTGCCCGAGGGGCGTCGGAAGGCGTCGAGTACCGGAACGGCTGGCGCGGGCACGAGCACGGGTGCGGGCGAGAGCAGAGAGGCGACGGCGTATGGCGAAGCGGCAGGAGCCGGGTGGAGCGGTGGAGCCCGGCGGCGCGGTGGAGCCCGGCGGCGCGGTGGAGCCCGGCGGACCGGGAGAACCGGGGAATCCGGTGGAACTGGGGGAGCCGGGGAGCCCGGAGGAGCCGGAGGGGATGGACCTGGTCCATCTGCTGCGCGAGGTGACCGTGCGGCTCGACCTCGCGGGGGCGCGGTTCGCCGGCCGCAACGGCCTGCACCCCACCGACCTCCGGGCCCTGATCGGCCTGCTCGACGCGGCCCGCGCCGGCACCGAGTCGACCCCCGGACGGCTCGGTGAGCAACTGGGGCTGAACTCCGCCGGCACCACGGCGCTGATCGACCGCCTGGAGCGGCTCGGCCTGATCCGGCGGGTGCGCGACACCCGCGACCGGCGCCGTGTCCTGCTGGAGGTCGACGAGCGCGCGGTCGCCCTGGGCCGGTCGTTCTTCGGCCCGCTGATCGACCGCACCATCGACCTCCTCGCCACCTTCGAGCCCGGGGAACAGGCGGCGGTCCGGCGGTTCCTGAGCGGGGTGCGGGACGCCGCGGGGGAGGGCTAGGGCCTGTCGTTTGGATCAGGCCGGGCTCGCGGGGTCTGGCACGCGCATCTGCGGCGTTGTCGTCACTCGCCGACGCTCCGCGTCGACTCCCTCCTCCGCCTTGCAGCTGCACGCACCAGACCCCGCTCCCTGATCCGGCCTGATCCAAACGACAGGCCCTAGGGGGTGTCGTCGGCCTCCTGCCCCTCTCCCCTGCGGCGTACCTGGGCACTTAGGGGGCGATACGGCCGCCGGGACCTACCGCTTGCCGGACCGGGCCAGCCACCGGCCCTCGTGCCGGGACACCTCGATCGGACGGCCGAAGCAGGCGGTCATCCGCTCTCCGGTCAGCACCTCGCCCACCGGGCCGCGCGCCTGCACCCGGCCCTCGCGCAGGAGCAGGGCGTGGCCGACGGACGGGGACAGCTCCTCCAGGTGGTGGGTGACCGTCACGGTCGCCAACTCCGGCCGCCCCAGGGCCAGCCGGTGCAGGGCATCGATCAGGTCCTCGCGGGAGGGCAGGTCGAGCGCGTTGAACGGCTCGTCGAGCAGCAGCAGCCGGGGGTCGGCCATCAGCGCGCGGGCGATCAGGATCCTGGCCCGCTGGCCGCCCGAGCACACCCCGTACGGCCGCTCCGCCAGCTCCTTGCAGTCCAGTTCGGCGAGGAGTTCATGGGCGCGCTCACGGGTCGCCGCGTCGTAGGTGCGCCACAGCGGCTGCACGGTGCCGCTCGCCCCGGTCAGGACGACCGTGTGCCCCGTCGCGTCCTGCGGCACCTTCTGCGCGCCGGAGACCAGCCCGATGACGGCGCGCAGCTCACGGACGTCCACCGAGCCGAGCCGGTGCCCGAGCACCTCGACGGTGCCGACGGTGGGGAACATCAGCGCCCCGACGAGACGCAGGACGGTGGTCTTGCCGGCGCCGTTCGCGCCGAGCAGCGCCCAGTGCTCACCGGACCGTACGCGCCAGTCGACGGCGTCGAGGATGACCTGGCCGGTGGCGTGCCGGCGGACGCCGACGCCTTCCAGGGCGGCGATCACGCGGGCTGCTTCGGGGGCGGGCTGCGGCTGTGAAGGCTGCGAGGGGCTCATCGCCGCAGGGTAGCTGTGTACGACACCTTTCTGCGGAGGTGTCCGATGTGCGGACCCCGGCGGGCCCTGGGCGAGCGGAAAGGACGGCGCGATCACCATGCCACCGACAGCCCGTGCCCCGGCGGCCGCTACTGTCCGGACGCCCCGGACGTCCCCGAGGGTCCCGAGGCCAACCCCAACAGCTCCCGCACCCGCGCGTACTTGGCCGTCAGCCGCTCCCGGGTCGGCGCGTCCAGCACCGCCAGCCGGGCCGGATCGGCGTTGTGCGCCAGGTCGGACTCCTTGACCAGCAGCGCCCCGGGCGTGGCCAGAATGCGTGCGGTGTACTCCTCGACCGGCTCGTCCGCCCGCTTGGTGACGGCCAGGATCATCTCCTTGGTCGCCTCGCTCAGCGCCGCACCGGCCAGCCACTCCCGGGTCAGCGCCGCGTCCTCGACGGCGTCGTGCAGCCAGGCCGCGGCGATCTGCTCGTCGCTGCCGCCCCGTTCGCGCACCCCGGCGGCGACCGCGGCCAGATGCTCGGCGTACGGGCGGCCCGCCTTGTCGGTCTGCCCGGAGTGCGCGCGCCGGGCCAGCGCCTCCACCTCGGCCAGGGACAACAGCGGGGGCGGAGCAGGTTCCATGGGCGGGATCGCATCAGCCATACGGCCATTGTGCAGCCCGCGCCCGGCCCGCCGCGAAGGGCTCAGCCCAGCGCCGCCGCCATCACCGCGCGGGCGATCGGGGCCGCGTTCCCGCCGCCGCTGATGTCCGCCCGGTCGGCGGCCGCGTCCTCCACCACCACGGCCACCGCCACGGCCGGCTCGTAACTGTCCTTCGCCCGCGCCCAGGAGATGAACCAGGCGTACGGCGTGCCCTCGTTGCGCACCCCGTGCTGCGCGGTGCCGGTCTTGCCGCCGACCGTGACGCCCTTGATCGCGGCGGGCCGTCCGCTGCCGTGCTCGACGACATCGACCATCATCTCCTGGAGCTGCTGGGCGGTGACCGGACCGGTCACCTGGCGCGTGGTGCGGCGCGGACCGCCCGCGACCACGACACCGCGGGCATCGGTCACCTCGTCCACGAGCGACGGCGACGCCAGCTGGCCCCCGTTGGCGACCGCCGCCGCGACCATCGCCATCTGGAGGGGAGTGGCGGCGGTGTCGTACTGGCCGATGGCGGAGAGCGCGACCTGCGAGGCGTCCATCCGCGTGTCGAAGTTGCTCGGCGCCACCGGCGAGGGGATGCGCAGCATCCGGTCGTTGAAGCCGAACCTCCGGGCCGTGTCGGCCAGGCCGGCCAGCCCGATCCGTGCGCCCAGCCGCGCGAAGACGGTGTTGCACGAGGCCCGGAAGGCGTCCTTGAGCGGCGCGTCCTCGCACCCCTCCGCGGCGTTGCCGAGCCGGGTGTCGGTGCCGGGCAGGGGGTAGGGGTCGGGCGAATCGGTGGGGGCGTCGATGTCGGTGACCCGGCCGCTCTCCAGCGCGGCCGCCGCGGTGACGACCTTGAACGTGGAGCCGGGCGGATAGGTCTGGCGCAGCGCCCGGTTGAGCATCGGCTGCTGCTCGGCGCCGTTCAGCCGGCGCCAGGCCGCGCCGACCGCGGCGTCGTTGCCGGACAGCTCACCCGGGTCGTACGACGGCGTGCTGACCAGCGCCAGGACCCGCCCCGTCGCCGGCTCGATCGCCGCCACCGCGCCCTTCTTGTCCCCCAGCCCGTCGAACGCGGCGCGCTGCATCCGGGGGTTGATGGTGGTGCGGACGCTGCCGCCCCGCCGGTGGGTGCGGGTCAGCCGGTCCCACCACGGGAAGGTGGCGAGCCGGTCGTCGGCGCCGGAGAGGATGCCGTCCTCCGCGCGCTCCAGCAGGGACGTCCCGTAGGTCTGCGACGCGTAGCCGGTGACCGGCGCATACAGCGGCCCCTCGGTGTAGGTGCGCTCGTAGCGCAGCCGCCCCCCGCTGTCCCGGGATCCGGTGACCGGCCGGCCGGCGACGAGGACGGCACCGCGCGGCTGGGCGTAACGGACGATCTGCCCGCGGCGGTTGGCCGGGCTCGCGCCGTAGTTCTCCGCCTCGTAGACCTGCACCCGCCCGGCGTTGACCAGCAGCGCCACGAGCAGGAGGAAGGAGAAGGCGGCGGTCAGCCGGATACAGCGGATCAACGTCCGGCCTCCGGGGAGGGCGCGTCATCGGCGGGAGCCGGCGGCGGCCCGGCCGACTGCCCGCCGGGGGTCCGGGGCGCCGCGCTCCGCCCCCGGGACCGATCCTGCTCCTTACGGGTCCCGCTCCGCTCCCGGGGCCGGCCCTGCTCCCCGGGCCCGCGCTCCGCCTCCGGCGTCCGGGGCACGGCCGGCTTCAGGAACCCGGTCACCCAGCTCCCGGCCCCGAGCCCCGCGCCCCGGCCGGGGAGGTTCGCCGCGCTGCTCCTGCCACCGGGCGCGGCCCCGCTCCCCGCCGTCTGCGCTCTGCCGCTCCGGGCCTCGTCCGCCGCGGGGCGCCCGTCGGCCCTCCCCGCCGTACCCGCCCGCCGCCCGCCCTCACCCGCCCCCTCCGTACGCGGCATCCGCGCCCCGTTGCTGATCCGCAGCAGCAGCGCGACGATGATCCAGTTCGTGACGACGGACGACCCGCCCTGCGCGAGGAACGGCATCGCCATCCCGGTCAGCGGGATCAGCCCCATCACCCCGCCCGCGATCACGAAGACCTGGATGGCGGGCAGCGCCGCGAGCCCCACGGCCAGCAGGCTGCCGAACGGGTCCCGCACGGCGACCGCGGCGCGGTAACCCCCCGCCACCAGCAGCGCGTACAGCAGGAACAGCGCCGTCAGCCCGGCCAGCCCCAGCTCCTCGCCGTACGTCGCCAGGATGAAGTCGGACTTCATGGCGAAGCCGATCAGAGACGAGTGGCCCTGGCCCAGACCGGTTCCGAACATCCCGCCGGCGGCGAACGCGAACAGCGACTGGGCGAGCTGCCCCGGCCCCTTGCCCGCCGCGATCCCGGCGAACGGGTGCTGCCAGTCCTCGACCCGGCTGTGCACATGCGGCTCCAGCGTGCCGACGGCGGCCGCCCCGATGCCCGCCAGGACGAGCCCGATCGCGATCCAGCCGGTGCGCCCGGTGGCCACGTACAACAGGACGACGAAGATCCCGAAGAACAGCAGCGAGGTGCCCAGGTCGCGTTCCAGCACCAGCACGGCGACGCTGACCAGCCAGATCGTGACGATCGGCCCGAGCACCCGGCCGGTCGGCAGCCGCAGCCGCCCCATCCGGCGCCCGGTGTGCGCCAGCGCGCCGCGGTTGGCCGCGAGGTACCCCGCGAAGAACACCGTGATCAGCACCTTGGCGAACTCGCCCGGCTGAATGGAGAATCCGGCGAACCGGATCCAGATCTTCGCGCCGTTGACGGCGGGGAAGAGAATCGGCGCCGCCATCAGCAGCAGCGCGAGCGCCGCACAGACATAGGCGTACCGCTGCAGCATGCGGTGGTCGGGCAGCAGCACCACCACCGCGGTGAACAGCGCGACCCCGACGGTCGACCACAGCAGCTGGGTGGGCGCGGCATGGTCGCCGGGCGTCTCCTGGTCGAGCCGGAAGATCAGCACCAGCCCGATCCCGTTGAGCAGCACGGCGGTGGGCAGCAGCAGCGGATCGGCGTACGGGGCGCGGAAGCGCACGGCGAGGTGCGCGAGCAGTGCGAGGGCGCCGAGCCCGGCACCGTAGCGGAGCGCCCCGCCCGGCAGCGCATGCCACCTGGCCAGCCCCACGACGACATAGCCGCAGACGCTGATGACGACGGCGCCTACGAGGAGGGCCAGTTCGACACCGCGCCGCCGGGGCAGTGACGGCGAGGGTGGGGGAGAGTCCGCCGGGCGCGCGGCGGCCGCCGCCCTTGCCATTGCCGTCATGCCTGGCAACGTAGCAAGCAGCGGCCGGTATTTCCGTTATGTCGGATACGACGTTCGGGGCCCGTCCGCCCGGCACGTACGACCCGGCCCGGCATGTACGCCCCGGGAGGACACCACGCGTTCGCGGCGTGCCCGCCCCTCGGCCTCGGGCGGCACGTGGCACGTGGCGCGGCGGCGCGCTGCCCGACGTGTCCCGGCGTAGATCCATCCTCTCCCGGCTCACCCCTCCCCGTCACCCTCCTCCGGAAGGATCTTCACGCCGCGAAGAGCACCTAGCGTGGTGGGCCGGAACCGACGCAGGCGGACCACGAACGACCCAGGGGGCAAGCGTGACGAACGACAACGACACAGCGGCATTGGCCGCGGAACTCATCCGCATGGCCGAGGAGGACCACGCGGCCGCACCCACCGCGAACAGCGCGGACTTCGCGGAACAACTGGCCTGGCGCCGCCTCACCGCCCGCCACGGCGACCGGCTCGACCAGATCATGGACGCGCACGGCTGGCCCACGGCGGAGCTGGTCGGCGACGAGGCCGCCCGCGGCGCCTGGCTGATCGCCCAGCACGCCGACCGGCAGCTCGACGTACAGCGGCGTGCGCTCCGGCTCCTGGAACAGGCGGTGGCGGCGGGCGCGGCAAGCCCGCGCGAGCTGGCCTTCCTGCGCGACCGGACCCTGGTGAACGAGGGCCGCGAGCAGATCTACGGCACCCAGATCGCCGGGGTCGAGGAGGGCTCGCCCGTCCCGTGGCCCTGCGAGGACCCCGGGCGCATGGACGCCCTGCGGGCCGAGGCCGGCATCGAGCCCTTCGACACGTACGTCGCCAGGTTCGCCACGACCTGAGGCCGGTCCGGGACGAGGCCCGGCCCGGGACGGGCTCCGGATCAGGGCCGGGCCCCCGCGCGGGCGGGGGCCCGGCCCTGATCCGCCCTACGGGGCGCCCGCCGGCCTCAACACCAGCGGGGCTCTTCCCCGTCGCGCACGATGTCCCGCCGAGAGGACCAGACGTACGACGCGTCGGAGAGCTTGTACCAGACGGGGTTCCCCTCGATGCGCTCCGCCTTGACCCGGCAGACGATCCCCACCACGGACCCGTACTCCTTCGAACCGACCACGCGGTAGTGCGTGCTCGGGCCGATGCGCAGCACCAGCCCGTCCTCGGCGACCACACGGGCCTCGTACGCGGCCAGGTTGTCGCCCTCGCTGCCGTCGGTCGCCATGGCGGGGCCGGCCGCGAACACCCCGGCCAGCACACCGGAAAGAGCACACAGAGCGAGCAAGCCGAACTTGCCGGACTTCGACTGCGGAAACATGCGCTTCCTCCTGCGAAGGGGAGAGTCCCAGGGGATTCCCTGCGGGGTGAGGTGAGCGAAGCCGCCGGGCGTCACCGGACGGACGGTCCGGGCCTGCGCCCTTGACGGTAGGGGTGCGGTGCCGGCGCCCCGTCGGTACGGGCGCTGTCCGCCGCGCCCTTCCGGCAGCGAGTGTGGCCGCCCTCTGTGCGGCTTCCCTCTGCCGCGCCGCTCTCTCGCACCGCGCCGGGCCTGCCGCCTGCTTCGCTCCCCTCTCACGCTAGAGAGACCCCGGAGAGTCCGCAACTCGTCACGACAGGTGACGAAGCCGGGGCGTGCCGATGCCCGGCCGCCGCCCTTCCCTCCACCTCTGCCCGGCCCCCCGTCGCCGCCCTCTCGGCGCCACATCGGCATGCCGGTGGCGCCTACCGACGCCCGCCGAGGCTCGCCGATGTCCCTCGACGGCCCCCGATGCCCCTCAACGCACCCCCGTCAAAGCCTCATTGGCGCCCGTTCGCCCAAGCCGCCGCGCAACTCGGCCACTTCCGCACACTTCCGCAACACGGGGAACGCCCGACGGGAAACTTCGGTCTTCCTGGTCGGTGCACAGCACGGGCGCACTCAAGGGGAGAATCAGGGGCGCCTCAGGGGTCGCTCAGGGGCGTTCCGGGTTGTTCCGTGAACGCGCCCAATGGCACTTTGTAAACTCGTCCAGACCGAATAGAAGAAGAGGGCCGAGGCCGAGCTCGTCACGCCGATGCGGACGACCGAAGACATCGGTCGCCGGCATGGACCTGCGCCATGACCACCGCAAGCGAGGGGCTATGGCGTACGTCACACCCGTGCACGCCGAGTGGAGGTGCCGCGCCGTCCGGGCCACCGTGGGCCGCGGAGCGCGCGTGACCGTCCCCCTCGACGAAAGGCAGTATTAGCGTCATGACGACTCTCCGTTCCCGGATCATCGCCTGGGCCGGCCGTTTGTATCTGGCGAGAACACAGAAGAAGGGCTTCGACCTGTCTCGAATGTCTTTCTTGCCCGAGTCCGTCCTGATGCCCTTGCGGCGCGAAGGGCTCGACCCTGTGGACGAGCTGGCCGCCGTCCGGGAGCGGGAGCCCATCAGCAAGCTTCCCGTACCGATAGCCGCCAACGTCTGGCTGGTCACCGGCTACGACGAGGTCAAGGCGGTACTGGGAAAGGCGAATTCCTTCAGTTCGGACTTCACCAACCTCGTCGGCAAGGCCGGCGCCGGTGCCGAACAGAATCCCGGCGGACTCGGATTCGCCGACCCGCCGGTGCACACCCGCCTCCGCCGTCTTCTGACGCCCGAATTCACCATGCGTCGCCTCGGCCGGCTCACCCCGCGCATCCACGAGATCGTCGAAGAGCGCCTCGACGCCATGGAAAAGGCGGGAAAGAACGGCGACCCGGTCGATATCGTCCACTCCTTCGCCCTCCCCATCCCTTCCCTCGTCATTTGCGAACTCCTCGGCGTCCCCTATGAGGACCGCGCCGACTTCGAACGCCTCAGCGCCGCCCGCTTCGACCTTTTCAGCGGCGCCAATGCCTCCTTCGGTGCCATATCCGAATCCCTTTCCTACTTCCGGGACATCGTCAAGAAGCAGCGCGAAAACCCGGGCGACGGACTGCTCGGCATGATCGTCAAGGAACACGGCGACTCGGTCAGCGACGAAGAGCTGGCGGGCCTCGCCGACGGCGTCCTCACCGGCGGTTTCGAGACCACCGCCAGCATGCTGGCCCTCGGCGCCCTGGTCCTCCTGCAGGACCCCAAGCACTTCGCGGCCCTCCACGACGGCGATGACGTCGTGGACCGCTATGTCGAGGAACTCCTCCGCTATCTGACCGTCGTGCAGGTCGCTTTCCCGCGCTTCGCCCGCGAGGACCTGGAAATCGGAGGCGTCCAGATCGCCTCCGGAGATGTGGTGCTGTGCTCCCTGAGCGGTGCGGACCGGGACGGCAAACTGGGCCCGGAAATGGAACAGTTCGACCCCACCCGCAACGTCCCCTCCCACCTGGCCTTCGGCTACGGAATCCACCGCTGCGTGGGCGCCGAACTGGCCCGCATGGAACTCCGCGCCGCCTACCCCGCCTTGGTGCGCCGCTTCCCGAACATGCGCCTCGCCGCCAATCCCGAGGACCTCGAATTCCGCAAGCTCTCCATCGTCTACGGAATCGAGTCATTGCCGGTCCACCTCAACGGCTGACCACCACCCCAGCTCCACGCCCCCTCTGACCGGGCACGCGGCCAATGGGCCGGGTGCCCGGTCTTCTGCTGCCCGGCCCGCCCACGCGCACCCCCAGGGCCGCTACAAGTCGCCGAGCGGCACCGCGGCCGCGGTCCTGCAGGCGTACCACCCGGAGGTCGCCCCCACCGGAACGGCTGGTCGTTCTGGGCCGTGGATGCCACCGGAGCCCGGCTCCGGTCGCTGCGCCGGGCGCGCTCCACTGGGGCCGAATCCGAGGAAACGGAGAAAAATGAGCGCGGGCGGTCAGCCTCGCAACGGCGGTGAGGCGCAGGGAGCCGGCAGGCCCGGGCCGGAAAGCGCCGGGTCACCTCTGATCACGCAGCACGCCGTCGTCTTCCTCACCGCCGCCGGCGTCAGCATTTCGCCCGCACACGCCTCGTCGACTGACGGCGTTCGGGCCAAGGGAAATAACGAGAGAAGAACGAGAAAAAGAGCGAGACCCGTCAAGACTGGGTCCCGCTCTCTTCTGCAGGCATCCGCTCCGGTCACCCACCCCGTGAGGTAAGTGCTTCGGCGAGTGCCCCCGGCAGGATTCGAACCTGCGCACACGGCTCCGGAGGCCGTTGCTCTATCCCCTGAGCTACGGGGGCGTTGCCGCCTGTGTTCTCGCGGCGACGGGTAGAACACTACCAGCTCTGATGGGGTGTTCATGAACAGGTTTCGCGGGCGGCGGGGGAGGTGCCGGGAAAGCGGGGCGGGAGCTTGTAGCGCATCGTGGCGGAGCGGCGATGGCGGTCGGGGAAAGGTCCCTCGCACGGGGGCGGAAGTGGGGAAAACCGGGACGCAGTCTCGGGCGGCGTCCTAGTCTCATGGTGTGCCTGGCTTGTCCGGTCGGATCCTTGTCGTCGACGACAACAAGGTGATCCGGCAGTTGATCAGGGTCAATCTCGAGCTGGAGGGCTTCGAGGTCGTGACCGCGGCTGATGGTGCCGAATGTCTGGATGTCGTGCACCACGTGAGACCTGATGTCGTGACCCTTGATGTCGTGATGCCGCGGCTCAACGGTCTGCACACGGCGGCGCGGTTGCGTTCCGATCCACGGACGTGGGACATCCCGATCGCCATCGTCAGTGCGTGTACGCAGGCCGAGGTGGACAACGGCGAGTCCGTCGGGGTGGACGCGTTTCTGGCGAAGCCGTTCGAGCCGGCGGAACTGGTGCGGACCGTGGGGATGCTGGTGCGCGAGCGGCGCCAGCGGGAACGTGGGCCCGGGGGCGGGGCCGAGGACGAGGACGGGGAGAGCGACGGGGGAGTGGCGGGGCGTGGCGCCTCGTCCGGTGGTGGGGTCGCGACGTCCGGCGGGGTCGGCGTGGTGGACGCGGGCGGGGAGTAGGCAGGCAGGGGACGGATCCGGCCGGGCTTGTCGTGAGACGTATGCCGGGACCGGGGTCGAGCGGACGCCGCGGTCGGCCCGGTTCCCCGTGCGAGGTGTCCGCGGGCGGGGTGTCCGCCGGCGGGTCGAGTGTCCACAGGGCGAAACCGGGTCGCATGGGTACCCCCGGTCTCCCATACGCTTGTCCTGTGACCCCCGCTGAGCTCTCCCGTACCGTCCTGCGCTCCGTGCGTGGTGCGGTGGAGGAGCAGGAGCTCTCCGTGCCCGTGCCGGCGCGGATCGTCGTCGGGCCGCCTCCGCGGCCCGGGTGCGGGGACTACGCCTCCAATGTCGCGCTGCAGCTCGCGGGGCCGGCGGGGCGGCCCGCCCGGGAGGTCGCCGAGATCCTGCGGAAGCGGCTGGCCGGGAGCGCCGGAATCGCCCGGGTCGAGATCGCCGGGCCGGGTTTTCTGAACTTCACCCTCGGGGACGGCGCGCTGGTCGCGCTCATACGGGAGGTGCTGGCGCGCGGCGAGGAGTACGGCGCGTCGAGCGCCGGGCGGAGTCCCGGCGCCGCGGACGCGGTGGCCGGGCCGGCGGCGAACGGGCCCGTGGCGCTCGGGGCCCGGGAGGCCGTGGTCGCCGAGGTGCTGGCGCGGATCGACGCGGTCGCCGGGATCTCGGGGCGGGAGGCCGGCGGGCACCCCGCTCTCGTGCCCGCTCCGTACGACCTCGCCACCCTCACCGCCCGCCTCGGTTCCGACGAAGCGCGCTGGGTGCTCCTGCGGCCCGCCGCGCATGATCAGGTACGGGTGCCCGAGCGGCCCGTGCAGCGGGAGAGCAATCCGCGGTTCCAGGTGCAGTACGCCCACGCGAGGGTGCGGGCGCTGCTGCGGAACGCGGGGGATCTTGGGCTGGTGAGCGAGCCGGGGGACGTGTGGCCGTCGTCGACGGCGGTCGCCGGAGGCTCGTCCTCCGCGGATCCCGCGCCGGAGCAGGCCCCGGTGCGCGGCGCAACCGATTCTTCGTCCCTCCCGGGTCCCCAGGCCCTGCAGGCCCTCAGGACTCTGCTCGCCACCTACCCCTCCGTCATCGAAGCCGCCGCGCGGCTGCGGGCGCCGGACCGTGCGGTGCGGCATCTGGAAACGACCGCGGAGGCGTTCTTCCGGTGGCACGACGTCTGCCCGCCGCTGCCCGTCGGGGAGCAGAAACCCTTGGCCGTGCACCGTGCCCGGCTGGCCCTTGCCGAGGCCGCCGGGACGGTGCTCGCCAACGGCCTGCGCCTGCTCGGCATCTCCGCTCCCGAACACCTCTGAACGATTTTGAGGGGATCTCCCAGTCATGAGTCGCTCCGCGCACCCCGCAGGGCCCCGGCACGCCGACGTGTTGCCCGAGGGGCACTACGCCGGACCGCCCGCCGACCTCAACAGCCTCGACCCGCAGGTCTGGTCCCGCACGGTCTCCCGTAACGCCGACGGCCAGGTCACCGTCGGCGGGCTCGACGTCACCGCGCTCGCCGAGGAGTTCGGCACCCCGGCGTACTTCCTCGACGAGGAGGACTTCCGGTCCCGCTGCCGGGCCTGGAAGGACGCCTTCGGCCCGGAGGCCGACGTGTTCTACGCCGGGAAGGCGTTCTTGTCCCGGGCCATCGTGCGGTGGCTGACCGAGGAGGGGCTCAACCTCGACGTCTGCTCCGCCGGCGAGCTGGCCACGGCGCTCGCGGCGGGCATGCCCGCCGAGCGGATCGCGCTGCACGGCAACAACAAGAGCACCGAGGAGATCACCCGGGCCGTGGAGGCGGGGGTCGGCCGGATCGTGCTCGACTCGTTCCAGGAGATCGTGCGGGTCGCGCATGTCGCGGAGCGCCTGGGCAAGCGCCAGCGGGTGCAGATCCGGGTCACGGTCGGTGTCGAGGCGCACACCCACGAGTTCATCGCGACCGCGCACGAGGACCAGAAGTTCGGCATCGCGCTGGCCGACGGCCTGGCCGCCGAGGCGGTGCGCCGTGCGCTGAAGCTGGACGGGCTGGAACTCATCGGGATCCACAGCCACATCGGGTCGCAGATCTTCGACATGGCGGGATTCGAGGTCTCGGCCCGCCGCGTGGTGCAGCTGCTGACCGAGGTGCGCGACGAGCACGGCATCGAGCTGCCCGAGATCGACCTGGGCGGCGGGCTCGGCATCGCGTACACCTCCGACGACGACCCCCGGGAGCCGCACGAGATCGCGCGGGCGCTGGGCGACATCGTGCGCAAGGAGTGCGCGGCGGCGGGGCTGAGCGTGCCGCGGCTGTCGGTCGAGCCGGGGCGCGCGATCGTGGGGCCCACCGCCTTCACGCTGTACGAGGTCGGCACGGTCAAGGAGCTGGAGGGCCTGCGGACGTACGTCTCCGTGGACGGCGGGATGTCGGACAACATCCGTACGGCGCTCTACGACGCGGAGTACAGCGTCGCCCTGGTGTCGCGCACCTCCGACGCCGCGCCGATGCTCTCGCGCGTGGTCGGCAAGCACTGTGAGAGCGGCGACATCGTCGTGCGCGACGCCTTCCTGCCGGCCGACGTGGCGCCCGGGGACCTGCTCGCGGTGCCGGCCACCGGCGCGTACTGCCGCTCCATGGCCAGCAACTACAACCACTCGCTGCGGCCGCCCGTCGTGGCGGTGAAGGACGGTGCGGCCAGGGTGATCGTCCGGCGTGAGACGGAGGAAGATCTCCTGCGACTGGATGTCGGGTAGGCCCGGATCGCCGGGGCCCGGACCCGGATGAAATAAATGTCTCGGCATCCGGACGATGCGCGGAAAGTGCCGTCCGGTGCGTGAGACTTGTGCATGAGCAAGCTGGAATCCGCTGATCGATGAGAAGCAGAGGTCGAATGATGCGTACGCGTCCGCTGAAGGTGGCGCTCCTGGGCTGTGGTGTTGTCGGCTCAGAGGTGACGCGCATCATGACGACGCACGCCGACGACCTCGCCGCCCGCATCGGTGCGCCCGTGGAGCTCGCCGGGATCGCCGTCCGCCGCCCCGACAAGGTGCGCGAGGGCGTCCCGGCCGAGCTGGTCACCACCGACGCGACCGCGCTGGTCAAACGGGGCGACATCGACGTCGTGATCGAGGTCATCGGCGGTATCGAGCCGGCCCGCACCCTGATCACCACCGCCTTCGAGCACGGCGCGAGCGTGGTCTCCGCCAACAAGGCGCTGGTCGCCGCGGACGGCGCGGCGCTGCACGCGGCGGCCGAGACCAATGGCGCCGACCTCTACTACGAGGCCGCCGTCGCGGGCGCGATCCCGCTGGTACGGCCGCTGCGCGAGTCCCTGGCCGGCGACAAGGTCAACCGGGTGCTCGGCATCGTCAACGGCACCACCAACTTCATCCTCGACAAGATGGACTCCACGGGAGCCGGCTACAGCGAGGCGCTGGACGAGGCGACCGCGCTCGGCTACGCCGAGGCCGACCCGACCGCCGACGTCGAGGGCTTCGACGCCGCCGCCAAGGCCGCGATCCTGGCCGGTATCGCCTTCCACACCCGCGTCACCATCGACGACGTGCACCGGGAGGGCCTCACCGAGGTCACCGCGGCCGACATCGCCTCCGCCAAGCGGATGGGGTGCACGGTCAAGCTGCTGGCCATCTGCGAGCGGGCCGCGGACGGCGCGTCGGTGACCGCGCGGGTGCACCCCGCGATGATTCCGCTGACGCATCCGCTCGCCTCCGTCCGCGAGGCGTACAACGCGGTCTTCGTCGAGGCGGAGGCGGCCGGCCAGCTGATGTTCTACGGGCCGGGCGCGGGCGGCTCGCCGACCGCCTCCGCGGTCCTCGGCGACCTCGTCGCGGTCTGCCGCAACAAGCTCTCCGGTGCCACCGGCCCGGGGGAGTCCGCCTACACACGGCTGCCCGTCAGCCCCATGGGCGCGGTCGTCACGCGCTACCACATCAGCCTTGATGTGGCCGACAAGCCCGGCGTGCTCGCGCAGGTCGCGAACATCTTCGCCGATCACGGCGTATCGATCGATACGGTCCGTCAGCAGGGCAAGGACGGCGAGGCATCCCTCGTCATCGTCACCCACCGAGCGGCGGACGCGGCCCTGTCGTCGACCGTCGGGGCACTGCGCGAGCTGGACACCGTGCGCGGTGTCGCCAGCATCATGCGGGTCGAAGGGGAGTAAAGGAACCCATGTCTGCCAATTCCACCGCTAGCCGTCAGTGGCGCGGAATCATCGAGGAATACCGTGACCGGCTGCCGGTCGGTGACACGACCGAGGTCGTCACCCTCCGGGAGGGCGGCACCCCTCTCGTACCGGCCCAGGTGCTCTCCGAGCGCACCGGCTGCGAGGTGCACCTCAAGGTCGAGGGCGCCAACCCCACCGGTTCCTTCAAGGACCGGGGCATGACGATGGCCATCACCCGCGCCAAGGAGGAGGGCGCCAAGGCGGTCATCTGCGCCTCCACCGGCAACACCTCCGCCTCGGCCGCCGCCTACGCGGTGCGGGCCGGGATGGTCTGCGCGGTGCTCGTCCCGCAGGGCAAGATCGCGCTCGGCAAGATGGGCCAGGCCCTGGTACACGGCGCGAAGATCCTCCAGGTCGACGGGAATTTCGACGACTGTCTGACGCTGGCCCGGCGCCTGTCCGACAACTACCCCGTCGCACTTGTGAACTCCGTCAACCCGGTGCGCATCGAGGGTCAGAAGACCGCGGCCTTCGAGATCGTCGACATGCTCGGCGACGCCCCCGACGTCCATGTGCTGCCCGTCGGCAACGCCGGCAACATCACGGCGTACTGGCGGGGCTACCAGGAGTACGCGGCGGACGGCATCGCCTCGCACACCCCGCGCATGTGGGGTTTCCAGGCCGCCGGCAGCGCGCCGCTCGTGCGCGGCGAGGTCGTCAAGGACCCGCAGACCATCGCCACCGCCATCCGCATCGGCAACCCCGCCTCGTGGTCGTACGCGGAGCGGGCGCGGGACGAGTCCGGCGGTTTCATCGACTCCGTGACCGACCGTCAAATCCTGTCCGCCTACCGCCTGTTGGCCGCACAGGAGGGCGTCTTCGTGGAGCCCGCCTCGGCCGCGTCCGTCGCCGGTCTGCTCAAGGCCGCCGAGGAGGGCAAGGTCGACCCCGGCCAGCGCATCGTCTGCACGGTGACCGGCAACGGCCTCAAGGACCCGGACTGGGCGGTGGCCGGAGCGCCGCAGCCGATCACGGTCCCGATCGACGCGGACGCCGCGGCCGAGCGCCTCGGCCTCGTCTAGACGGCCCGGCGCCCCCTCCGAGGGGCGCCGCCGTACGGGCGGAACCTGCGCGTACGGCACCCGGCAAAGGGGCGGCGGACGTCCCTTTGCCCCGGGCAGCAAAGTGTGCAAAGGCTGCAAAGTCCGGGGAAGGCAGCGTCGGGGCGCAGGAAGGCGCGCGACACGCATCGTGCGCCTCCTGTGCGCCCTATGTCGCGACAGAACCTTCCTTCGATAGGCTGGCAGCAACTCCCCTCCCCACGGCATAACGCAGTGGCGTTCAGGGCAGGTCAGAACAGACCCCACGAGCCGGCCGGGCACCTCGGTGCCGCGGCGCTCGGTGGGGCAGTACCGCAGCATCAATCAAGGAGAGTCATCGAGCGATGGCCGGTCCCGCGTTCCGCGCCGCCGCCGTCCGGGTGCGCACCCCCGCTACCAGCGCCAATCTCGGTCCCGGCTTCGATGCCCTGGGTCTTTCCCTGGGCCTGTACGACGATGTCGTGGTGCGCGTCGCCGACTCCGGCCTGCACATCGACATCGCAGGTGAGGGCGCCGACTCCCTGCCGCGCGACGAGTCCCACCTGCTCGTCCGGTCGATGCGCACCGCCTTCGAGCTGCTCGGCGGACAGCCGCGCGGGCTGGAAATCGTCTGCGCCAACCGCATTCCGCACGGCCGCGGCCTGGGGTCCTCCTCCGCCGCCATCTGCGCCGGCATCGTCGCCGCCCGCGCGGTGACGATAGGCGGCGAGCAGAAGCTCGACGACACCGCGCTGCTGGAGCTGGCCACCGAGATCGAGGGTCACCCCGACAACGTCGCCGCCTGTCTGCTGGGCGGTTTCACGCTCGCCTGGATGGACACCGGCACCGCCCGCGCGATCCGGATGGATCCCGCCGATTCCATCGTTCCGGTGGTCTTCGTGCCCGGAAAGCCGGTGCTGACCGAGACCGCCCGTGGACTGCTGCCGCGTACCGTCCCCCATGTGGACGCCGCGGCCAACGCCGGCCGCGCCGCACTGCTCGTCGAGGCCCTGACCAGGCGCCCCGAGCTGCTGCTCGCCGCGACCGAGGACCGACTCCACCAGGAATACCGTGCTCCCGCGATGCCGGAGAGCGTGGCCCTGGTGAACCGACTGCGCGCGGACGGCGTCCCCGCAGTCGTGTCCGGTGCGGGCCCGACGGTGCTCGCGCTGGTCGAGGACGCGGCGGCCGAGAAGGTCGCCGCGCTGGCGGGAGAGGGGTGGGCGGCCAACCGGCTGACCCTCGACGCGGCGGGCGCGTGCGTCCTGCCGCTCGCCGGGTGATCACGCGGGTGATCGACGATTGCCGGTCTTGGAGAGGGGGAATGTTTGTTGGACCCGGTAGTGTTAACCTCAAGTCAGTACTCGACGCCTGAGCGGCGCGGTGCTTCGTGTCCCCCATAGGGACCACTTTCTTCCGGGAGCCTCCCAAACTGCTTGGAGCCACGGCCTGAGCAGACGTGAGCACGCTCCGGAATCGGCGTGACGACATGGCCAGTCTGCATCTCTTCACGCCGGAGCCATGAACTGATTCTCTCCGCCACTTCCGGCGGGACCACCGCCCCGGCCCGGTCCACGAGACCAAGGACCCAGCCGGACAGCACAACCGGTCGCCGAGCCAGACAGGCCGACGCCCGCTCCAGGGAAGGACCCTTCGTGAGCGACACCACCGATCTGATGGGCGCGCGCACCGATGGCAGTGCCACCGCGCCCGCCACGGACGCTCCCGCCGCTCCTGCTACCACGCGGCGCCGCCGTTCCGGCACCGGCCTTGACGGCATGGTCCTGGCAGAGCTGCAGCAGGTCGCCTCCGGCCTCGGTATCAAGGGCACCGCGCGGATGCGCAAGAGCCAGCTGATCGAGGTCATCAAGGAGAAGCAGGCCGGCGGCTCGGGCTCGGCGGCCAAGGCCGAGGCGTCCGCCGACGCCGAGACCAAGCCGAAGCGCCGTACCACCTCCAAGGCCCGTACCGGCGACGACGGCGCGGAGCAGGCGGCCGGCAAGGCCGCCAAGTCCGACAAGGGCGAGAAGGCCGCGGACAAGTCCGGCGGCCAGCAGCAGATCGACATCCCCGGCCAGCCGGTCAGCGACGAGCAGCCGGCCGGCGAGCGCCGCCGGCGCCGCGCCACCGCCGCCGCGGGCAGCCCCGAGGGCGCCCCGGGCGACCTCAAGACCGACACCAAGGTCGAGGCCAGGACCGAGACCCGGACGGACGCCAGGACCGACACCGCGGCGGCGCCGCAGGAGTCCGGCGAGGGCCGTCAGGGCAAGGGCGAGCGCCAGGAGCGCGGCGACCGCCAGGACCGCGGCCAGAAGGGCGACCGCGGCGAGCGCGGCCAGCGCCAGCGCGACCGCGGCGACCGCGGCCGCAAGGGCGACGCCGGTGACGGCGGCGGCCAGGGCGGTCAGGGCGGCCAGCGCCAGCGCGACCGCCGCAACGATGACGACGACGACTTCGAGGGCGGCCGCCGGGGCCGTCGCGGCCGCTACCGCGACCGCCGGGGCCGCCGCGGGGGCCGCGAGGACTTCGGCAACGAGCCGCAGGTGTCCGAGGACGACGTCCTGATCCCCGTCGCGGGCATCCTCGACATCCTCGACAACTACGCGTTCATCCGGACCTCCGGCTACCTGCCCGGTCCGAACGACGTGTACGTCTCCCTCGCCCAGGTCCGCAAGAACGGCCTGCGCAAGGGCGACCACGTCACCGGTGCGGTGCGCCAGCCCAAGGACGGCGAGCGCCGCGAGAAGTTCAACGCGCTGGTCCGCCTCGACACGGTCAACAGCGTGGCGCCCGAACAGGGCCGCGGACGGCCGGAGTTCGGGAAGCTGACGCCCCTTTACCCGCAGGAGCGCCTGCGCCTGGAGGGGGAGTCGGGCGGCCTGACGACCCGGATCATCGACCTGGTCACGCCGATCGGCAAGGGCCAGCGCGGTCTGATCGTGGCCCCGCCGAAGACCGGCAAGACCATGATCATGCAGGCGATCGCCAACTCGATCACCCGCAACAACCCCGAGTGCCACCTGATGGTCGTCCTCGTCGACGAGCGTCCGGAAGAGGTCACCGACATGCAGCGGTCGGTGAAGGGCGAGGTCATCTCCTCGACCTTCGACCGCCCGGCCGAGGACCACACCACCGTCGCCGAGCTGGCCATCGAGCGCGCCAAGCGCCTGGTCGAGCTGGGTCACGACGTGGTCGTCCTGCTGGACTCCATCACCCGTCTGGGCCGTGCGTACAACCTCGCCGCCCCGGCCTCGGGCCGCATCCTGTCCGGTGGTGTCGACTCGACCGCGCTCTACCCGCCGAAGCGGTTCTTCGGCGCCGCGCGCAACATCGAGGACGGCGGCTCGCTGACCATCCTGGCCACCGCGCTGGTCGAGACCGGCTCGCGGATGGACGAGGTGATCTTCGAGGAGTTCAAGGGCACCGGCAACCTGGAGCTCAAGCTCGACCGCAAGCTCTCGGACAAGCGGATCTTCCCGGCGGTGGACGTGGACGCGTCCAGCACCCGTAAGGAAGAGATCCTCATGGGCAGCGACGAGCTGGCCGTCGTCTGGAAGCTGCGCCGGGTGCTGCACGCCCTGGACCAGCAGCAGGCCATCGAGCTGCTGCTGGACAAGATGAAGCAGACGAAGTCCAACGCGGAGTTCCTGCTGCAGATCCAGAAGACGACGCCGACCGCGGGCAACGGCAACGACTGACGCCCTCGGGCGCGTCCGGCGCCGCATCGCACAGCCCCCCTCGCCCCCTGCGGGCGAGGGGGGCTGTGCGCTGTCCGGCCGGCAAGGGGGCGCAGGGAACACCTCCGTGCAGACCTGATCGCCTTCGCGGGCAGTCACACCTGCCCGGCCTGAGACCTTCCGCACAGATCCGTGCAAGCCGCATGGTTCCAGCCATGCCGGGAAAAGGGTCGAAAGCCCAGGTGACGGGGACGAAGGTCCCGGCCCGCCCGGGCGGGCCGCCGCGCGTTTCTAAGAAAGCGCTCATGACTCGCTGTGCAACCCTTCCCGTCGACCTCCCGTCTGACAAGGAGCAACGAGCCGTGCAGGGGCACCGCACGGCGGCGGCGAGGGGCAGCCGAGCGAATGAGGACTGAGGAGCAGATGGCGGACAGCAACGGGACCGCGAAGACGGCCGAAAGCCGTGCCCGCGGCATACGTGCCACGGGCCGCCGGCGCAAGGGCCCGACCCGGCGCCGCCGAGCGCTGACGATCACCCTGTGCACGCTGACCAGCGTCACGCTGCTGGGCGGGGCGGGGCTCGGCTACGTCTACTTCAAGCTCAACGGCAATCTGAAGGGCGTCGACATCAACGCCGCCCTCGGGCACGACCGGCCGAAGAACGTCGACGACGGCTCGATGGACATCCTCGTGATGGGCTCCGACTCCCGCGCCGGCAAGAACGGGGAGTACGGCAAGGACGAGGGCGGCGCGCGCTCCGACACCGCGATGATCGTGCACGTCTACAAGGGCCACAAGAAGGCCAGCGTGGTCAGCGTCCCGCGGGACACCATGATCAAGCGCCCCGACTGCGTCAAGGACGGCAAGGACGTGCCCGGCGCGCAGCGGACGATGTTCAACACGGCGTTCGAGGTCGGCGGGCCGGCCTGCGCGGTCAAGACCGTCGAGTCGATCAGCGGGGTCCGCATGGACCACTTCATCGAGGTCGACTTCACCGGCTTCAAGAAGCTCATCGACGCGCTGGGCGGGGTGGACATCACCACCCGCAAGGCGATCGACGACGACCACAGTCATCTGCACCTGCAGCCCGGCAAGCACACCCTCAACGGCGAGCAGTCGCTCGGCCTCGTACGGACCCGGCACGGCGTGCCCGGCGGCGACGGCAGCGACCTGGGCCGCATCCAGCTGCAGCAGACGTTCATCAAGGCCCTGATGAACCAGGTCAAGAACGTCGGGGTGCTCACCAACCCCACCAAGCTCTACGACATCGCCGACACGGCCACCAAGGCCATCACCACCGACACCGACCTCAACTCCGTCAGCGAGCTGACCGGCCTGGCCAAGAGCCTGGGCAACATCGGGTCGGACAACATCGACATGGTGACGATGCCGGTGACGTACGACCCGGCCAACCCGGACCGCGTGGTGCCGCTGGTCAAGAAGAGCCGGCAGGTCTGGGACGCGCTCCGGCAGGACCAGGACATCCCCAAGTCCGCGACCAAGGGCTCGGCCGGTGACCAGGGCGGCACGGACAAGTACGTGAAGTAGCCGGACGGCACCCGGCCGCGGGGTCCGGCGGCTCCGGAAGCGGCCGGGGAATACGTGCGGCCGTACCCCGGTTTTGGGAGATACGGCTAGTCCTGGCAGACTGGACCGTCGGCCCCGGTTCACGTGACGCAACCCGCAGCACGACCCGGTGCACTCCCGAACCTAGGAGAATCCCTTGAAGCGCGACATCCACCCGGAGTACGTCGAGACCCAGGTCAGCTGCACCTGTGGCGCGTCCTTCACCACCCGCAGCACGGTCGCCGGCGGCACCATCCGCGCCGACATCTGCTCCGAGTGCCACCCGTTCTACACGGGCAAGCAGAAGATCATGGACACGGGCGGCCGCGTGGCCCGCTTCGAGGCCCGCTTCGGCAAGGGCGCTGCAGCCGCCAAGAAGTAGCGACCCGCAAGGCGCCGGTCTCCGGTCGCCCCTGCCCAGGGGTGACCGGACCGGCGTTTTGTCGTCCTGGCCCTTGGCTCCCGTACGGGGGCCGGGGCACCGCGGCGCAGCCGCAGACGTGCCAGCCCCGGTACCCGGGTCACCACAGCAGCCAGTAGAGGAACCCACGATGTTCGAGGCGGTCGAGGAACTGATCGGCGAGCACGCCGATCTCGAGAAGCGGCTGGCCGACCCCGCGGTCCACGCCGACCAGCGCGAGGCCATGCGGCTCAACAAGCGCTACGCCGAGCTGACCCCGATCATCGCGACCTACCGCGACTGGAAGCAGACCGGCGAGGACATCGAGACCGCGCGCGAACTCGCCGCGGACGACCCGGACTTCGCCGACGAGGTCAAGGAACTCGACGCCCGGCGCGAGGAGCTGACCGAGAAGCTGCGGCTGCTGCTCGTCCCGCGCGACCCCAGCGACGACAAGGACGTCATCCTCGAGGTCAAGGCCGGCGAGGGCGGCGAGGAGTCCGCGCTGTTCGCCGGCGACCTGCTGCGGATGTACCTGCGCTACGCCGAGCGGGCCGGCTGGAAGACCGAGATCCTGGAGGCCAACGAGTCCGACCTCGGCGGCTACAAGGACGTCCAGGTCGCCGTGAAGACCAAGGGCGGCGGCGGTGCCACCGAGCCGGGGCAGGGCGTCTGGGCGCGGCTGAAGTACGAGGGCGGGGTGCACCGCGTCCAGCGCGTGCCCGCCACCGAGTCGCAGGGCCGCATCCACACCTCGGCCGCCGGTGTGCTGGTCACGCCCGAGGCCGAGGAGGTCGAGGTCGAGATCGGGCCCAACGACCTGCGGATCGACGTCTACCGCTCCTCCGGCCCCGGCGGCCAGTCGGTCAACACCACCGACTCCGCGGTGCGCATCACCCACCTGCCCACCGGCATCGTCGTCTCCTGCCAGAACGAGAAGAGCCAGCTCCAGAACAAGGAGCAGGCCATGCGCATCCTGCGCTCCCGGCTGCTGGCCGCCGCCCAGGAAGAGGCCGAGCGGGAGGCGTCGGACGCCCGGCGCAGCCAGGTCCGCACGGTTGACCGTTCCGAGCGCATCCGTACGTACAACTTCCCGGAAAACCGCATCTCGGACCACCGGGTCGGCTTCAAGGCGTACAACTTGGACCAGGTGCTCGACGGCGAACTCGACCCGGTCATCCAGGCGTGTGTCGACGCCGACTCGGCCGCCAAGCTCGCCGCCGCCCAGTAGGACCGCACGACCCGGCCCCCACCGGCCGGGAAACCTCACCCCGGGGGACGGCCCCCGGCAGCCCGGCCGGACGACGGCGGACCCGCACAATGAAGACGCAGCGCACTAGGAGGAAGGCCCCGTGAACCTTCTGCTCGCCGAGGTGGCCCAGGCCACCCAGCGGCTGGCCGACGCCGGTGTGCCCTCGCCGCGCTTCGACGCCGAGGAACTCGCCGCGTTCGTGCACGGCGTCAAGCGGGGTGAGCTGCACCATGTCAAGGACGCGGACTTCGACGCCCGCTACTGGGAGGCCGTCGCCCGCCGCGAGGCCCGCGAACCGCTCCAGCACATCACCGGACGCGCGTTCTTCCGTTACCTCGAACTCGCCGTCGGGCCGGGCGTGTTCGTGCCCCGCCCGGAGACCGAGTCGGTCGTCGGCTGGGCGATAGACGCGGTACGGGCCATGGACGTCGTGGAACCGCTGATCGTGGACCTGTGCACCGGCTCGGGGGCGATCGCACTCGCCCTGGCCCAGGAGGTGCCCCGCTCGCGGGTGCACGCCGTCGAACTGTCCGAAGAAGCCCTTGACTACGCCCGCAAGAACGTCGAGGGGTCCCGCGTCGTTCTCCATCACGGCGACGCGCTGACCGCGCTTCCCGAACTGGACGGGCAGGTCGACCTGGTCGTCTCCAACCCGCCGTACATCCCGCTGACCGAGTGGGAGTACGTCGCACCCGAGGCACGCGACCACGACCCCGAGCTCGCGCTGTTCTCGGGCCAGGACGGCCTGGACACCATCCGGGGCATCGAGCGGACCGCACACCGTCTGCTGCGCCCCGGCGGCGTGGTCGTCATCGAGCATGCCGACACCCAGGGCGGGCAGGTGCCGTGGATCTTCACCGAGGAGCGGGGCTGGGCCGACGCGGCCGACCACCCGGACCTCAACAACAGGCCCCGTTTCGCCACCGCGCGCCGGGCGACGCCATGACGCGTTCCGCTTCGGCGCCTGATGCAGCCGATGCATCCGAAGTATTCGTTTCGCACGAGGAGGTCCCGTAATGGCACGGCGATACGACTGCAGCGACGCGACCGACCGCACCACCGGTCTGCGCGAGGCCGCCTCGGCCGTCCGCCGCGGTGAGCTGGTCGTGCTGCCCACCGACACCGTCTACGGCATCGGCGCCGACGCCTTCAGCGCCGAGGCCGTCGGCGACCTGCTGGAGGCCAAGGGCCGCGGCCGCGGCATGCCCTCCCCGGTCCTCGTCGGGTCCCCCAACACCCTGCACGGCCTGGTCACCGACTTCTCCGAGCAGGCCTGGGAGCTGGTCGACGCCTTCTGGCCCGGCGCGCTCACCCTCGTCGCCAAGCACCAGCCGTCGCTGACCTGGGACCTGGGCGAGACCCGGGGCACGGTCGCGGTACGGATGCCGCTGCACCCCGTCGCGATCGAGCTGCTCACCGAGTTCGGCCCGATGGCCGTCTCCAGCGCCAACCTCACCGGCCACCCGTCCCCGCAGGACTGCGACGCGGCCCAGGAGATGCTCGGCGACTCGGTCTCCGTCTACCTCGACGGCGGCCCGACACCCGCCGCGGTGCCCTCCTCGATCGTCGACGTCACCGGCCGGATCCCGGTGCTGCTGCGCGAGGGCGCGCTCTCCGCCGAGGAACTGCGCAAGGTGGTACCCGAGCTCGAGGTGGCCAATTGATGGCGCCCCCGGGGCGTGGCATAGCGGGACCAGGCACCGGCACCCACCCGCCTGTACCCCCCTCACCCCCCTTTCGGATCCTCCACGTCAGCACCGGCAACGTCTGCCGCTCGCCGATCACCGAGCGGCTGCACCGCCATGCCCTGGAGCTGCGGCTGGGCGACGCCCGCAGCGGCGGGCTGCTCGTGGAGAGCGCCGGCACCTGGGGGCACGAGGGCGCCCCGATGGAGACCCACGCCGCGACGGTGCTCACCGACTACGGCGCCGACCCGGCCGGGTTCCTCGGCCGCGAGCTGCTCGACGAGCACGTCATCCGCGCCGACCTGGTGCTCACCGCCACCCGTGACCACCGCGCCCAGGTCATCTCCATGGGCCACTCCGCGGGGCTGCGCACCTTCACGCTCAAGGAGTTCAACCGGCTGGTACGGGCGATAGATCCGGCCACGCTTCCCGAGCCCGACCCGGACCTCCCGGACGGCGGGCTGGTCGAGCGCGCCCGCGCGCTGGTCGGCGCCGCCGCGGCGCTGCGCGGCTGGCTGCTGGCGCCCAATCCGGAGTCCGACGAGGTCTACGACCCCTACGGGGCGCCCATCACCTTCTTCCGCTCCATCGGCGACGAGATCAACCAGGCGCTCGACCCGGTCGTCACCGCCCTCACCGGGGTCCCCGCGCGGGCCTGAGGCCGCCTGTCCTCCCGCGGCCCGGGGCGGCCCGGGGAGACAGCCCTCCGGGGCCCTGTGCGGGCGTGTGGACCCTGTCGGCCCGCACACCGCGCCCGAACGCCCGGCCGCGCCTACATTGGGACTACGTCCCCGTACGAGGCCGGGAGCAAGCGATGCCTGCCACCACCGCGTCACCCCGTCACGAGACCCCGGCCGGTGCTGCCCCGGCCGCCGAGCCCGCCGCCGGGGCGGCCGGGAGCGCCGAGGACCGCGCACGGGCCGCCGCCCGTGACGCCGCGGCCCGGCCGGCCGGCGCCCCGGACTTCGGCGCCCTGCTGCGCCAGGACCCCGAGATCGCCGGCGTGCTGCTCGGCGAGAGCACCCGCCAGAGCGACGGACTGCAGCTGATCGCCGCGGAGAACTTCACCTCACCGGCCGTCCTCGCCGCCCTCGGCTCCCCTCTGGGCAACAAGTACGCCGAGGGGTACCCGGGCGCCCGCCACCACGGCGGCTGCGAGATCGTCGACCTCGCCGAGCGGATCGCGGTGGAACGCGCCAAGGCCCTGTTCGGCGCCGAACACGCCAACGTCCAGGCCCACTCCGGGTCTTCGGCCGTCCTGGCCGCCTATGCCGCCCTGCTGCGCCCCGGCGACACCGTCCTGGCCATGTCCCTCCCGCACGGCGGACACCTCACCCACGGCTCGCCCGCGAACTTCTCCGGCCGCTGGTTCGACTTCGCCGGCTACGGCGTCGACGAGGAGACCGGACTGCTCGACTACGACGCGATCCGCGAGCTGGCCCGGGAGCGCCGGCCCAAGGCCATCGTCTGCGGCTCGATCTCCTACCCCCGGCACATCGACTACGCCGCCTTCCGCGACATCGCCGACGAGACCGGCGCCTACCTGATCGCCGATGTCGCGCACCCGCTCGGGCTGATCGCCGGGGGAGCGGCGCCCAGCCCCGTCCCGTACGCGCACGTGGTGTGCGGAACCACACACAAGGTGCTGCGCGGGCCGCGCGGCGGGCTGATCCTGTGCGGCGCGAAGCTGGCCGAGCGCATCGACCGCGCGGTGTTCCCCTTCACCCAGGGCGGCGCCCAGATGAACGCGGTCGCCGCCAAGGCCGTCGCCTTCGGCGAGGCCGCGGCGCCCGCCTTCGGCGCCTACGCCCACCAGGTCACCGCCAACGCCCGCGCCCTCGCCGGGGCGCTGGCCGGACACGGCCTGACGATCACCACCGGCGGTACCGACACCCACCTGATCACCGCCGACACCGCCCCGCTGGGCCTGGACGCCCGCGCCGCGCGGGGGCGGCTGGCCGCCGCCGGGATCGTGCTGGACACCTGCGCGCTGCCGTGCGCCGGGGCCTCCGGCGGCCTCGCGGCCGGCCGGACCGGCCTGCGGCTGGGCACCGCCGCGGTGACGACGCAGGGGATGGGCGAGGCCGAGATGGAGACCGTCGCCGGGCTGATCGTGGCGGCACTGGAGGAGGACGGCACGGCCCGCTCCCGGACCGTCGCCCTGGTCCATGACTTCCCGCCCTACCCCGCCCGCGGATGACGGCGGGAACCATCCGCCGGTGCCGGGCGTCTGTTCCTGTATTCACGGCCAGGGGGCCGACACGCATAGGGTGTGGGGCTGTGATGGCCAGCTATACCAATGGGGCAGCCCGTGCGTGAATACCTGCTGACGCTGTGCGTCACGGCCGCGGTGACCTACCTGCTGACCGGGCCGGTACGGAAATTCGCGATCGCGGCCGGTGCGATGCCGGAGATCCGCGCCCGCGACGTGCACCGCGAGCCGACACCGCGGCTCGGCGGCATCGCGATGTTCGGCGGGCTGTGCGCCGGTCTGCTGGTCGCCTCGCACCTGACGAACCTCAAGAGCGTCTTCGAGAACTCCAACGAGCCGAGGGCGCTGCTCTCCGGCGCCGCCCTGATCTGGATCCTCGGCGTCCTGGACGACAAGTGGGGCGTGGACGCGCTGGTCAAGCTCGGCGGCCAGATGATCGCCGCGGGCGTGATGGTCCTGCAGGGCCTGACCATCCTCTGGATCCCGATCCCGGGTGTCGGCACGGTCTCGCTGACGCCGATGCAGGGCACCCTGCTGACCGTCGCCCTCGTCGTGATCACCATCAACGCCGTCAACTTCGTCGACGGCCTGGACGGTCTCGCCTCCGGCATGGTGTGCATCGCCGCCGCGGCGTTCTTCATGTACGCGTACCGGATGTGGTTCGGCTACGGCATCGAGGCGGCGGCGCCGGCCACGCTGTTCTCGGTCGTCCTGATGGGCATGTGCCTGGGCTTCCTGCCGCACAACATGCACCCGGCGCGGATCTTCATGGGCGACTCGGGCTCGATGCTGATCGGCCTGGTGATGGCCGCGGGCGCGGTCTCGGTCACCGGCCAGGTCGACCCGGACCTGCTCAACGTCAAGGCGGGCGGTCTGCGCGAGGCGACCCACGCGATGGTGCCGGTCTACATCCCGCTGCTGCTGCCGCTGACGGTCATCGCGGTGCCGGTCGCCGACCTGATCCTGGCGATCGTGCGGCGTACGTGGAAGGGCCAGTCGCCGTTCGCGGCCGACCGCGGCCACCTGCACCACCGGTTGCTGGAGATCGGGCACTCGCACAGCCGGGCCGTGCTGATCATGTACTTCTGGTCGGCCCTGATCGCGTTCGGCGCGGTGGCCTACTCGGCGAACAACGCCAGCATGTGGATCGTGCTGGGCATCGTGCTGCTGAGCGCGGTCGGGCTGGTGCTGCTCCTGCTCCCGCGCTTCACCCCGCGCACGCCGCGCTGGGCGGAGTGGATGGTGCCGCCGCGCTACCGCCGGGTCGCCGTCGCGCCGGCGTCCGCCGCGGAGTCGGGCGACGAGAGCGCCGACGTGCCCGAGGAGGAGCGCGCACCGGTCCCGGCGGGCGTCAACGGGGCCACCGCGATCGGCGACCGTTCACGCTTCGTGGAGCACGGCAGGGCGGACAGTCACCACTGATCCAGGGATTCGGTCGCCCGAACGTGCGACAGGAATCGGGTCGGTTGACCCCATACCAGACAAAAAGCGGGCCGTCAGTGCACCAACGCGCACGTTCACGCTCAGGTGTGACAGGGTCCACACGAACCAGGTAAAGACCTCATCAAATAGTTTGTGATACCGTTCACGAAACCCGGCGATAGAGCCGAAGGAGCGTAGTGCGACGCTTCTTTTGCCGCAGGTTCCGCCTCAGGCCGGGTCTACGCTCGTCCCTGACGACACAAACCCCACCCCTTGCCGGAGCGCCGCCATGCAGTCGAATGACGCCCGACTACTCCTTCACGCCGTTGTGCCCACGCTCGCCATCGGCGTCATCGCCGTTGCCGTGAGCGCGGTGGTCGCCGGCGCGACGGGAGCGATCGGCGCCGTCGTCGGCACCGCGCTGGTGCTGCTCGTGATGGGTGCGGGGCTGGTGGTCCTCCAGCAGACCGCGCGCAAGCTTCCGCAGCTTTTCCAGATGATGGGGCTGCTGCTGTACACGGTGCAGATCCTGCTCGTCGCGGTCTTCATGATCACCTTCAAGGACACGACGCTCTTCGACACCAAGGCATTCGCCTTCACGCTGCTCGGCGCCACCCTCGTATGGATCGCGGCCCAGACCCGCGGTCATATGAAGGAGAAGATTCTGTACGTGAACCCCGACTCCGCCGACGCGAAGAAGGCGGAGACGGCGGGGTCGCCGACGTGAGACGTAGGGCCGGGATAAATGCCCTCATGCGAGCCTGCTATCGTCCGGTGCCAACTGCGGCACAGATGGCGCAGGCGGCTGAGCTCCCAGATTCCACAGGATGGAACGGGCAGTTCTCGCGGCCGATGCCTGTGATTCGGCCCGGCCCAGCGCCGGCCGGCCGCCGCCCCCCAATCCGCAAGACCAGTCCAGTGCCGCTCCGTGGCTCAACGCCGCGCCGACACAACGAGGTTGCCGTACCCATGCGCCACGCTGAAGGAGCCCGCGGTGAGTGCTGAAACGATGCTCGCCTTCGACACGGAGTGCCACCTCTTTATTCCGGGGTGTGGCTTCGAGGCCCCGGGTCTTCATTCGTTCGTATTCGACCCGCTCTTCAAAGTCGGCGGCTACGAGTTCAACAAGCCGATGCTGCTGGCCCTGCTCAGCACGGTCGTCGTGGTGTGGTTCTTCTGGGCCGCATTCGGCAAGGCCAAGGTGGTCCCCGGAAAGCTGCAGATGATCGGCGAGGTCGGCTACGACTTCGTGCGCCGCGGCCTCGTCTATGACGCGCTGGGCAAGAAGGAGGGCGAGAAATACGTCCCCCTCATGGTCTCGCTGTTCTTCTTCGTGTGGATCATGAACATCTGGTCGATCATTCCGATCGCCCAGTTCCCGGTGACGTCGATCATCTCGTTCCCCATCGGGCTCGCCGCGATCGTCTACATCCTGTGGGTGTACCTGACGTTCAAGAAGCACGGCTTCGTCGGCGGCTGGAAGAACATCACCGGCTGGGACCGGTCGCTCGGCTGGGTCCTGCCGCTGATCGTCGTGATCGAGTTCTTCTCGAACCTGCTCGTGCGGCCCTTCACCCACGCCGTCCGGCTCTTCGCGAACATGTTCGCCGGCCACCTGCTGATCGTGATGTTCACCATCGCCACCTGGTACCTGGCGAACGGCCTCGGCTTCGTCTACGCCGGTGCCTCGTTCCTGATGACCATCGCGATGACGGCCTTCGAGCTCTTCATCCAGGCGATCCAGGCGTACGTCTTCGTGCTCCTGGCCTGCAACTACGTCCAGGGCGCGCTCGCCGAGCACCACTGAGCACCCCCGACTCCGCAATCTGTTAATCGTCCGGTGGCCAACCCCCACCGGTCCGTGAAAGAGAAGGAAGTAACGGCATGTCCGCTGCCCTCGAGACTGTGAACCTCGCCGCCGGCCTCACCGGCAACATCGCCTCGGTCGGGTACGGCCTCGCGGCCATCGGCCCCGGCGTCGGCGTCGGCATCATCTTCGGTAACGGCACCCAGGCCCTCGCCCGTCAGCCCGAGGCGGCCGGTCTGATCCGCACCAACCAGATCATGGGTTTCGCCTTCTGTGAGGCGCTCGCCCTCATCGGCATCGTCATGGGCTACGCGTACAAGTAAGCGGCCCGTTAGACGACGTCCATTCAGACGGAAGGCATTGATGTGAACGCCCTGGTCTTCAACATGGCGGCGGAGGTTCCCGAGAACCCCCTGTTCCCGCCGATTCCAGAGCTGGTCATCGGCCTGGTCGCCTTCTTCATCGTCTTCGGCATCCTGGCGAAGAAGCTCCTCCCGAACATCAACAAGGTTCTGGAAGAGCGCAGGAAGCAGATCGAAGGCCGCATGGAGGAAGCCGAGGCGACGCAGGCCGAGGCTCAGCAGGTGCTCGCGGACTACCGGGCACAGCTGGCCGACGCCCGCCACGAGGCCGCGCGACTGCGCCAGGAGGCGCAGGAGCAGGGCGCGACTCTCATTGCTGAGATGCGCGCCGAGGGCCAGCGGCAGCGCGAGGAGATCATCGCTGCCGGTCACGCCCAGATCGAGGCGGACCGGAAGCAGGCCGCGCAGACGCTGCGCCGGGACGTGGGCAAGCTCGCCGTCGACCTGGCCGGCAAGATCGTCGGCGAGTCCCTGGAGGACCACGCCCGGCAGAGCCGGACCGTCGACCGCTTCCTCGACGAGGTCGAGGGCAAGGCGGCTTCGGGCGCGACGAAGGCTGAGGCCGGCCGATGAACGGAGCGAGCCGCGAGGCACTCGCCTCCGCACGCGAGCGGTTCGACGCGCTGACGGACGACACCTCCGTCGACGCGGCGAAGCTCGCCGAGGAGCTGTCTGCCGTCACCGCTCTGCTCGACCGCGAGGTGTCGCTGCGTCGGGTTCTCACCGACCCGGCGCAGTCCGGCGAGGCGCGGGCCGAACTGGCCGGGCGACTGCTGGGCAGCCAGGTCGGCGGTCCGGCCGTCGACCTGGTGGGCGGCATGGTCCGCTCCCGCTGGTCGGGCTCGCGTGACCTGACGGACGCGCTCGAGGAGCTGGCCTACAGCGCCGACCTCGTCGCCGCCCAGCGGGCCGGCCAGCTCGACGACGTCGAGGACGAGCTGTTCCGGTTCGGCCGGATCGTCAGCTCCAACGGCGAGCTGCGGCGTGCGCTGACCGACCGGAACGCGTCGGTCGCGGCCAAGACGGAGCTGCTGCACACGCTGCTGGGCGGCCGGGCGAACCCGGTCACCGAGCGCGTCGTGATCCGCCTTGTCGTACGGCCGCGGGGCCGTAGCCTGGAAGCGGGGCTCGACGCCCTCTCCAAGCTGGCGGCGAGCCGCCGGGACCGGATGGTCGCGGTGGTCACCTCCGCGGCGCCCCTCAGCGAAGGGCAGCGGCAGCGCCTCGGCGCCGCCCTGGCGCAGCTGTACGGACGGCAGATCCACCTGAACCTCGACGTGGACCCCGAGGTCCTCGGCGGAGTCCAGGTCCGGATCGGCGACGAGGTCATCAACGGGACCATCGCGGAGCGCCTCGACGAGGCGGACCGGCGGATGGCCGGCTGACCCAGCCACCAACTCAAGAGCTGCACAACCGGCGGTCGGACGCCGGACCAGCCGGCCGGACCGAGAGGTCCGGCTGCGGTCCGGAAGAAGCCCCGGGGACCAGCACAAGCATGACGGCGGCCCGAGTTGGGCCGTAAGCGGAAACCCCCCGGGGGACAGACCCCCGGACACCCGCAAGTAACTTCGGGCCCAACAAGGAGAGCAGGGAACCCAGATGGCGGAGCTCACGATCCGGCCGGAGGAGATCCGGGACGCGCTGGAGAACTTCGTCCAGGCGTACAAGCCGGACGCGGCCTCGCGCGAAGAGGTCGGCACGGTCAGCGAGGCCGGTGACGGCATCGCGAAGGTCGAGGGCCTTCCCTCGGCGATGGCGAACGAACTGCTGAAGTTCGAGGACGGCACTCTCGGCCTCGCGCTGAACCTGGAAGAGCGCGAGATCGGCGCAGTGGTCCTCGGCGAGTTCAGCGGCATCGAGGAGGGCCAGCCGGTGCAGCGCACCGGTGAGGTGCTCTCGGTCGCCGTGGGCGAGGGCTACCTCGGCCGCGTCGTCGACCCGCTGGGCAACCCGATCGACGGCCTCGGCGAGATCGAGTCCGAGGACCGCCGCGCCCTGGAGCTGCAGGCTCCCGGCGTCATGGTCCGCAAGTCGGTGCACGAGCCCATGGAGACCGGCTACAAGGCCGTCGACTCGATGGTGCCGATCGGCCGTGGCCAGCGTCAGCTGATCATCGGCGACCGCCAGACCGGCAAGACCGCCCTGGCCGTCGACACGATCATCAACCAGCGCGACAACTGGCGCTCGGGCGACCCGAAGAAGCAGGTCCGCTGCATCTACGTCGCCATCGGCCAGAAGGGCTCCACCATCGCGTCCGTGCGCGGTGCGCTGGAGGAGGCCGGCGCCCTGGAGTACACCACCATCGTCGCCGCCCCGGCGTCCGACCCGGCGGGCTTCAAGTACCTGGCGCCCTACACCGGCTCGGCCATCGGCCAGCACTGGATGTACCAGGGCAAGCACGTCCTGATCATCTTCGACGACCTCTCGAAGCAGGCCGACGCCTACCGCGCCGTGTCCCTGCTGCTGCGCCGTCCGCCGGGCCGTGAGGCCTACCCGGGCGACGTCTTCTACCTGCACTCGCGTCTGCTGGAGCGCTGCGCCAAGCTCTCCGACGAGATGGGCGCCGGCTCGATGACCGGTCTGCCGATCGTCGAGACCAAGGCGAACGACGTGTCGGCGTTCATCCCGACCAACGTCATCTCCATCACCGACGGCCAGTGCTTCCTGGAGTCGGACCTCTTCAACGCGAACCAGCGTCCCGCGCTGAACGTGGGTATCTCGGTCTCCCGTGTCGGTGGCTCGGCCCAGCACAAGGCCATGAAGCAGGTCTCCGGCCGGCTCCGCGTGGACCTCGCCCAGTACCGCGAGCTGGAGGCGTTCGCCGCCTTCGGTTCCGACCTGGACGCGGCCTCCAAGCAGCAGCTGGAGCGCGGCAAGCGGATGACCGAGCTGCTCAAGCAGGCTCAGTACTCCCCGTACTCCACCGAGGACCAGGTCATCTCCATCTGGGCCGGCACCAACGGCAAGATGGACGACGTCCCGGTGGCGGACATCCGCCGCTTCGAGCGGGAGCTCCTCGACCACCTGCACCGGGAGAAGAAGGACCTCCTGACCAGCATCGTCGAGGGCGGCAAGATGTCCGACGACACCATCGGCGCGATCTCCGAGGCCGTCGACGGCTTCAAGCGGCAGTTCGAGACCTCGGACGGCAAGCTGCTCGGCGAGGACGCCCCGGCCGGCACCAGCAAGTGACGACGGAAGGGACCTGATCCATGGGAGCCAAGCTCCGGGTCTACAAGCGTCGCATCCGCTCCGTCACCGCGACCAAGAAGATCACCAAGGCGATGGAGATGATCGCCGCCTCGCGCGTCGTCAAGGCGCAGCGCCAGGTGGCGGCGTCGACGCCGTACGCGAGTGAACTGACCCGCGCGGTGACGGCGGTTGCCACGGGCTCGAACACCCAGCACCCGCTGACGACCGAGGCGGAGCAGCCCACCCGGGCCGCGCTGCTGCTCATCACGAGCGACCGCGGTCTGGCCGGCGGCTACTCCTCCAACGTCATCAAGGCCGCCGAGAAGCTCACCGAGCGGCTCAAGGCCGAGGGCAAGGAGGTCGACGCCTACATCGTCGGGCGCAAGGGCGTGTCGTACTACAGCTTCCGCGAGCGCAAGGTCGTGGAGTCGTGGACCGGCTTCACCGACAACCCGACGTACGCGGACGCCAAGGCGGTCGCCGCCCCGCTCATCGCCGCTGTCCAGCAGGACACGGCCGAGGGCGGTGTGGACGAACTCCACATCGTCACCACCGAGTTCATCTCGATGATGACGCAGACGGCGCTCGACGACCGGCTGCTGCCGCTCCGCCTCGACAAGGCGGCGCAGGAGTCGGAGGAGACGTCCAAGGGCGAGATCCTTCCGCTGTTCGACTTCGAGCCGTCGGCCGAGGACGTCCTCGACGCACTGCTTCCGCGGTACGTCGAGTCGCGGATCTACAACGCCCTTCTGCAGGCCGCCGCCTCCAAGCACGCCGCCACGCGCCGTGCGATGAAGTCGGCGACCGACAACGCGGAAGAGCTCATCAAGTCGCTCTCGCGGCTTGCCAACGCGGCCCGACAGGCCGAAATCACCCAGGAAATCAGCGAGATCGTCGGTGGCGCCAGTGCTCTGGCCGACGCGACCGCGGGGAGTGACTGACCACTATGACCACCACTGTTGAAACGGCCACGGCAACGGGCCGCGTCGCCCGGGTCATCGGCCCGGTCGTCGACGTGGAGTTCCCCGTCGACGCGATGCCGGACATCTACAACGCGCTGACCGTCGAGGTCGCCGACCCGGCCGAGGAGGGCAAGCTCAAGACGCTGACCCTCGAGGTCGCCCAGCACCTGGGCGAGGGCCTGGTCCGCGCCATCTCCATGCAGCCCACCGACGGTCTGGTCCGCCAGGCCGCGGTGACCAACACCGGCACCGGGATCACGGTCCCCGTCGGCGACGTCACCAAGGGCAAGGTGTTCAACACCCTCGGCGAGATCCTGAACAAGCCGGAGGCCGCGTCCGAGGTCACCGAGCGCTGGGCGATCCACCGCAAGGCCCCCTCCTTCGACCAGCTCGAGTCCAAGACCGAGATGTTCGAGACCGGCGTCAAGGTCATCGACCTGCTGACCCCGTACGTCAAGGGCGGCAAGATCGGTCTGTTCGGTGGTGCCGGTGTCGGCAAGACCGTTCTGATCCAGGAAATGATCTACCGCGTGGCCAACAACCACGACGGTGTGTCGGTGTTCGCCGGTGTCGGTGAGCGCACCCGTGAGGGCAACGACCTCATCGAGGAGATGACGGACTCCGGCGTCATCGACAAGACCGCGCTGGTCTTCGGCCAGATGGACGAGCCCCCGGGCACCCGTCTGCGCGTCGCCCTGGCCGGTCTGACCATGGCGGAGTACTTCCGCGATGTGCAGAAGCAGGACGTGCTCTTCTTCATCGACAACATCTTCCGCTACACCCAGGCGGGTTCCGAGGTCTCCACGCTGCTCGGCCGTATGCCGTCCGCGGTGGGTTACCAGCCGAACCTGGCGGACGAGATGGGTCTGCTGCAGGAGCGCATCACCTCGACCCGTGGTCACTCGATCACCTCGATGCAGGCGATCTACGTCCCCGCGGACGACCTGACCGACCCGGCGCCGGCCACCACCTTCGCCCACCTGGACGCGACCACCGTTCTGTCGCGCCCGATCTCGGAGAAGGGCATCTACCCGGCGGTCGACCCGCTGGACTCGACGTCCCGGATCCTGGACCCCCGCTACATCTCGCAGGACCACTACGACTGCGCCTCGCGCGTCAAGACGATCCTGCAGAAGTACAAGGACCTCCAGGACATCATCGCGATTCTGGGTATCGACGAGCTCGGCGAGGAGGACAAGCTCACCGTCCACCGCGCCCGTCGTATCGAGCGGTTCCTGTCGCAGAACACCCACGTGGCGAAGCAGTTCACCGGTGTCGACGGCTCGGACGTCTCGCTCGACGAGTCGATCACCGCGTTCAACGCGATCGCGGACGGCGACTACGACCACTTCCCCGAGCAGGCGTTCTTCATGTGCGGTGGCATCGAGGACCTGAAGGCCAATGCCAAGGAGCTGGGCGTCTCCTGACCCCGGCACGGTCCCGGGGGCGGCCCTGGCCGCCCCCGGCCCGGACGACCACTAGTATTTGACCCAACATCTGCCGAGCCAGGCAGGTGGAGACCCGAGGAGCCATCGTGGCTGAGCTGCACGTCGAGTTGGTCGCCGCGGACCGTCAGGTCTGGTCCGGCGAGGCCAGCCTGGTCGTCGCGCGCACCTCGTCGGGCGACATCGGAGTCATGCCCGGACACCAGCCGCTGCTGGGCGTGCTGCAGTCCGGCCCGGTGACGATTCGTACGACGGGCGAGAGCGGGGACGGCACCGTCGTCGCCGCGGTGCACGGCGGCTTCATCTCGTTCGCCGACAACAAGCTGTCTCTGCTCGCGGAGATCGCCGAGCTGTCGGACGAGATCGATGTCCAGCGCGCGGAGCGGGCCCTGGAGCGAGCGAAGTCGGACGCTGACGCGGCCGCCGAGCGTCGCGCCGATGTCCGGCTGCGTGCGGTGACGGGCGTTCACTGAGCCCCGTCGCCGACGAGATCGATCCTCAGCCGCGGGCTGCCCGGAGTTGTCCGGAGCGGCCCGCGGCTGAGGCAATGCAGGTGCGATTCCCGCCCCGCCGCCTGACCGGCGCGGGGGTACCCCCACCGAAGCGAGGAGGTCGGTCGAGATGGTCCTCGCTCTGCTTGTGAGCGGCGTGGTCGTAGTACTGGTGCTGCTGGGACTGTTCGTCTTCGGACTGAGGCGGCGGCTCATCCAGCGGTCCGGTGGCACCTTCGACTGCAGTCTGCGCTGGCACGTGCCGGAGAACGAGACCGGCGGCAAGGGCTGGATCTACGGTGTGGCGCGCTACAACGGCGACCGGGTCGAATGGTTCCGGGTGTTCTCGTACGCGCCCCGGCCACGACGGCTCCTGGAGCGCTCCGCCATCGAGGTCCTGGAGCGCCGCACCCCGCAGGGCGAGGAGGAGCTGGCACTGCTCTCCGACTCCATCGTCCTGGCCTGCCGGCACCGCGGCACCCGACTGGAACTGGCGATGAGCGAGGACGCGCTCACCGGCTTCCTCGCCTGGCTGGAGGCAGCACCGCCCGGCCAGAGGGTGAACGTGGCCTGAATTGGGCGGCCCGGGGAACATCCCCGGGCGCTGCTGGTTGTGGCCCCGCAGGGGGGCCGTGCGTCCCCTACGGGATGCGTTCGGGCGGCCCCTACGGCGTCCCCGGCCCTGCCTTGCGCCGCCGCGCGCCGCCCCCAAGGGCCCCGTCGCGCGCTTCCCTGAGCCCCGCCGCGCCCGGCCCGTCCGCCCCGGACCCGCCCCTCCCTCCCGGCGTCCCCCCGCCCCTATGGCCCGTCCACCCCCAGTTCCTGGGCCAGGACGGCTGCCTGTACGCGGCTGCGCAGGTCCAGTTTGGCCAGCAGCCGGCTCACATGGGTCTTGACGGTGGCCTCGGCCATGGCCAGCCGCAGGGCGATATCGGCGTTCGACAGCCCCCGCCCCAGGCACCCCAGCACCTCCCGCTCGCGGGGCGTCAGCGCGTCCAGGACCGCCGGATCCGGCGCCTCGCCGTCCCGGGCCGGCCGCCGCACGGCCGTGCGCGGGCTCGCGAACTCCGCGATCAGCCGCCGGGTCACCGCGGGAGCGATCAGCCCCTCGCCGGACGCCACGGTGCGCACCGCGGTCAGCAGCGCGGCCGCGTCGCTGTCCTTGAGGAGAAAGCCCGCGGCGCCCGCCCGCAGCGCCCCGAAGACGTATTCGTCCAGGTCGAAGGTGGTCAGGACCAGGACGTCCGCCAGCTTCTCGGAGACCACCTGCCGGGTGGCGGAGACCCCGTCGAGGCGGGGCATCTGGATGTCCATGAGGACGAGGTCGGGGTGCAGCTCGCGGGCGAGCCGTACCGCCTCCTCGCCGTCCTCCGCCTCCCCGACCACCTCGATGTCGGGGGCGGAGCGCAGGATGAGCACCAGCCCGGCCCGTACGGCGGACTGGTCCTCGGCGACGAGAACCCGGATCGGCTGCGCGTCGGCGCCTGTCATCGTTGCTCTTCCTCCTCGGCGGCGGGCAGCGCTGCCCGCACCAGCCAGACTCTGCCGGCCGGCCCGCTCTCCGGGCCGGCCTCGAATGCCCCGCCCAGCAGGGCGGTCCGCTCGCGCATCCCGACCAGGCCGGTGCCGGAGCCGGGCGCACGGGGGCCGGGCCGGTCGGCGAACGGGCTGCGGACGGCGACGGTGAGTGCCCCGCCGCGGTCATGGGCCAGGCGCACCCGCACCTCGCCGGGTGCGGCGTGCTTGAGCGCGTTGGTCAGCGACTCCTGGACGATGCGGTACGCGGCCAGCTCGACCGGTGCCGCCGGCCGGGGCGCCGTCCCGGGACCGTCCGGGCTCCTGGTGTCCTCCAGGACGAAGGTCAGCCCGCTGCTGCCGCCGCTCGTCCGGGCCTGGTCGATCAGGGCGTCCAGCCCCTCCAGGCTGGGGGTCGCGGCTGGCTCCTCGTCCCCCTCGGCCGCCTTGGGATCCCGCAACAGCCCGATGAGACGGCGCATTTCGGCCAGACCCTGGACGCTGTTCTCGCGGATCACCCCGAGCGCCTCGCGGGTCGCCGACGGGTCGTCGATGGCCTGCGCGGCGGTGGAGTGGATCGCGATGGCGGACAGGTGGTTGGCGACCATGTCGTGCAGTTCGCGGGCCATCCGGGCCCGTTCGCCGATCACGGCCTGGGTCCGGTCCCGCTCGGCGAGCAGCGCGATCTGCTCGGCCCGCAGCTGCGCGGCCTGCGCGGCGTCGCGGTGGTTGCGGATGATGATGCCGGTCCAGGCCGGGGCGATGGTGACCAGCGCGATGCCGATGATGGCCATCACGACCTGCGGGTCCGGCCAGAGCGCGGTCAGGGCGATGGCCGCCAGGACCGTGACCAGGACGGAGTGCAGCGGGATCCGGCGGGCCGCGTTCGCCGGACCGTAGAGGACCGCCGCATAGACCACGTCGGTGAACATCAGGACGGTGGCGACCAGGGTGCCGGCGCAGATGTCCAGCGCCAGCGCGGGTACCGCCAGGGCCAGCGCCGCCATCGGGGCCGTACGGCGCATCAGTTCCGCCACCGCCATCGCGGTGAGCGCGACCAGGGTGAGTGAGGGGGGCAGCCCCAGCCGGGAGGGCCCGCCGTGCAGATTCATCGCCCAGAGCAGCAGTCCGCCGAGCAGACCGCCGACCGCGATGAGCAGATCGAGGCGGTGCGGCCGGCCGGGGGCGGCGTGGGGTGGGGCGGTCACCCCTCCATCAAACACGGCCGCGGGGTCCGGTGCCTCCACGTCCGGGGCATCGCCGTAAGTCGTGCGCTACATCGAAAGATGCAGTCCCGGATCATCGCGCGCGACGACGTCAAGGGCGGCGGCCGCTGGAAGGCTTGAGGTGTTCGGTGGAGAGCCCTGAAAGGAGACAGCCGTGATCGTCGTGCTGATCATCGCCTGCGAGGTCGGCTTCTGGGTGCTGCTGGCGCTCGGTCTGGCGCTGCGTTACCTGGCCAAGATGCGACGCACCGGAGCGGCGGTGCTCTTGATGGAGCCGCTGCTGGAGCTGATCCTGCTGGTCGTCACGGCGATCGACCTGAAGAACGGCGCGCCGGCGGACTGGAAGCACGGCCTGGCCGCCGTCTACATCGGCTTCACGGTCGCCTACGGCCACTACACGATCAAGTGGGTCGACGGGCATGTCGCGTACCGCTTCGCCGGCGGTCCCAGGCCGGTGAAGCGGTACGGACTCGACTACGCCAAGCACGAGGGGAAGCTGTGGCTGCGCACGGTGCTGATGGCCGTGGTCGCCTGCGGGCTGCTGCAGGCCGCGATCGCGTACGTCGGTGACGGCGGTGACACGACCTCGCTGCACGAGTGGCAGGGCACCGCGCTGAAGATCGTCAGCATCCACGCGGTGATCGCCCTGACCTACCTCATCTGGCAGAAGAAGGACCCGCGCGGCCGGACCGAGGTCCCCGAGGAAGCGCCCCGGCCGCGGCAGAAGACGCTCCGTTAGCGAGCCTCCGGGCCGGCCGGCGGTGGCGGCTCAGCGCTCCCCGCCGGGCACCCACAGCACGTCCCCGACCTCCTTGTTGGCCGTACGGGCCAGGATGAACAGGAGGTCGGAGAGGCGGTTGAGGTACGTGGCCGTCAGCGGGTTCATGGTCTCGCCGTGCTCCTCGAAGGCGGCCCAGGTGGAGCGCTCCGCGCGGCGGACGACCGTGCAGGCCTGGTGCAGCAGCGCGGCGCCGGGCGTGCCGCCGGGGAGGATGAAGCTGCGGAGCTTCTCCAGCTCCGTCAGGAAGCGGTCGCAGTCCGCCTCCAGCTTGTCGATGTAGCTCTGCTCGACGCGCAGCGGCGGGAACTCCGGGTTCTCCACCACCGGCGTCGACAGGTCCGCGCCGACGTCGAACAGGTCGTTCTGCACCCGCAGCAGCACCGCCGCGACGTCCTCGGGGAGCGAGCCGAGCGCCAGGGCCACGCCGATCGCCGCGTTGGCCTCGTTGGCGTCCGCGTACGCCGAGATCCGCGCGTCGGTCTTGGCGGTGCGGCTCATGTCGCCCAGGGCGGTGGTGCCCTTGTCGCCGGTGCGGGTGTAGATGCGCGTCAGATTCACCATATGAGCGAGCCTACGCCGCCGACCTGCGGAAGGTCCGGGTGCAATAGGTCACGGACAGCGTGGCGAAGGCGACCGCCACCAGGGTGCCGTGGAGCATCGCGGGGGAGGAGCAGGCGCCGGCGAACGCCGCCCGCACCGCGTCGACGAGGTAGCGCAGCGGCATGACGTGCGAGAGCACATCGAGCCACCGGGGCCCCGGCGCGATCGGCGGCATCAGCCCGGACAGCAGCATCGAGGGCATGGTGACGGCGTTGATGACCGGTCCGGACTCCTGCGGGGTGCTCACCCTCAGCGCCAGCGCGTACGACAGCGACGCCGGCGCCGCGGTCAGCACGGCGGCGAACGCGAAGCCTGCTGGGCGAAAAGGTCCTCAACTACGCCGTACGGGCGACCGACTGACGGTGGACTGTCCGGTTCGCACCCCGCCCGCGGACCCCGGCGGTGTGATGTCCGTCATCCGAGACGTGACGCGCATCTCTTACCCTCCAAACGATCGCTCACGACCGCTAACGTCACCCAGGACCGTCAAATGCACAGGGTGTGAGGGGACAGCAGTGGCAAAGAAGCTCGCCGTCATCGGGGCCGGACTCATGGGGTCCGGTATCGCGCAGGTCTCCGCGCAGGCGGGCTGGGACGTGGTCCTCCGCGATGTGACGGACGAGGCGCTGGCCCGGGGCAAGGGCGGCATCGAGTCCTCGTACGAGAAGTTCGTCGCCAAGGGCAAGCTGGCCGCGGCCGACGCCGAGCAGGCGCTGGCCCGCATCACCACCACGACCGACATGGAAGCCGTCGCCGACGCCGACATCGTCGTCGAGGCGGTCTTCGAGCGGATCGACGTCAAGCGCGAGATCTTCCAGACGCTGGACAAGCTCGTCAAGGACGAGGCGGTGCTGGCCTCCAACACCTCCGCCATCCCGATCACCAAGATCGCCGCCGCCACCTCCCGCCCGGAGCGGGTCGTCGGTGCGCACTTCTTCTCGCCGGTGCCGATGATGCAGCTGTGCGAGCTGGTCCGCGGCTACAAGACCAGCGACGAAACCCTGGCCAGGGCCCGGGAGTTCGCCGAGTCGGTCGGCAAGACCTGCGTCGTCGTCAACCGCGATGTGGCCGGCTTCGTCACCACCCGCCTGATCTCGGCGCTGGTCGTCGAGGCCACCAAGCTCTACGAGTCCGGCGTGGCCAGCGCCGAGGACATCGACACCGCCTGCAAGTTGGGCTTCGGCCACGCGATGGGACCGCTGGCCACCGCCGACCTGACGGGCGTCGACATCCTGCTGCACGCCACCGACAACATCTACACCGAGTCCCAGGACGAGAAGTTCGCCCCGCCGGAGATCATGCGGCGAATGGTCGATGCGGGCGATATCGGACGCAAGAGTGGGCAGGGCTTCTACAAGCACTGAGGCCGCATCAGCCCCATCGGACCGATGGAGTCACCCCCACGGGTGAATTCGGTATCGGTTCGCTTACAGGCGGCAACTTCGCCGCATGAGAGGCAGTCAGTTCTGTAGACGTCCAGGCGTCACCACCCATGACATCGGGGAGCGCATATGCACATCAGGGGCGACCACGCCGAGCTGGTCGTCGGGGGCCGCCTCGACGTCCGCAGCGCGGCGGACGCCCGTACGGCCCTGCATGCCGCCGTCGACTCCGGTCGGGGCGATCTCGTGCTGGACCTGACCGAGCTGGATTCCTGGGACGCCACCGGCCTCGGCGTGATCATGGGCGCGCACCGCCGCGCCGGCCGGGTGGGCCGCAGGCTGGTGCTCCGGGGCGTGCCGCCCCAGATGCAGCGCCTGCTCGTCGCCACCCGCCTGCACCGCATCCTCGCCATCGAGGGCGGCATCGAGGCGGAGTCGCTCCCCCGGGTGTGAGGCGGGCCGCCCCGCGTCCCGCCGCCCGGGGCGGGGGCGTCCTGCGGCGCGATCAGGATCGCGCCCGAAACATGACGAAAACCGAAGAGCCGGGCCACGGAAATGTCGTAAACCGCGTGATACCGACCAATCCAGGAAGTTCCGGTCAGAGCCACCCCCCGGCGGTACACCTGCCCGCTCTCCGGGTCTAAGGTTCGGTTCCCGCCCGTATGCCATCATCCGCGGCGGGCACCGGACCAGACGCGACGGCTGAGGACGACCTGCCGGAGCCGGGGGAGTGCGGACGGCCGGAAGCGCAGTCGGCACGCCAGATCTGGGAGCTTGCAGCATGGACCCGAACAGCCACCGGGGGCCTGAGGAGTACGGCGAGCAGGGCGGCCCCGCCGAGCCGCCGGCCCCCGCCCCGGGCGGTACGCGCAGCGGCTCCGGCGGCCTCGCCCGCGTCGTCCGGCTCGTCTCGGGCCCCTACCTCGTCACCGTCAACCCCGTCGACGGCAGCGAAATAGAACCCTGCCCGCCCGGCGAGCGCCCCGAGGCCCCCGGCAGGCTCGACCCGCAGGAACGCGCCGCGGCCGCCCGCGCCGCCGCGCCCCCGGTTCCCCCGGGCCCGCCCGGATCCACCGGGCAGCAGGCCGTGCTCGAAGAGCGCACCGAGGACACCGAACGCCTGGTCCGGCTGCTCTCCCGCGGCCGCTCCGTCCGCGTCACCGGCCCCTCCGGCTCGGGCCGCACCCGGCTGCTGGACGCCGTCGCCACCGCCTGCGCCGATCTCGCCCCCGACGGCGTCATCCGGCTCTCCGGCTACCACCGCACCACGGCCGACCTGCTGCACGCGCTGTTCACCGCCGTCCACCGGGCCCCGCAGCACCGCCCCGACCGGCCCGAACTGCTGCGGATGGTCGCCGAGATCGGCGCCATCGTCGTCCTGGACGACCTGGAGTTCGGCGGCGCCGCGCTCGACGAACTGCTCGACGCGACCCCCGAGTGCGCCTTCCTGATCGCCGCCACCCCCGACGTCGCCGCTCCCAGCCCCGGCTCCCACCTCGAAGAGGTCTTCCTCGGCGGCCTCGGCCGCGCCGCCTGCGCCCGGCTGCTGGAGCGCGCCGTGGACCGGCCGCTCACCGACGACGAGGAGGCCTGGGCCGCCGACCTCTGGTTCGAGTCGGAGGGGCTGCCGCTGCGGTTCGTCCAGGCCGCCGCCCTGCTGCGGCAGCGCGACCGGCTGCAGGCCGGACCGGGCGCCCTCGACGACGGCTACGGCCTCTTCCCCGAGGAGGGCAAGGCCGCCGCCGGCACCACCGAGGAGCCCGCGGAGCCCGGCGAGCCGGCCGAGGTGCCGCTGCCGTCCCTCGGCGAGGCCGCCGCACCCGCCCCGCTGCTCGCCTCGCGGCTCGGCGACGCCGCCCAGGAGACGCTGCGCTTCGCCGTCGCGCTCGGCGGCGAACTGCCCCACCAGGCACACCTGCCGGCCCTCACCCAGGACACCCACGCCGACGCCGCCCTCGGCGAGCTGCTGGCCTGCGGCCTGATCACCCCGGTCGCCGGCCACTACCGGCTCGCCGCCACCGTCCAGGACCAGCTGGAGGCGGCCGGCTACGCCGAGGGCGCCGCCGCCCGCGCGCACACCGCCGCCCAGCACTACGCCTGGTGGGCCGGCCACCCCTCGGTCACCCCCGAGCGGGCCGCCGCCGAGTCCGATGTGGCGCTGGCCGCCATGGGCGTGCTGACCAGCAGCCGGGAGAGCGGGCACGCCAGCGCGGCCGTCCTGCTCGCCCGTACGGCCGCCCCGGCGTTCGCCGCGGCCCTGCACTGGAACGCGTGGGAGCGCAGCCTGCGGTACGGCCAGGAGGCCGCGCGGCTGGCCGGGGAGGTCGCCGAAGAGGCCTACTTCCACCACGAACTGGGCGTGCTGGCGCTGTGCACCGGCAGCCTCGACCGGGCGCGCGCCGAGCTGGAGGCGTCCATCGGGCTGCGCGGGGTGCTCTCCGACCGCAACGGCGCGGTGGCCGGACGGCGTGCGCTGGCGCTGGTCACCGACCGTTCGCGGGCCGACGCCGCCGCGGCGGCCACCACGGTCCTCCCGCAGGCGGCGGGCGGCGCCCGGAAACCGGAGACCTCGAAGGGACCGGCCGGCACACCCTGCGACACCGCCTCGACCGCCGCGCTGCGGGCGGCCCGCGCCGAGGAGGCCGCCGCCACGATCGTCGCCCGGGGCGCCGCGGCGACCGCCGCCACCACCGCCGTCCCGGTCGCGGCCGCCGGCGGCACCGCGGCCGGCAAGGGCGGCGCCCGGCGGGTGTTCGGCGGGGCGCGCCGCAACGCCGTGGCCGCGGGCGCCGGTGCGCTGCTGGCGGCCGTCCTGGGCACCGTCGTCACCCTCGGCGCCACGGGCGGCGAACACCCCCACGACGACAAGGTCAGCACGGAACAGACCACCGACGACGACGGCGGCGGCAGCAGTGAGCTGCCGGCCGAGCAGCCGGCGCCCGGCGCCAGCCTGCCGGCCGCAGGCCCGGGCACCACCCGGCCCGGCACCCCCGCCGGGTCCCCGAGCCCGTCCGCGTCGCCCAGCGGCTCCGCCGGCAGCGGCTCGCCCAGCGACCCCAGCACCGGGCCCACGGACCCGACGACCGGCCCGACCGAACCGACCGGGCGGCCCACCACGCCCACCGGCCGGCCGACCCATACGCGTCCCCCGACGGACGAGCCGACGGACCCGACGCCGACGGACCGCCCGACCGACCCGTCGCCGGATCCGACGCCCACCAGTGACCCCAGCACGGGCAAGCCGACGACCCAGAGCCCGTCGCAGTCGGCCGCCAACCCCTCCGGCAGTTCCTCCGGCGGCAGCGGCACCACGCCCTCCGGCGGCAGCGGCACGACCCCGTCCGGCGGCTCACCGTCGGACGGTGCGCCCTCCACCACACAGAGCGCCCCGGCCGGCTGACGGTCCGCAGCGCAGAGCGCGGGGGCCCGGTACGTGTGTACCGGGCCCCCGCGCTCTGTGCGTGCGGCCATCGGGCCGCACCGGGTCAGAACAGCCGGAGCTTGTCGTCCTCGATGCCGCGCAGGGCGTCGTAGTCCAGGACGACGCAGCCGATTCCGCGGTCGGTGGCCAGGACGCGCGCCTGCGGCTTGATCTCCTGCGCCGCGAAGATGCCCTTCACCGGGGCCAAGTGCGGGTCGCGGTTGAGGAGTTCGAGATAGCGGGTCAGCTGCTCGACACCGTCGATCTCGCCACGCCGCTTGATCTCCACGGCGACGGTCTGGTTGTCGGCGTCCCGGCACAAGATATCCACCGGGCCGATGGCAGTGGGGTATTCACGCCGAATCAGCGAGTATCCCTCGCCCAAAGTTTCGATCCGGTCCGCGAGCAGCTCCTGGAGGTGCGCCTCCACCCCGTCCTTGATGAGACCCGGGTCGACGCCCAGCTCGTGCGAGGAGTCGTGCATGACCTCCTCCAGGGTGATGATGAGCTTCTCGCCCCCCTTGTTCTCCACCGTCCACACGTCCCCGTCGCCCTCCTTGAGAGTGCAGGGCGGCGACATCCAGTTGAGGGGTTTGTAGGCCCGGTCGTCCGCGTGCACGGAGACGGAGCCGTCCGCTTTCACCAGGATGAGGCGAGGGGCCGAGGGGAGATGGGCGGTGAGCCGGCCCGCGTAGTCCACGGAGCAGCGGGCGATGACGAGACGCATGGGGCGAAACGCTACTCGACCGGAGGCCCCCCACGCGATTCGCCCTGGATCACCGGACCTTTACGGGGGAAATCCCCGCACCCCCGGCGCTCGCCAATGGCCGGTTGTATGTGCAATCTCCTGGTGCGGGCCTCTTGCGCGGCATACCGTTGCAGCGGGGGGTTGTGAGGCGAACACGCTCCGTCGCAAAGCCCCTAGTCCCGTCCCTAGGCCCCGTCCGTCCCGGCGGGGCCGCGAGAGGAGAACCTCATGTCGCTCGACGTCTCACCGGCCCTCCTCGAACAGGCCGAGCGAGGCGAGGTCGACGAAGCCGCATTTGTCGACTGCGTCCGGACCTCCCTGCCCTATGCATGGGGGATGATCAGCTCTCTGGTGGCCCAGCTGAAGGTGGACGGCGGAGAGTTCGCCGACAATCAGACGCCGCCGCCGGACGAGCAGGCGCGCGGCCAGCTGCTGCGCGCGCTGGCGAGTGACGCCATCCGTGGTTCGCTGGAGCGCCACTTCGGTGTGCGGCTCGCCTTTCAGAACTGCCACCGTGTCGCGGTTTTCCCGCTCGACCCGGTGGTGGACGACCGACTGGCCCGCTTCACTTCCATACGGGGCCAGCTGCTGAACCAGTCGCCCGAACTCCGCGACTGCTGAACGACGTTGCTGCCGCTGCGCACACGGTGGTGACACGCACCGTGCCGGTGCGCCAGCGGCAGCACCACTCACCGGACGACGGCCCCTCCCCGGTACGGCGCCGCCCGCTCGCGTCGCCGACACCGTCCCAGGTCCACGGTCCCCGCCCGCCGTCCGCCGTACCGGGCCCGCTCACCCCACCTGCGGCAGGACCTCGGTGCCCAGCCGGCGGACGTTCTCCTCCGTCGCCGCGAGGTCGCCGGAGCCCTCGACGAGCAGGGCGAAGCGCGTGATGCCCGTGCGCTCCGAGGTCGCCGCCAGCCGGTCCGCGCAGAGTCGCGGCGTGCCGACCGGATGCAGAGCGCACAGCAACTCCGTGTACGCCAGCGGATCGCGCATCGCGCGGTAGCGGCCGTCGACCGTCACATGGGCGCCCAGCCCCTGCCGCAGCCAGCCGGGCATCGCCTTCGTCAGCGTCTCCCGCGCGGCCTCGCGGTCGTCCGCGATCTGCACCACGCCGGCCGAGACGTGCGCGGCCGCGGCCACCTCGTCGCCGTCCAGCCCGGCCTCCCGCGCGGCCGACCGCCACAGCGCGACCATCTCCGCCTTCTCCTCGTCGCCGCAGTGCATGCCCAGCAGCATCGGCAGCCCGCGCGCGGCGGCCGTGCGCACCGACGCGGGGGAGGTGCAGGCGACCACCACCGGCGGGCCCGGGGGAGAGGCCCCCGGATCGTCGGGGTGGAGGAGCGCCTCCGCCGGACGCGGTACGACCGCCACCTCCCGGAACGTATAGCGCTCGCCCTGCGCGCCGACCCGGGGCTCCCGCAGCCAGCGCATCAGCAGATCGAGCGATTCCGGGAAGCCGTGGTCGTACGCGTCGAGTCCGGAACCGAACACCTCCAGATCGACCCAGGGGCCGCCCCGGCCGACGCCGAGCGTGAACCGGCCCTCGGAGGTGAGGTGCAGCAGCGCCGCCTGCTCACCGAGTGCCACCGGATGCTGGGTGGGCAGCACGCTGACCGCCGTGCCGACACCGATCCTGCGGGTCCGTCCCAGCAGCAGCCCGGCCAGCGTCGCCGCGTTCGGGCAGACGCCGTAGGGTACGAAGTGGTGTTCCGCCAGCCAGACGTCGTCGAGTCCGGCCTCCTCCGCAACCTCCGCGGAGCGCACCGCGCGGTGCAGTGCTTCCCCCTGTCCCTGGCCGGGGAATTGAGCGGCCAGGATGAAAGCCCCAACGCGCATCGCTCTCTGCCTCCTCGCAGCCGACGCGACTCCCCAACTGGCAACAACGTCTGACACGTGCCAAGGGCACGGCCTGACGCGAAATTTCCTGATGATCGCAGAATCCTGCCGAGCGGCGTCCACCCCTGACCGCGCCGCGTACGCTGGTGACAGTCCGTGACTCCGTACCTATCCGAGGTGTTCTGTGTCCCCGCGCCGAAACCGCCAGCACGGCGGTGCGAAGCCCATCGACCGCCCGGGCGGTGACCGCTACGGCAGCTCGGGGTCGTCCCCCCTCGGCGGCGGCTGGGAGACGACGGAGGAGTGGCGCGGCGAGGAGTGGGTCGTACGGCCCGTCGGGGGCGGCGGCGCGGCCAAGCACTACCGCTGTCCCGGCTGTGACCAGGAGATTCCGCCCGGGATGCCGCATGTCGTCGCCTGGCCGCGGCACGGCGACGTCGACGACCGCCGGCACTGGCACAAGGCCTGCTGGAAGGCGCGCGACCGCCGCGGCGCACGGCTCCAGCGGTCCCGGAACGCGCCCCGGTACTGAAACAGAGCCCGCCCCGGCACCCCGGACGGGGCGGCGGGACGGGCTCTGCGGGGAGCTGTGGGCGCGGCGTCAGACGTCGCGCTGCAGCATCGCGGCGTAGGCGCCGCCCAGCGCCACCGCGGTCACGCCGGCGAGGATCCCCACGGGGGTCCAGCCGGACGGGCCGGTGGGCAGGAAGGGGATGTCGTACAGCGCCGCGAGGGCGCTGGGGACCGAGTACTCGATCAGGGCCCGCTGGATGTCCTTGAGGCTCTCGCCCTGCAGGAACAGCGCCAGCAGCATCGGCAGCAGCACCACGCCCATCATCGTGCTGATGGCGCCCGCCGAGTGCCGCAGCAGCGCGCCGACGGACAGCGCCAGCAGACCGAGCAGCGCGACGTACAGCCCGGCGCCGAGCGTGGCGCGCAGCCACTGGTCCGTGGTCGGCGCGGGGCCGTTGAGCATCGCGCTGTCGAGCAGGGCGACCACGGTGGTGGCGACCGTCGTGAGCACCAGCGCGAGGGTGAAGAAGACGAGCGCCTTCGCGGTCAGCAGCCGCACACGGCTGGGGCTCGCGGTCAGCGTCGTACGGATCATGCCGGTGCCGTACTCGGACGAGATCGACAGCACCCCCAGGGTGATCACGCACAGGCTGCCGAGCAGGACGCCGACGAAGCCGACGCCGAGCAGCGGGTCCATCTCGCGGTCGGAGCCCGCCGCGAGCGAGGCCAGCAGCCCGATGCCGACGATCAGCAGCAGCATCACGCCCAGCGTCCAGATCGTCGAGCGCACCGAGCGGATCTTCGTCCACTCGGAGGCCAGGGCGTGGCCGAGGTGGGTGGGGCGCACGGGGATGGGCGAGACATAGCCGCCCGGACCGCCGGCGTAGGGCTGCTGGGGGTGCGGGGGGACGGGCGGCTGCGGGGCGGGGGCCTGGGCCTGGGCCGGCTGCGGGGCCTGGGCCGGGGGCTGCTGCGCCTGGAGCATCATCGTGCCGGCGTCCTTGCCGGGGCCGTGTGCCGCGAGCGGCTGGGGTGCCTGCTGGGGCTGGAGCATCATCGTGCCCGGCTCCTTGGCGGGCGCGGGTGCGGGCTGCCCCGGAGCCTGCTGGGCCTGCAGCGTCATGGTGCCCGGGTCCTTGCCGGGGCCGTGTGCCGCGAGCGGCTGCGGTGCCTGCTGGGCCTGCAGCATCATCGTGCCGGCCTCCTTGGCGGGCGCGGGCTGCTGCGCCGGCGACTGCTGCGCCGGCTGTTCCGGGGCGGCGGGCGGCGCCTGGGGCGGGGTGCCCTGCTGGGCCGGCGGGGCGGTGGACGGCATCGGCGGCGCGGCCGGCACCGGCTGCTCCTGCGCGCCGGTGTCGTGGGGTCCGCGCTCAGGCTGCGGCTGGGGCTGCGGCTGCTGAGGGCTGGTCATCGGGCTTCCTCGTGGTGCGGCATGGGCTGGTCGGCGGGGGCGGCGGGCGCCGCGGGCGGCATCGGCGCGGCGGGCTGTTGCCCGTACGGGTGAGGCGCACCGTAGGACGCGGGTGCCCCGTACGGGTGACCCTGGGCCTGCGCGGGCGGCGGGTAGCCCGGCCCCGGAGCGGCCCCGGGCGGCTGCTGGGCGTACGGGTCCTGCTGGGCGTAGGGGTTCGGCTGCCCCTGGGGGACCCCGGCCGGAACCTGGCCGGGGTGACCGGCCGGGAACCCCGGGCCGCCCGCCCCCTGCGGGGCGTACCCGGCGGGGGCGCCCGGCAGGCCGCCCCGCGGGTCGCTGGTCGAGCGGTAGTCCACGGCGCCCTGCGTCATCCGCATGTACGCCTCCTCCAGCGACGCCTGGTGCGGCGACAGCTCCCACAGCCGGACCTCGGCGCGATGCGCGAGGTCGCTGATCCGGGGGAGCGGCAGGCCGGTCACCCGCAGCGCGCCGTCCGGCTCGGGCGTGACCTGCCCGCCGGCCTCACCGAGCGCGGCGGTCAGCTTCTCGCGCTGCTCCGGCTCGGTGTCGGGGGTCCGCACCCGGGCGAAATCGGCGGAGTTGGCCGAGATGAAGTCCTTCACCGGCATGTCCGCCATCAGCTGGCCGCGGCCGATCACGATCAGGTGCTCGGCGGTCAGCGCCATTTCGCTCATCAGATGCGAGGAGACGAAGACCGTCCGGCCCTCGGACGCCAGCTGCTTCATCAGATTGCGCACCCACAGGATGCCTTCGGGGTCGAGGCCGTTGACCGGCTCGTCGAAGAGCAGCACCTGCGGGTCGCCGAGCAGCGCCGCGGCGATACCCAGCCGCTGGCCCATGCCGAGCGAGAAGCCCTTGGACCGCCGCCCCGCGACGTCCTGCAGACCGACCACCCCGAGCACCTCGTCGACCCGGCGGGCCGGGATGCCGGACAACTGGGCGAGGGAGAGCAGATGCTGGCGCGCGCTGCGCCCGCCGTGCACGGCCTTGGCGTCCAGCAGCGCGCCCACCTGGCGCGAGGCGTTGGGGAGGCTGCGGAAGGGGCGGCCGGCGATGGTGGCCCGTCCCGAGGTCGGTGCGTCCAGGCCCAGGATCATGCGCATCGTGGTCGACTTGCCGGAGCCGTTGGGCCCCAGGAAGCCGGTCACCGTGCCCGGCCGCACCTGGAACGACAGGTTGTGCACGGCCGTCTTGGCGCCGTAGCGCTTCGTCAGGCCGACTGCCTCGATCATTCTCCGCCCCTCGCGAGATGGTCGGGGCAGAGGCGCCCTCGTGCCCCCGTGAGGGTTAGGAGGCTATCCGGCGGTTGACGGTTCCCGTCAATCGCCTCCGCACCGGGCGCTCCACGGGGCTGCGGTGCCGCCGTCCCCCAGGGCGCGCTGCCCCGGAAGCGGCCGGGACCGCGCCCGGCCCGCCAGGCGTCGCGCCGGTCAGGCGTCCCGCCGCTTGAGGACCACGTACCCGCCGATGAGCGCCGCCGCCGTCCAGGCGATCATGATGGCCAGTCCGCCCCACGGGCCGTACGGCACATCGCTGTTGGCGGGCGTCACCACCTGCATGATCTTCGAACCCGCCTGGTCCGGCAGGAAGCGCCCGACCTTCTGGGTCGCCGGGACATTGCCCAGGATGTTGGAGATGAGGAAGAAGAACGGCATCAGGATGCCGAGCGACAGCATCGGACTGCGCAGCATCGTGGCCACGCCCATCGAGAACAGCGCGATCAGCGTCATGTAGAGCCCGCCGCCGATCACCGCGCGCAGCACGCCCGGATCGCCGATGTACGCCCGCAGATCGCCCAGCACCGTCTGACCGGCGAAGAACGTCACGAAGCTGGTCGCCAGGCCGACGACGAAGACCAGCGCGGTGGCCACCAGCAGCTTGCAGAACAGAAAGGTGCCGCGCTGCGGTACGGCCGCCAGGGAGGCGCGGATCATGCCGGTGCTGTACTCGTTCGACACCACCAGCACACCGAAGACGATCATCGCCAGCTGGCCCAGCCCCATCCCGGCGAAACTGATGTTGGTCGCGTCGAACGACAGCCGGGCCCTGGCCGGCATCGAGTTGAAGTCGCTGTTGGTCAGGCTGCAGATCAGCACGCCGACCCCGATGGTGACCACCACGGCGATGCCCAGCGTCCACACCGTGGACCGCACCGACCTGATCTTGGTCCACTCCGACCGAATGACCTGCCCGACCGCCGCCATCCGTCAGCTCCTCTTCTTCTTCTGCCAGTCCGCACCCCAGCCGGTCGGCTGCGGCTCGCCCGGCCGTGCCCCGGCCGCCTGCGGTTGTCCCGGGCGCTGCATCGCCGGCGGCCCTCCGGCCTGCGCCGGCACCGGCTCGCCGTCGTGCGCGTGGTACTCCACCGACTCCGCCGTCAGCTGCATGAACGCCTCCTCCAGGGATGCCTGCTGGGGGCTCAGCTCATGGAGCACCAGCTGATGCCGGGCGGCCAGTTCGCCCAGCCGCTCCGCGGGCACCCCGTCGACCTCCAGCGAGCCGTTGCCGGCCGCCACCGCCTGGATGCCCTCGGCGTGCAGCAGATCCAGCAGCTTCTCCTGCTCCGGGGACCGCATCCGTACGTACGACCGCGAGTTCTGGCGGATGAACTCCTTCATCGAGGTGTCCGCCATCAGCCGGCCCTGCCCGATCACGATCAGGTGCTCGGCGGTCACCGCCATCTCGCTCATCAGGTGCGAGGAGACGAAGACCGTCCGGCCCTGGGCCGCGAGGTTCTGCATGAGGGTGCGGATCCAGTGGATGCCCTCGGGGTCGAGGCCGTTGACCGGCTCGTCGAAGAGCAGCACCTGCGGGTCGCCGAGCAGCGCCGCGGCGATGCCCAGCCGCTGGCTCATCCCGAGCGAGAACCCCTTCGTCCGCTTCCTGGCGACGGTGTTCAGCCCCACGGTGTCCAGCACCTCGCCGACCCGCCTGCGGGGAATGCCGTTGCTCTGCGCCAGGCACAGCAGATGGTTGGCGGCGCTCCGGCCGCCGTGCACCGCCTTCGCCTCCAGCAGCGCCCCGATGTACGTCAGCGGGTCTCGCAGCTGCCGGTAGTGCTTGCCGTCGATCCGGACCGTGCCCGACGTGGGATTGTCCAGGTCGAGCATCATCCGCATGGTCGTCGACTTGCCGGCGCCGTTGGGACCGAGGAAGCCGGTGACGATGCCGGGCCGCACCGTGAAGGTGAGGTGGTCCACGGCGACCTTGTCGCCGTAATGCTTGGTCAGCCCCTCGAGCTCGATCATGTACAGCACGCTAGGCGCGCTCCGTGGCCCCTGCCACCGGGGCGGGGCCGCCCGGCTGACCCCCCCCGTACGCACCGCACCCCCGCGCCGCCACAGAGGCGGTACGGGGGCGCGGGACCGTCGCGGAACCCGCCCGGCCGGCGTCGGCCGGGGTGGGGGTACCTCCCAGCGGCAGCTGGGGGAGGGTCAGCGGGTCTGCTGGGCCGGGACGCCGCGGGAGGCGGTTTCGTCCTCGCCCGGGGCGCCGGCCGCGGCCACCGCCGCGCCGGTCAGCGTGGCCAGCATCTCGCGGACGTTGGTCAGCTGGGCGTTGATGGAGTCGCGGCGGTTGGTCAGCGCCGCCAGCTCGCGCTCCGATTCGCTGCGGATACGATCCGCCTTCGCGTTGGCGTCCGCCACGATGTCCTCGGCCTGACGCTGCGCGGTCTCCACCGTCTGGCGGGCCCGGCGCTCCGCGTCCGTACGCAGCTTCTCGGCCTCCAGGCGGAGCTGCTCGGCGCGGTGCTCGATCTCCGCGAGGCGCTTCTCGGCCTTGGCCTGACGCGAGGCCAGGTCGCGCTCGGACTGCTCACGGCGCTTGGCGAGGTTGGTCTCGAAGTCGGCCGCGGCCTGCGCCGCCTTGGCCCGGGTCTCCTCGAAGAGGGAGTCCGCCTCCTCGCGCTTGGACTGCGCGTCCTTCTGTGCCTCGGCACGCAGCGCGGCCGCCTCGCCCTTGGCCTTCTCGACGATCCGGGAGCCCTCGTCCTCCGCCTTCGCCTTCCGGTCGGTGGCGAACTGCTCGGCGTCGTTACGGACCTGCTGGGCGGCCGACTCGGCCAGCTCGCGGTGCTGCTCGGCGGCCCGGCGGGCCTCCTCGCGCAGATCCTTCGCCTCCTCCTCGGCGAGACGGAGGATCTTCTCCACACGCGCTCCGAGGCCCGCGTAGGACGGTTCGGCGTCATTGACCTGCGCCTGGGCGTTCTGCGTCTCGAGGTGCAGCTCCTCGATCCGCTTTTCCAGCGACGTGATGCGGGCCAGCGCGCTGTCGCGGTCGGCGACGAGCTTCGTAATGCGGTCGTCCACCTGACCGCGGTCGTACCCACGCCGCACGAGCTCGAAGCCGAAGGGGGAGGAAGTGTCGCTCATGGGGTTCCTGTCGAAGAGACCGGTGAGGTGATAAGGAGAATCCTAGGGGCCACAACGGCGTGTCATCGAGTCATTGCCGGTTTGATCTGGAGAATGACCCCTCATTTGAGTGGCTACCCTTCAGACTGCTTGCCACTCGAACGAGTTGCCCCCGCGCCCGCGGCCGCCTTCACCCCACCGCCCTTGCCCTCCCCGTTTCCACCGGGTCCCTCGAACGACTCCAGGGCCTCCAGCACGTCCTGCACACGGGAGATTTCGGTGTTGATGTCCTCCCGCCGGCGCACCAGGACCTCCAGCTCCCGCTTGCCCTCGTCCACGATCCGGGCGGCCTCCGCCTCGGCCTCGGTGCGCATCCGCTCCGCGTCGCGCACCGCCGCGGCCTTCTTGTTCTCCGCCTCCTTGATCAGGCCCTCGGCCTTCTTCACCGCCGAGATCCGGACCTTGCTCGCCTCGCTGTTCGCGTCCGCCACCATCCGGTCGGCCTTCTCCTCGGCCTCCACCTGCTGGGCCGTGGCCTGCGCGATGAGCTTGTCGACCCGCTCGCCGGCGTTCTTCATCGTCTCCGCGGACTCCCGGCGGGCCCGCTCGTGCAGCTCCTCGACCTCGGACTCGATCCGCTGGCGCAGCTCCTCGGCGCGCTCGCGGATGCCGGTGGCGTCGCCGCGGGCCTCCTCCAGCAGGGTGTTCGCGTCGGCACGGGCCTTCTCCACCCGGGCGTTGCCGTCGGCGGACGCCTCCGCCAGGAGCCGGTCGGCCTCCTTGCGGGCCGCGCCCACCATCGTGTCGGCCTGCTCCTCGGCGGCGGTGGCGGCCTTCAGCGCCTCCTCCTGGGCCTTGGCGACGAGCTGGTCCGCCTGCTCGGCCGCGTCCCCGCGGCGCTTGGCGGCGTCCTTCCGCGCCTCGTCGAGGAGCTGGTCCGCCTCCTGCTGCGCCTGGGCGCGGGTCCGCTCGGCCGCCGCCTCGGCGTCCTCCTTGACCTTCGCGGACTCGCCGCGGGTGCGGGTGGCGTGCTCCTGCGCGGCGGTGACCGTCTCGGCCGCCTCCGCCCGCAGCCGGTCCGCCTCCGCGGTCGCCGTCGCGATCATGCGGTCCGCCTGCTCCCGGGCGTCGGCCCGGGTACGGTCCGCGTCCCGCTCGGCGTCCGCGGTCGTCTCCGCCGCCTCCGCGCGCAGCCGGTCCGCCTCGGTCGCGGCCTCCGACATCAGCTGGTCGGCCTGCTCGGCCGCGTCCGAACGCGTCTTGTTGGCCGCCTCGCGCGCCTGGTCGCCGGTCCGCTCGGCGTCCAGCCGGGCCGTCTCCAGCGCCTCGGCCGCCTCGGTCCGCAGCCGCTCCGCCGCCTCGGTCGCCTCCGCCACCAGGGCCTGCGCCTGCTGCTCGCCCTCGGCCCGCAGCCGCTCGGCGGCCTGCTGGGCCTCCTGGACCGTACGGTCCGCGTCGTCCTGCGCCGACGACGTCAGCTCGGTCGCCTCGGTGACGATCCGTTCGGCCTCCGCGCGCGCCTCGGTGACCAGGCGGTCGGCCTGCTCGGCGGCGTCCGTACGCATCCGGTTCGCGTCGTTGCGCGCCTCCGCACGGGCCCGCGCCGCGTCCTGCTCGCCCGCGGCCAGCGCGTCCGAGGCGTCGGTGCGCAGCTGCTGCGCCTTGGCCGTGGCGTCCGCGACCAGCTTCTCGGCCTGCGCGGTCGCCTCCGCCACCAGCCGGTCGGCCTGCTCGGCGGCCTGCGTACGCGCCGTGTCGGCGTCCCGGCGCGCCTCGTCGAGCACCCCGGCCGCCTCCGTACGGAGCGCCTCGGCCTCCTCGATGGCCTCGGCGACCGCCCGCTCCGCCAGGACCTTCGCGGCCTCCTGGGCCTCCTGGGCCTCCTGCCGCGCCCGCGCCGCGTCCTGCGAGGCGCGCTCCCGCTCCTCGTAGGCGTCCTTGCGGACCCGGTCCGCCTCGTCCTGGGCCTCGGCCCTGGTGCGCTCCGCGGCGTGCTCGGCCGCCGAACGCAGCCCCGCGATCTCCTCGCCGGCCTGCTCGTGCAGCCCCGCGACCGCGTCCCGCACCTGCTGCGCGGTCTGCTCCGCCGCCGCCACCAGCTCGCCCGCGCGCCGGTCCGCTTCCTCGACGAGCCGCTCGGCCTCCTCCTGCGCCTCGCCCACCCGGGTACGGGCCGACGCCAGCAGCTCCTCGCTCTGCTCGCGCGCCGCGGTGCGCTCCTGGTGGGCCTCCTCGCGGGCCTCGCCCAGCTGCTGCTCGGCCTCCCGGCGCCGCCGCGCGGCCTCCTCCTGGGCCGCCGCCAGCGCCTGCGCCGCTTCCGCGCCGGTGCGCTCCGCGGCCGTCGCGGCCTCGGCGCGCACCCGGTCCGCGGTCTCCTGCGCCTCCGCCTTCAGCCGCTCCGCCTCGGCCGACGCCTCGTCGCGCAGCCGCGTCGCCACCGCCTCGGCCTCGGCACGGGCCGACGAGGCGTCGGACGCGGCCTCGTCGCGCAGCCGCTCGGCCTCCTCCTCGGCCTGCTGCTGCAGCGTCCGGCGCCGCTCCGCCGACTCCGCCTTGAGCCGGGCCGCGTCCTCCTGGGTCTCCCGGCGCAGCCGCTCCGCCTCCGCGCGGGCGTCGCGCAGCGTCCGCTCGGCGGCGGTGACCTTCTCCTCCGCCTCGCCGTGCAGCCGGTCCAGCTCGGCCTGCGCGTCGGCCCGCAGCTCCTCCGCGGCCGCTTCGGCCTCCGCGCGCAGCCGCGCGGCGGACTCCTCGGCCTCGGTGGTCACCATCTCCGCGGCCTGGGCGCCCTCGGTGAGCAGCTCCTCGCCCTCGGACCGGGCCCGCTCCAGCGCCTCCTCGGCCTGCCGGCGCAGCGCGGTGGCCCGCTCGATGGCCTCCGTCCGCACCCGCTCGCTCTCCGCGACGGCGCTCGAACGGGTCTCCTCGGCATCGGCCTTGGCCTTGCCCAGCAGCTCCTCGGCGGACCCGGCCGCCTCCTCGATCTGCTGGACCGCCTCCCGGCGGGCCTCGCTGCGGATCCGCTCGCCCTCGGCGACCGCGTCCGCGCGCAGCTGCTCGGCCTCGCCGCGCAGCCGCCGCGCCTCCTCCTGGAGTTCGGCGGTCTTGGCGCGGTACTCCTTGGTGTCGTCCTTCGCCGCGCCCTTGAGCTGGGCCGCGGTGTCGTGGGCCTCCTCGCGCAGCCGGTCCGCCTCGGACTCGGCCTCGCTGCGCAGCCGTTCGGCCTCCTCCGCGGCCGCCTTGGTGGTGGCCTTGGCGTCCTCCGAGGCCTTGTTCAGCACCTCCTCGGCGGTGCGGGCGGCCTTCGCCAGCTGGGCCGCGGCGTCCTCCGACGCCTTGGAGCGGGCGGTCTCCTCCGCCTCGGCGATCAGCCGGTCCGCCTCCGCGCGGGCGTCCTCGCGCAGTTGCTCGGCCTCGGCCTTGAGCGCCTCGGCGTCCTTGGTGGCCTCGCCGACCAGCCGGGCGATCTCCGCCTTGGCCGTACGGGTGCGCTGCTCGTTGTCCGACTCGGCCGCAGTCAGCCGCTTGGTGGCGCTCTGCTGCGCCTCCTCGACCAGCTTCTCGGCCTCGGCGCGGGCGTCGCGCAGCGCCTTGTCGGCCTCCTGGACGCGGGCCTCGGCGGTACGGGTCAGCTCCGCGGCCTGGCGGCGGGCCTCCTCCGACTCGGTGCCGACGCTGGTGCGCAGCTGCTCGGCCTGATCGGTGGCCTCCTGGGCCTGGTTGGAGGCGGCGTTCAGCAGCCGCTCGGCGTCCGTGCGGGCGCGGCGCAGGATGCTTTCCGCTTCGGCGCGGGCCTCCTCGGCCGCGGTGCCGAGCCGCTCGCGGGCGCGCTCGGCCAGCCGATGGGCCTCGTCCCGCGCGGCCGACAGGGCCTGTTCGGCCTCCCGGCGGGACTCCTCCATCAGCCGGCGGGCCTGCGCCTCCGTCCGGGCCCGCAGCTGTTCGGCCCAGGCGACGTTCTCGTTGACGTGCGACTCGACGGTCTGCCGGCGCTCGTTGAGCTCCTCGTCGAGCCGCTGGCGCCGGGTGACGGCCTCGGCGTGCAGCTCGGCCTCCAGCCGGGACTGCCGCTCGGCCTGCTCCTGCAGCAGCCGCTGGGTCTGCGCCCGTGCCTCGCGCAGCTCGCGCTCGGCGTCCGTACGCAGTTGGTCCGCCTGGATCTGCGCATTGCGCAGCATCTGCTCGGCCTGATGACTGACGTTGTCGTAGGCAGGACGGGTCGCGAGGTTGCGGCGCGCCTCATGCAGCTTGGCGCGCAGCACCTCGACCTGGTAGCCGAGGTCGTCGGCGTGCTGGACGGCCTTGTCCCGCTCGCTCTTCAGCCGCTCCATCTCGGCCTCGAACTGCGAGAGGTGGTCGTCAGCCTCGTAGCGGTCGTTGCCCCGCACTGCGCGGTCCCATCCGTCCCCTGGTCATGGTGGCGGCCGTCTCCGGTCCTGCGGTGCTCGTCCCGTACACGTCACGTCGTACCGGACTCGCGCCCATCGGAGCTGACCCTTCCGAAGAAATGGTGTCAGATCATCGGCAGAGTATGGACCGAGCCCCACTCCCTTACCCCGGCCGAAGCTGCACTCTACCGGCCGGGGAAGGTGAAGGTCAGTGGTCTTCGGAGGTGGCGGGCGCCGCGGTGACGAGTTCGGTGAGCACTCCGTGACAATCCTTGGGGTGCAGGAAGGTGATCCGCGACCCCATCGAACCCGTCCTGGGCTCGTCGTACAGGACCCGGACGCCCTTGCCGCGGATGTCCGCGGAGTCGCCGTCCACGTCCGCGGTGCCGAAGGCGATGTGATGGACGCCCTCGCCGTTCTTGGCAAGCCACTTGCCCACCGCGGAGTCCTCGCGGGTGGGTTCCAGGAGCTGCAGATACGAGGCGCCGCCGTCCGACGTCCCATTGATTTTGATCATGGCTTCCCGGACTCCCTGCTCCTCGTTGACCTCGGTGTGGAACACCTCGAAGCCGTACGTGGCACGGTAGAACTCGACAGTCTTGTCGAGGTCGAAACAGGCGATCCCGATGTGGTCGATTCGCGTCAGCATGGCTCCAGTGCACCCCTCTCACGGCTGGTTACGCAACGTGCGCGCGATCACACCCGCTTGCCGGTGACCCGGCGCGTACCGCTCAGTACATTGACGGGAACCCTCGTTAACTTCCCTGCAAAGGAAGGCCGCACCGCATGTCTGCAACGAACGGCACGAACGGCACCACCTCAGTGATCGTGGCGGGAGCGCGCACCCCCATGGGGCGGCTCCTGGGATCCCTGCGGACCTTCTCCGGCGCCGACCTGGGCGCCGTCGCCATCAAGGCGGCACTGGACCGGGCGGGCATCGGCGGCGACCAGGTGCAGTACGTGATCATGGGCCAGGTGCTCCAGGCCGGCGCGGGGCAGATCCCGGCACGCCAGGCCGCCGTCAAGGCCGGCATCCCCATGAACGTCCCCGCGCTGACCGTCAACAAGGTCTGCCTCTCCGGCCTCGACGCCATCGCGCTCGCCGACCAGCTCATCCGCGCGGGTGAGTTCGACGTCGTCGTGGCCGGCGGCCAGGAGTCCATGACCAACGCCCCGCACCTGCTCCCGAAGTCCCGCGAGGGCTTCAAGTACGGCGCCGTCGAGATGCTCGACGCGATGGCCCACGACGGCCTCACCGACGCCTACGAGGGCATCGCGATGGGCGAGTCGACCGAGAAGCACAACACCCGTTTGGGCATCGCCCGTCCGGAGCAGGACGAGATCGCGGCGCGCTCCCACCAGCGGGCCGCCGCCGCCCAGAAGAACGGGCTCTTCGAGGCCGAGATCACCCCCGTCGAGATCCCGCAGCGCAAGGGCGAGCCGGTCGTCTTCAGCAAGGACGAGGGCATCCGCGGCGAAACCACCGCGGAGTCGCTCGGCAAGCTCCGCCCGGCCTTCGCCAAGGACGGCACGATCACCGCCGGCACCTCCTCGCAGATCTCCGACGGCGCCGCCGCCGTCGTCGTGATGAGCAAGGCCAGGGCCGAGGCCCTCGGCCTCGAATGGATCGCGGAGATCGGCGCCCACGGCAACGTCGCCGGCCCCGACAACTCCCTCCAGTCCCAGCCGTCCAACGCGATCAACCACGCGCTGGGCAAGGACGGACTGACCGTCGACGATCTTGACCTGATCGAGATCAACGAGGCGTTCGCGGCCGTCGCCGTGCAGTCGATGAAGGACCTCGGGGTGTCCCCGGAAAAGGTGAATGTCAACGGCGGCGCCATCGCGCTGGGTCACCCGATCGGGATGTCCGGAGCCCGCATCGTGCTGCACCTCGCGCTGGAGCTGCGCCGGCGGGGCGGCGGCGTGGGTGCCGCCGCGCTCTGCGGCGGCGGCGGTCAGGGCGACGCGCTGATCATCCGGGTACCGGGTAAGTAACCGAAGTGCCCGTACGCGCACGCGTACGGGCGGGCCGATTCGCGCACGAGCGAACCGAAGGAGCCGAGCGGCGATGGTGGACGTCCCACAGCTGGTGGAGCAGGCACGGCAGGGCCGGCCGAGGGCCGTGGCCCGGCTGATCTCCCTCGTGGAGGGGGCGTCACCGGAGCTGCGCGAGGTGATGGCGGCCCTGGCGCCGCTCACCGGCAACGCCTATGTGGTCGGGCTGACCGGGTCGCCCGGCGTCGGGAAGTCCACCACCACCTCCGCGCTGGTGACGGCCTACCGCAAGACGGGCAAACGGGTCGGCGTCCTCGCCGTCGACCCGTCCTCGCCGTTCTCCGGCGGCGCGCTCCTCGGCGACCGTGTACGGATGAGCGAGCACGCCTCCGATCCCGGCGTCTACATCCGCTCGATGGCCACCCGCGGCCATCTGGGCGGCCTGGCCTGGGCCGCGCCCCAGGCGATCCGGGTCCTCGACGCGGCGGGCTGCGACGTGGTCCTCGTCGAGACCGTCGGCGTCGGCCAGTCCGAGGTCGAGATCGCCTCGCAGGCCGACACCAGCGTGGTGCTGCTCGCGCCCGGCATGGGCGACGGCATCCAGGCGGCCAAGGCCGGAATCCTGGAGATCGGCGACGTCTACGTCGTCAACAAGGCCGACCGCGACGGCGCCGACGCCACCGCGCGCGAGCTCAACCACATGCTGGGGCTGGGCGAATCCCGCACGCCCGGCGACTGGCGGCCGCCGATCGTCAAGACGGTCGCGGCGCGGGGCGAGGGGGTCGACGAGGTCGTCGAGGCCCTGGAGAAGCACCGCGCCTGGATGGAGGAACGCGGCGTCCTGGCCGAGCGGCGCCGCTCGCGCGCGGCGCACGAGGTCGAGACGATCGCGGTCACGGCGCTGCGGGAGCGGATCGGTGACCTGCGGGGGGACCAGCGGCTGGACGCGCTGGCGGAGCGGATCGTCTCCGGCGAGACGGATCCGTATCGGGCGGCGGATGAGTTGGTCGACGGGTTGACGAACGGGGGCTGACGGCCCCGGGGGCCGTTGTTTGTCTGCGGGCCGGTTGTGGCTGGGCGCGCAGTTCCCCGCGCCCCTTTGGGGCGCCGTTGTGCCGGCCTCCGTTTGGTCGCTTGCGTGGGTGTGGGCTGGCGTCGTGCGGAGTTCGTGAGTGCCGCGGGGGCCGGAGGGGACGCACCGGCACCCGTCCTCGGCGCGGGCGCATCTGGTACGTGGAATTGGTTGCCCCGGCGTTCGCTCCGGTCCTGCGGGCGGGTCCCGGTACATCCCCTCCGACCGTCCGACGTTGCCGACTGCGGCCCGGTGGCACCGTCCCTCACCGACCACGCGCTCGGCTTTGGCCAAGCCCTCGCCCGGAACGCGTCCGGCGCCCGATGACGACTGCCGGGCAGCCCCGAAGCAGGCATGGGCACGGCCAGATCCCTGCCAAGGGGCCAGCTCGGAGCCGTAACGGTGATCGGTACGGCGGGACAGCCGCCAGCGCTCGGTGGTCGGAGGGGATGTCCGGTGCCCCGCCCGCAGGACCGGAGCGAACGCCGGGGTGCCTTCTGCGCGTACCAGATGCGCCCGCGCCGAGGACGGGGTACCGGGCGTCCCCTCCGGCCCCCCCACCCACAGGCAATGGGCGAAACGGCCCCGGCCACAGACAACCCCGGCCCCCGCCCACAACGCTGTGGACGGGGCCGGGTGAATGGCGTCGGGGATCAGTCGTCCGCGCCGTCGTTGTCGTCGTCGTCCGAGTCATCCGCCGGAGCGGCGGTCAGCTTGCCGGACTGCGGGTCGACCAGGAGCTTGTGCTCCTTGCCGTTGTGGGTGGTCGTCTCGACCTCCCAGACGGCCTTGCCGTGGTCGTCGTCGTCCAGGTCGACGGAGGTCACCGTGCCGTGCGAGGCGGCGCTGCGGGCGGCGGCCGCGGCGTCGGTGCGGGCGCTGCGGGCGGCGGCGCGCTCCTGGGCGTCGTCGTCCTCGTCCTGGTCGACGTGCTGGTTCAGCACCCGCGCGTTGCCGGCGTCGAGGGTGATCTCGTGCCACTTGCCGTCCTTGCCCAGCACGTCCGCGTCCCAGACCAGGCCGGGGCGGTCCGCGTCGAGGTCGAGGCCGGTCACGGTGCCGGGGACGGCCTTGAGGGCGGCGGCCGCGGCGTCCGGGGCGGTCACCTTGGCGGCCTTGGCCTCGCGGAGGTCCTGGCCGCTGGTGTCGTCGTCCGGCAGACGGATGCTGGAGCGGCCGTCCTGCACCTGGGCGGTGCCGGTGGCCTGCGCACCCGCGTGGTGGGGGGACGTCTGTGCCGGGAGACTGCCGCCGGAGGCGGCGCTGGCGGAGCCGGTGTCGTTGCTGACGGCGACGGCGGTGACCGTGCCGCCGGCGACGAGGGCGGCCGCGGCGGCGGTGGCGATGATCAGATGGCGCTTCATGTGTGTTCTCCCCTTGCGATCGGCTGTGTCCACACACTCGCCGAACGAAGCTGAAGGGGACCTGAAGGTGCCTGAAGGGGGCTTCAGGAACGGGATGGCATGGTGAGCGCATGCACCCGCCTGTCACCCGCCACGGTCCGCCCGGAGGCGCGCGCCGCCCGTTTCGTCTGCTGATCGTCGAGGACGAGAAGCGGCTGGCCCTGTCGCTGGCCAAGGGCCTGATGGCCGAGGGCTACGCGGTGGACGTGGTGCACGACGGGCGGGAGGGGCTGCGCCGGGCCACGGAGGACGGCTATGACCTGATCGTGCTCGACATCATGCTGCCGGGGATGAACGGCTACCGCGTGTGCGGGGCGCTGCGGGCGGCAGGGCACGAGGTGCCGGTGCTGATGCTGACGGCCAAGGACGGCGAGTACGACGAGGCCGAGGGGCTGGACACCGGGGCCGACGACTACCTGACCAAGCCGTTCTCGTACGTGGTGCTGGTGGCGCGGGTGAAGGCGCTGCTGCGCCGGCACGGCCGGAGCGCGCCGCCGCTGCTGCGGGTGGGGGCGCTGAGCATCGACCAGGGCGCGCGGCGGGTGGAGCGGGACGGCACGGAAGTGGCGCTGCCGGCGAAGGAGTTCGCGGTGCTGGAGCAGCTGGCGCTGCGCGCGGGCGAGGTGGTCTCGAAGGCGGAGATCCTGGAGCACGTCTGGGACTTCGCCTACGAGGGCGACGTCAACATCATCGAGGTGTATGTGAGCGCGCTGCGGCGCAAGCTCGGTGCCGGGCACATCGTGACGGTGCGCGGCGCCGGGTACCGGCTGGTGGCGGGTGAGTAGGGTGCTGGGTTCCGTACGGGCCAGGGCGGCGGCCGGCGCGACCGCGGTGGTGGCGCTGGCGCTGATCGCGGCGGGGACCGCGGTGCTGCTGGTGCTGCGCGCCAATCTGCAGGACCAGGCGGGGCTGCAGGCGGAGGTCGCGGCGCGGGAGGTGGCCGCGCAGATCGCGACGGGCACGGCGTACGGCAAGCTGGATCTGCCGGACGGCGAGGACCATCCGGTGGTGGTCGCCGGTGACGGCGGGCGGGTGCTGGCGGTCGGCGAGGACGTGCGGGCCGTCGACGGGAAGCCGGTGCGCGCGCAGCAGAAGCCGGGAACGGCGGGCGCGGGGCCGTCGGAGGACGACGACGATGACGACGACCGGAGCGGGCTCGGGCCCGGTGAGGTCGACGACGACGTCGTCCTGCGGGACGGGACGGCGCAGGTCGACGGGAAGGTGGCCGACTACCGGTTCGCGGTGGTCGAGGCCAAGGACACCCGCGGCGGGAAGGCGACGGTGCGGGCGGGGTCGGCGCTGGCGCCGGAGCAGGAGGCCGTGGGGTCGGTACGGACGGCCATGCTGATCGGGCTGCCGCTGCTGTGCGTGGTGGTGGCGGGGGTGACCTGGCTGGTGACGCGGCGGGCGCTGCGGCCGGTGGAGGGCATCCGCGGGGAGATGGCCGCGATCACGGCGAGTGCGGATCTGAGCCGCCGGGTGCCGGTGCCGTCGTCGCAGGACGAGGTGGGCCGGCTGGCGCGGACGACCAACGAGACGCTGGCGGCGCTGGAGTCGTCCGTGGAGCGGCAGCGGCGGTTCGTCGCGGACGCCTCGCACGAGCTGCGCAGCCCGATCGCGAGTCTGCGGACCCAGCTCGAAGTGGGGGTGGCGCATCCGGAGTTGCTGGACGTGCCCGGTGCGGTGGAGGACACCGTGCGGCTGCAGCGGCTGGCGGCGGACCTGCTGCTGCTGGCGCGCCTGGACGCGGGGGAGCGGCCGGCGGACGCCCGGGTCGAGCTGGCGGCGATGGTGCGCGAGGAGACCTCGCAGCGGGTCGGTGACCGGGTCCCGGTGCGGGTCGGGGAGCTGACGGGCGGGGAAGTGGCCGGGTCGCGCACGCAGTTGGCGCGGGTGCTGGGCAACCTTCTCGACAACGCGCAGCGGCATGCCGCCGCGTCCGTGCGGGTGTCAGTGGTGCGCGAGGGGGAGTGGGCCGTGCTGCGGGTCGAGGACGACGGGCCCGGGGTGCCGGAGGGCGAGCGGGAGCGGATCTTCGAGCGGTTCGTCCGGCTCGACGACGCGCGGGCGCGGGACGACGGCGGGGCCGGGCTGGGGCTGGCCATCGCGCGGGACGTGGCGGTGCGGCACGGCGGCTCGCTGGGCGTGCGCACGGGGTCGGCCTTCGAGCTGCGGCTGCCGCTGGCCGGCTGATCCGGCGAGGCCCTGACCCACCGGCCCCGGCCCTGGCGGGGGCCGAGGCCGGCCGGTCAGAGGCCGCCGCGCTCCTTGCGGAGGTGTGCGGCGACGGGGGCGAGGGAGGTGCGGAGCGCCTGGAGGTCCTCGGCGGCGAACAGGTCGATGAAGTGCTTGCGGACCGAGGCGACATGGTGCGGGGCGACCCGGCGCATGGTGTCCCAGCCCTCGTCGGTGAGCACGGCGTAGAGGCCACGGCGGTCCGACTCGCAGCTCTCGCGGCGCACCAGTCCGGCGTTCTCCATCCGGGTGATCTGGTGGGAGAGACGGCTCTTGGACTGCAGGGTGCTGGCTGCCAGGTCGCTCATCCGCAGGCGGCGGTCCTCGGCCTCGGAGAGGTTGACCAGGATCTCGTAGTCGTTGTTCGTCAGGCCGAACGGCTGCAGATCGCGTTCGAGTTGGTGCATCAGCAGCCTGCTGACGTCCAGGTGGGTGCGCCAGGCACACTGCTCCTGGTCGGTCAGCCAGGGGGTGTCACTGTCGGTCGTCATGGAATGATTCTACCCGTAAAAGTTGAATAATGAATTAATTGGGTGGGGGTGGTGGCTCCGGCGGCCGGGGCCGGACGTGGGTCAGACGTTCGAGGTCACCGTCCGCAGACTACCGCTCACAGCCCGAAGCGGCGTTGGAGGCTCCCGAGGTTGCCGGGGAGCTGGGGCAGTTGTGAGCCACTTTGCGGAACGTGTCCGCCCCCGCCCGGAACGCCCGCCTCGGTCGGTACCGCACCGGTCTCCAGCTCCGGCATCAGCACCTCCGTGGACTGCAGCAGGACGGTGCCGGCGCCGACGAACTCGAACTGGTGCTCCTCGCCGGACGCGCCGCCGATCCCGGTGTGCGCCCGCAGTCCGCCCAGGAATCCCCGCAGGTACTGGTGGTCGTAGTGGTGGCACGGGGAGGGGCAGTCGGCCCAGCCGACGAGCGCCTGCGGGTCCACCCGGATCGGCGGCTCCATGAAGACCACCGGGCCGTTGGAGGCGGCCACGAACTTCCCCGTCCCGATCAGGGTCAGGAAGCCCGGGATGATCGACTGCTTCAGCGCGAGAGATGGCTGAAAGGCGAGCAAGTTGCCCGAGCGAATCGTCAGGTTGCCGTCCTCCAGGTCGAAGGAGTTCACATCGAAGGCGCGGTCCGCGAGCAGCATCTTTCCGCGGCCCTCGGCGACGACCCAGTCCGCGGCGTGCAGTGGCGAATGGAAACTGCCGGCGATCAGGCGGTCCAGGCGGCCGTGTCCGATGCCGTGGAAGTCGATCTGCCCGTAGTAGGCGATCATCTTCCCCTTCTGCAGGAACCACTGGCCGTTCAGATCCACGCTGAAGGCGTAGGGGTTGACGTTGTCGTCGACGGGGAGCGACGAGGCGTCGTGGACGACGGGACCGGTCACAGCTTTTCCTCCGACGCCTGTACGTAGACGGTGCCCTGGCCCGACAGCTCCAGCTGGAAGGCCTCGCCCGAGCCGCGGCCGACCATGTCCCGCCAGCCGAGCGCCGTGGACAGTTTGTTGCGGATGTCGCCGCGGTGGGCGACGTACGCCTGCGGGTCGACGTGGACCGGGCGCTGGGGCGTGATCGGCAGCTCGACGACGCCGCCGTGCGCCATCACGGCGGCCGAGCCGACACCCCCCAGGGTGGTGGTGAACAGGCCCTGGCCGGTGACCTGGCCGCGCACCATGCCCATCACCCCGCCCTGCGAGCCCATGAACATCGTGCCCTGCTGGAGCGAGCCGTCGAAGGCCAGCAGCCGGTCGGCCTCGACGTAGAGGGTCTCGCCGGTGAGGTCGACGACGTGGACGTGGTGGCCGCCGTGGCCGAACATGACGGTTCCCGTGCCCTCCACGGTCATCAGGGGGGTGGCCTCGCCGGCGATCCGGCGGCCGATCATGGAGCCGACGCCGCCCTGGCCGCCCTGGATGTTCGGGGTGAAGGCGACCTCGCCGCGGTAGGCGAGCATCGCGCCGCGCTGGCTGTACAGCCGCTGGCCCGGCCCGATCCTGGCCTCCACCATGCGGGAGTTGAGCACCGTGAACGGCATCAGACCTCACCTCCCACGGTGTTGCGCTCGCTGGGCTGGACGTAGACCAGGCCCTCGCCCTCGAAGCGGATCTGGAAGGACTCGCCGGAGCCCTCCCCGAGGACGGTGCGGAAGTTCACCCCGGACTGGAGGTGCTGCCTGAGGTCGCCGGTGTGGGCGACATAGGCGCCCGGGTCCACCTGGAGGGGGTACTGCTTGGTGACCCGCAGCACCACGGCGGGGCCGTCGGAGACGATCGCCGCCTGGCCGCTGCCCTCGACGGTGGTGGTGAACAGGCCGTTGCCCTGGGAGGCGCCGCGCAGGCCGGTGAAGGTCGTGCCCGTCCGCAGCGCGGCGTCCGTGCACAGCAGGTTGCCCGCCTCGACGTACAGCTTCTCGCCCTGCAGCCGCACCAGGTTGATCTCGCTGGCGCGGTCCGCGAAGTAGCAGGTGCCGTGGCCCTTCACCTCCATCACGGCCATCTGCTCGCCCGTGAGCCGCCGGGTGACCATGCCGCGCAGGCCCTCGCCGCCACCGGACATCTTCTTGAACGACATCTGGCCGTCGTACGCGACCATCGCACCGTTTTTCGCCTTGACGGCGTCGCCCGTCATGTCGACGGCGAGCACCTTGCTCCCCTGGAGCCGAAACTGAGCCACGGGTCAGACGGTAGTCGGCCGCGGGCGTGCGGGGCAGGCCCTTTGGCCCTGATATCGCCCTGATATCGCCCCGGCGTCTCCCGGGCGGCGGCCCGGGGCCGGCCCGCGCCTGCCCCGGGCGCGGTGATCGCCGAGGGGGCTGTAACAATGGGGCGGAAGTTTGTGAACTCTTGCACAAGCGGTGTGCCCGCCCGTCGCCCGACCTCCACCCCCAGAAGACGGCGCTGCGCGCCGACTGCCCATCTGTCGCCCGACCTCCACCCCCAGAAGACGGCGCTGCGCGCCGATAGCCCATCTGTCGCCCGAACGAGGTTCCCGTGGACATCAAAACCGCCGCCGCCCTGCACCGACTGCGCCTGGCCTCCATCCCGGAGGCGCTCTCCTTCCCGGCGCTGCTGATCTTCGGTACCGGCTTCCGCCTGGCCTTCGACTACGACTCGCTGGTGATGCCGCTCGGCATGATCCACGGCCTGCTCTTCATCACCTACGTGGTGCTGCTGCTGGACGTGTGGAACCGCACCAAGTGGCCCGTCAAACGCGTCGCCCTCTTCTTCGCCCTCGCGATCGTGCCGTTCGGCGGCCTCTTCGGCGACCGGATCCTCAAGCGCGAGGAGGAGGCCGGCGTGATCGCGTCCCGCGCCCGCAAGGAAGGCGTCGTCAACGCATGATCGTCGCCTTCTCCGTGAGCCCGCTGGGCGTCGGCGAGGACGTCGGCGCGTACGTCGCCGACGCGGTCCGGGTCGTCCGCGAGTCGGGTCTGCCGCACCGCACGGACGCGATGTTCACCTCCCTCGAGGGGGAGTGGGACGAGGTCATGGACGTCGTCAAGCGCGCGGTCGCGGCGGTCGAGGCGCGCTGCGGCCGGGTCTCCCTGGTGCTCAAGGCCGACATCCGGCCCGGCGTCACCGACGGGCTGACCTCGAAGGTGGAGACCGTGGAGCGCTACCTCGCCGAGGGCGACCGCCGGGCCTGAGCGGCCACCGCCGCACCCCGCGCCCGGCCGGCCGTCGGGCCCGGTCTCAGCCGCCCGCCGCCAGGGTGATCCCCAGCGGGGTCCGTTCGTAGAGCACCTGATGTCCGTGCCGGCGCGAGGTCAGCAGACCGGCGTCGCGCAGCACGGACAGGTGCGCCGACACGGAGGACGGCGCCAGGGAGAGCCGGTGGGCCAGCGCCGTCGTGGTCGACGGCGCGTCGAGGGCGGCCAGTACGGCGGCACGGTTCGCGCCCAGCAGCCGCGTCAGCGCCGGGCCGGTCTCCGGCTCGGTCCACAGCCCGCCGATGCCGCGCGCCGGATAGAGGACGGTCGGCTGCCACGGCGGGTCGAACCCGCTGATCACGTCCGGCCACACGAAGACGCTGGGCAGCAGCAGCACCCCGCGGCCGTCCAGGTCCTGCATCTGGGCGAAGTCGGTACGGGTACGGACCGTCAGGGTGTCCCCCGACCACGACAGCCGCGGGTGCAGATCGGCGAACAGCCCCTGCAGCCCGCCGTCCGCCAACTGGCGCGACCGGTAGGCGATCTCGGCCTCCAGCAGCGCCCGCAGCCGCGGCCAGTCCGGGGCGATCAGCGTCCGCCAGGCGCGTTCGGTGACCTCGGCCAGTTCGCGCACCGCACCCGCCGGATCCGCCAGCGCCGCCCGGCCGCGCGCCGACCGCGCCGCATCCGGCCTGCCCGCCAGCGACTTGGCCATCTCGGCGCGGGCCAGGTCCGGGTCGGTGGCGCGCAGCCGCGCCAGCTCCTCGTCGAAGCCGGCCACCGGGGTGCCCGGCGGGCGGCCCAGGAAGTCCGGTGTGTAGCCCGCCGGCGGCATGAAGAGCCACAGCGGCGTCAGGTCCAGGCCGGCCAGCTTCTCGCGCATCCGGCGCAGCCAGGGCGTGTGGTAACCGTGCCGGTCGGCGCGGCGCAGGGTGCGGACCGCCTCATGGGTCTCGCACAGCGCGGAGACGGCGAACCGGATGCGCAGCAGGTCGTCGGCGCCGAAGTGCAGGTTCACCGGCATGGCCGTACACGCTCCCCCCGAGCCGGGATTCGGCTGCGGCCGAAACAATACGGGCCGGAACGGGCGTCCGGCAGGCTGCCGCCATGCCCTCTTCCCCCGGGCCCGTGCCGCCGGGCCGCCCTTCCGCCTGCCCCGACGCGGGCGCCGCCACCGGAGCCGCGGCCCGCGCCGACGGGGCCTTCGCCGACGGGGCTCTTGCCGACGGGGGCCTCGCCGACGGGGGCCTCGCCGACGGCCGGCCGTGCGCCGACGAGGCCCGTACCGGTGACGGCCCCCGCGCCGACGAGGCCGCTACCGGTCGCGGCCCCCGCGCCGGTGCGGACGGCGCCGTCGGCTACCGCGCCGTCTTCGCCGTCCCCGAGTTCCGGTTCGTCTTCGCCGCGCATCTGCTGTCCGCGCTCGGCGTGGTCGTCTGCGAGATCGCGCTGTCCGTCCTCGTCTTCCGGATCTCCGGGTCGCCGCTGCTGAGCGCGCTGACCCTGGCGCTGGGGCTGCTGCCGTACGTCGTCGGCGGGACGCTGCTGTCTGCGGTCGCCGACCGGTATCCGGCCCGGCGGGTCCTGGTCTGCTGCGATGTGCTGTGCGCGCTGGCGGCGGCGGGGATGGTGGCGCCGGGCACGCCGGTCGCGGTCCTGCTGGTGCTGCGCTGTGTGCTCGCGGCCGTCGCGCCGGTCTTCGCCGGGACCCGGGCCGCGACGCTGGGGGAGATCCTCGGCGAGGGCGAGCTGTTCGTGCTGGGGCGCTCGGTGATCCGCCTGGTGAACCAGAGCGCGCAGCTCGCCGGGTTCGGGGCGGGCGGCCTGCTGCTCGCCGTGGCCACCCCGCGGGCGGTGCTCGCGATCACCGCCGGGACGTTCCTCGGCTCGGCGCTGCTGCTGCGGCTGGGGACGGCGGCGCGGCCGGCGCGCGACGGGGCGCCGGACGCGCGGCGCGGGGCGCTGCTGGGGGCCTCGCTGGGCGGGGTCCGGCTGCTGCTGGCCGACCGCAGGGTGCGGGCGCTGCTGTTGCTGACGTGGCTGCCGCCGTCGCTCCTCGTCGTCCCGGAGGCGCTGCTGATCCCCTATGCCGGTCTGCTCGGCGCAGGACCGGCGGGCATGGGGCTGCTGATGTGCAGCATGCCGCTGGGGGCGGTGGTGGCCGAGAGCCTGGCGGGCTCGTTCCTCGGCTCGCGCGCCCGCGCCCGGCTGACCTTCCCGATGGGCCTCTTCGCGGTGCTGCCGTCCCTCGGGTTCGCGGTGCAGCCCTCGCTCGGCTGGGCGGTGGTGCTGCTCGTGCTGACCGGTACCGGGATCACGTACAACTTCGGCGTGGACCGCTGGTTCGTCGACGCGGTGCCCGAGAAGCTGCTGGGGCAGGCGATGACGGTGATGCAGGCCGGCCGGATGACGCTGATGGGCCTGGCGATGGGGCTGGCCGGTGTCGCCGCGGAGTACGCGCCGCTGCGGGTCGTGATGCCGACCGCCGGAGTGGTGGGGGTGCTCTGTGTGCCGCTGGTGATCCGGGAGGTGCGGCGTACGGCGCCGGGCCGGGCGGCGGGGGCGGCCCGGACGGTCGCCGGCGGGCTGCGCGGGCCGACCGGGCCCCTTCCGGATACCGAAAACTGAGACACCCCCTACCAGCATATGAGCGCCGGGTAGGGTCACAGGCGTGCCGAAGCCGCTCAGCCTTGCTTTCGATCCCATCGCGCGCGCCGACGAACTGTGGCAGCAGCGATGGGGCGCCGTGCCCTCGATGGCCGCCATCACCTCGATCATGCGCGCCCACCAGATCCTGCTGGCCGAGGTGGACGCCGTGGTCAAGCCGTACGGGCTGACCTTCGCCCGCTACGAGGCGCTGGTGCTGCTGACCTTCTCCAAGGCCGGTGAGCTGCCGATGTCGAAGATCGGCGAGCGGCTGATGGTGCACCCGACGTCGGTGACCAACACCGTCGACCGGCTGGTGAAGTCCGGTCTCGTCGCCAAGCGGCCGAACCCGAACGACGGCCGGGGCACCCTCGCCACCATCACGGACAAGGGCCGCGAGGTGTGCGACGCGGCGACCCGCGACCTGATGGCGATGGACTTCGGGCTCGGGGCGTACGACGCCGAGGAGTGCGGGGAGATCTTCGCGCTGCTGCGGCCGCTGCGGGTGGCGGCGGAGGATTTCCGGGACACCCCCTGAGGGGTGCCGCGGGGAGCGGCGCGGTCCGGCGTTCGCAGGGGGTGGCGAAGATCGCCCCGGAACGGATGGTTACGCTCGGGGCATGAAGCGAAGCGTCCTGACCCGCTACCGGGCGATGGCCTACCTCACCGCCGTGATGCTGCTGGTCCTCTGCACCTGCATGGTTTTCAAGTACGGCTTCGGGATGGGCAAGGACCTCACCCTCGTCGTCTCGCAGATCCACGGCGTGCTCTACATCATCTACCTGGTCTTCGCCTTCGACCTGGGCTCCAAGGCCAAGTGGAAGTTCGGCAAGCTGCTGTGGGTGCTGATCGCGGGCACCATCCCCACCGCCGCCTTCTTCGTGGAGCGCCAGGTGGTGCGGGAGGTCGAGCCGCTGCTCGCCGATGACGCTCCGGAGCCGGTGAAGGCCTGATCGCCCCGGGCCGCCCCGGCGCGGTCCGAGCGGCACACCCTCAGACCTCCTCCTACGCGCTCGTCCTCCCACCGGACGGGTGCGTTTCGCCGTACCGCGGCCGTCACGGAGTGTGATTCCGGCAACGCGCAGGGCGACTCATGGCCTTCTCCCGTCGACAAGTACTAGGACGTCCAAGTAAATTCGGGGGTATGGACGCTGACGCGATCGATGAGGGCCGCCGCCGCTGGCAGGCTCGGTACGACTCCGCCCGCAAGCGGGACGCGGACTTCACCACGCTCTCGGGCGACCCCGTCGAGCCGGCGTACGGGCCCCGCCCCGGGGACTCGGTCGAGGGGTTCGAGCGGATCGGCTGGCCGGGCGAGTTCCCCTTCACGCGGGGGCTGTACCCGACCGGCTACCGCGGGCGGACGTGGACGATCCGCCAGTTCGCCGGCTTCGGCAACGCCGAGCAGACCAACGAGCGCTACAAGATGATCCTCAAGGCGGGCGGCGGCGGCCTCTCGGTCGCCTTCGACATGCCCACCCTCATGGGCCGGGACTCCGACGACCCGCGCTCGCTGGGCGAGGTCGGGCACTGCGGCGTCGCCATCGACTCGGCGGCCGACATGGAGGTCCTGTTCCGGGACATCCCGCTGGGCGACGTCACGACCTCCATGACGATCAGCGGACCGGCCGTCCCGGTCTTCTGCATGTACCTGGTCGCCGCCGAACGGCAGGGCATCGACCCGGGTGTCCTGAACGGCACCCTGCAGACGGACATCTTCAAGGAGTACATCGCGCAGAAGGAGTGGCTCTTCCAGCCCGAGCCGCACCTGCGCCTGATCGGCGACCTGATGGAGCACTGCGCGCGCGGCATCCCCGCGTACAAGCCGCTCTCGGTCTCCGGCTACCACATCCGCGAGGCGGGCGCGACGGCCGCGCAGGAGCTGGCGTACACGCTCGCCGACGGCTTCGGCTACGTGGAGCTGGGCCTCTCCCGCGGCCTGGACGTCAACACCTTCGCCCCCGGCCTGTCCTTCTTCTTCGACGCGCACCTGGACTTCTTCGAGGAGATCGCCAAGTTCCGCGCCGCGCGCCGGATCTGGGCCCGCTGGATGCGGGACGTCTACGGCGCGACGAGCGAGAAGGCGCAGTGGCTGCGCTTCCACACCCAGACCGCCGGTGTCTCGCTGACCGCCCAGCAGCCGTACAACAACGTCGTACGCACCGCCGTCGAGGCCCTGGCGGCCGTGCTCGGCGGCACCAACTCGCTGCACACCAACGCGCTGGACGAGACCCTGGCGCTGCCCAGCGAGCAGGCCGCGGAGATCGCGCTGCGCACCCAGCAGGTGCTCATGGAGGAGACCGGCGTCGCCAACGTCGCCGACCCGCTGGGCGGATCGTGGTTCATCGAGTCGCTGACCGACCGGATCGAGGCGGACGCCGAGAAGATCTTCGAGCAGATCAAGGAGCGCGGCCGGCGGGCGGTCCCCAACGGCGAGCACCCCATCGGCCCGATCACCTCCGGCATCCTGCGCGGCATCGAGGACGGCTGGTTCACCGGCGAGATCGCCGAATCCGCCTTCCGCTACCAGCAGGCGCTGGAGAAGGGCGACAAGAAGGTCGTCGGCGTCAACTGCCACCACGGCTCGGTCACCGGCGACCTGGAGATCCTGCGGGTCAGCCACGAGGTCGAGCGCGAGCAGGTACGGGTGCTCGCGGCCCGCAAGGAGGCCCGCGACGACGCCCGGGTCCAGTCCTCGCTCAAGGCGATGCTGGAAGCCGCCCGCGACGGCGGCAACATGATCGAGCCGATGCTGGAGGCCGTCCGCGCCGAGGCCACCCTCGGCGAGATCTGCGGCGCGCTGCGGGACGAGTGGGGGGTGTACACGGAGCCGGCCGGGTTCTGACGGGCCGGGCGCCGCCGGCTCTCCGCGATCGTCTGCTCAGCCGGGTAGTGCGACCGCGCAGAGAGCGCCGGCGGCGACCCCGACGACAGCCACGGCCGATACGCCGACGACGATCGCGCGGGTCGGTGTGCCACGGGTCGTGCGCCAGGTCTCCTTCAAGGTCAAGCCGTTCTTGTCGAGACGCGTGGACCACCAGAAGAAGACGAAGGCGTCGATGAGGAGGGCCCCGAAGGCGACGGCGAATTTCACCGCCGCGCCTCGGTCGTCGGGCAGCACGACTTCATTTCCGCTGCGCTGGCCGGGGATGGTGGAGGTCTTCGGGTGGCCGGCCGGCAGACCACTGATCTGCGCGTTCTCGGCCACGGTCTTTCCGTCGTCCGAGCGGAATTCTCCGGTGCAGGTGTAGTCGGTGGTCGAACCCGTGCCGCGCTTGCCCGAAGTGTGGTGGTGCACGACGGTGTAGCACTCCGCGACGGTGAGTGTCCCGTGTGTGCCCATGACGCCCGCCTGGGTCAGCCCCAGCCACGCGAACACCACACTGAGCGCCAGGAGCATGATCATGGCGAGCAGATGGAGAAATCGCCCCCACACGCGCTTTATCGTGGACAGGGTGGGAAATTCAGGCATGGCGGGATTCCTTCCCCGGGTTTCGGGTGAGGTTGTGCTGAAGGGGACATTGCTTGACGGGCAGGGTGGTGTGCCGCGGCGCGAGCGCCCCGTGCCGTGTGACCCCCGCCTCCCGTTGTCTCGTCCGAGTGGAATTTTGCGGCATCGTCGTCCGCGGGTGCGTCCGTGCGGAAAGTTGTGAGGGGACGTTGCGGGGTTCCGGATGCTCCTCGGTCGTGCAGATTCCGTGTGCACCTGGCGGGTCGGCCGGGGTGAGTTCCTGCGCGACGGCACGGGAATCGGGCGCGCGTGCGACAACAGACGCGATGAAGTCGGAATGCCGCCCCCCGCGGGCCGCCGGGGTGAGTGTGTGCCGCGGATCGGGCATGAATGCGGCAGCCCTTTCGTGCGCGGGGGTGACTCCCCCGCTCCGCTCCCCGGGGGTCCGGCGGGCGTCGTCGGCGATGCCGATGTGAATTGCCTTCACGTTTCTCCCACTTCTGCTCCGACGGGCGTGGGATACCGTACGGCATCGCATTTATCTGATCTTTAACGGTGTGGAGGGCGGGTCGTGGCAGGATCCGGCTATGACGTGGATCCGGGCGTACTCAGGACGCAGGGCGGCGTCTTCGGCGATATCGGCTCCCGTTTCAGCGAGGCGGCCAAGAAGCTGAAGGCCGCGGTGGGCGGAGATCCCGGTGAGGCGTGGGGCAAGGACGACTTCGTCGGCACCTTCAACGACTTCTACGGCCCGGTGGCGGAGGGCATCTGCGATTCGATGCCCCATCTCGGTGAGGCGATCTCCAAGATCGGCAGCAAGCTCGAAGCAATGGGTGCGCATTACGACTCCACGGAGGAGGCAGAGCGCGACCATCTCGCGAAGTACGCGGCACACCGCCCTGATATCGCGAACTGACGCCGCACCATTCGGTATCCGTCGCCGGCTATCCGCTCACCATCAACACATTCGCGCTTTCGGGGGATGAACGCACCGTGGCCACCATCACGCTGCCGAACGAGGTCGACTGGATCCTCGACCTGCTGGGCTTTCAGTGGCCCAATGTCGACGAGGACAAGATGCGGGAGGCGGCTGAGGCATGGAGCGGCTTCGCCGCTGCCGCTCGCCGGTACCAGGCCGAGGGGGTAAGCGCCGCGAACACGGTGCGCGGTGCCAACTCCGGTGAGGCGATCGAGGCCTTCAGCGACAACTGGAAGAAGTACGGGGACGGTGGCGGCTACCTGGACGAGGCCATCGAGGCCGCCGAAGTGCTTGCTGTCGTGCTCCAGGTGGTGGCCGCGATCGTGATGGTCATGAAGATCGCGGTGATCGCTCAGCTCATCGCACTGGCCGTCGAGTTCGCGATCGCCCAGGCGGCCGCGCCGGTCACGCTGGGCGCCTCCGAAGCAGGGGCGGCCGCGGCCACGGCGACCACCCGGGTGATCGTCCGGAGGATCCTGGACGAGGCCAGGCAGAAAATTGTCCAGGCCATCACCGAGGCCATCGAGAAGAAGGTGGTCAAGGGCGCCAAGGAGATGGCGCTGGACCTGCTCAAGGATCTCGGCAAGGACGCCCTCAAGGGGTTGGGGCAGAACCTCGCCACACAGGGCGTCAAGAGCCACTTCGGAGCGCAGGCCGGATTCGACTGGAAGGAAGCCGGGAGGGCCGGCCTGAAGCCCGTCGTGGACATCGACGACAAGGGCCACGTGGGATTCGGCGACAAGCTCAAGGATGTCGGCAAGGTGGGCACGGGTGCCTACCACATGGGGCAGGGCGTCGGGCAGGTCGCGCAAGGTGACTTCTCCGGAGGTGCCAAGAAGATCTGGGAGGGCCAGCAGGAGCAGGTCGCCGGCATGACGGAAGTCGCCGGGATGGTCACGAAGGACAAGGAGGCCCCGGCCGAAGGCGACGGCGGTTCGTCCGACGGCGACTCCTCTTCGGGAAGCGGCGGGGCGGACGGCGCCTCCGGGAGCGGCGGGGCCGGGTCTTCGTCCTCGTCGTCCGGGGACGGGCCGGGGGATTCGTCCTCGTCCGGTGGCTCGCCTTCCGGCGGGGGTCCTTCCTCGTCCGGAGGTTCGGACGGGGGCGGCAGCCCGGCGTCCGCCGGTACTTCCACCGGCAGCGCCACGCCCGCTTCTCCCCCTGCCCCCACCACCGAAAGCGGACGGGCCGAGGCCGAGCGTGCGCGCAACGCCTTCGGCTGAGAGGAACCCCCGAACCATGAGCAGCAGCAGCCTCCCCGCCCCCGGCGACCGTGACTACCCCGTCGAGGAGAAGGATCTGACCGAAGAGCAGAACGAGCACCTCACCGCGTCCCTGCGGGCCGTCCGGAGCAGTTCGTCGGCCCCGTCCGCACTTCAGGAGCTCGCCCGCAAGGTGCTCGGCGGGCGGCTCGAACTCAAGGACGTGCTCGACGACCCGTCCGGCCACCGCGCGCTCACCGACGGGCTGTCCGGGATGCGGGAGAGCTGGCGGTCGATGTCGCCGCGGGACCGGCAGGCGGTCCGTACGGCGGTGGAGGAGAAGGCCGCGGAGAAGGAGGCCGGCGGGGGCCGGTGAGCGTCCCCGGGGGCGTCGTCCGATGCGGGGCGGATCGGGGAGGGCCTCCTACGCCGCCCCGGCCGGCAGCCGCAGGCGGAACAGGGCGCCGCCGCCCGGGGCCCGTTCGGCGGTGAGTTCGGCGCCGTGGGCGCGGGCGATCTGGCGGGCCATGGCCAGGCCCAGGCCGGAGCCGGGCAGGGCGCGGGCCGCCTCGGCGCGGTAGAAGCGGTCGAAGACGTGGGGGAGGTCGGCCTCGGCGATGCCGGGGCCGTGGTCGCGGACGGTCAGGTTCAACTCGCCCGAGGAGAAGGTGAGTTCGGTGTCGACCGGGCCGCCCGGCGGGGAGAACTTCGCGGCGTTGTCGAGGAGGTTGGACAGCAGCCGGGACAGGCGGGCCGGCACGCCGGGGACGGTGCGGTCGGCCGCGGACGGCGCGACGGCGGCGGTGAAGGTGATCTCCGGCCAGTGTTCGCGGGCCGCGCCCACCGCGTGCTCCAGGAGAGCCGCCGGGCGCACCTGCTCCACCAGGGGCTGCGGCTCCTCGTCGCGGGCCAGCTCGATCAGGTCGTTGACGAGGGTGGTGACCTCCCGCAGCTGGCGGCCCAGGGCGGCCGAGGCGCGGTCGCGCTGGGCGTCGGTCAGGCGGTTTGCGCGGGCCAGGAGTTCGGCGTTGGTGCGCAGCGCGGTCAGCGGGGTGCGCAGTTCGTGGGAGGCGTCGGCGACCAGGCGGCGCTGTGCCGTGACGGACTGTTCGAGCTCGCCGAGCATGGTGTTGAAGCTGGTGGCCAGCCGGGTGATCTCGTCCTCCCGGGCGAGCGGGCCCGCGGGCAGTTCGATGCGGTGGCGGGCGTCGCGGGTGGCGGCGATGCGTTCCGCGGTGGCGGTGAGCCGGGCGACCGGGGCCAGGCCCGTACGGGACACCCAGTAGCCGAGCGCGGCGGCCAGCAGGACGCCGGCGCCGCCGACGACGGACAGCGCCCAGGCGGCCTGCTCCACGCTCCGGTCGACGGAGTCGGAGCGCAGGGCGACCTGTACCGCCTCGTCCTTGCCCGTCACGCGCGTGGTGAACATCCGGACCGGCTGCCCGGCGACGGCCAGCTCGCTGTAGAACGCCGCGCGCCGGCCGGCGGCGACCTGCCGGGTGGCGTCGGAGACGGGCAGCCCGTAGGGCTTGCGCGGATCCTTGGCGGGGTCGGAGGGCACGATCTGGAAGCAGGACGAGGCCGGGTACTGGCAGAGGGTGTCGCTCGGCGTCGGGCCCCAGTCCCGGCGCTCGCGCATGATCTCGGTGGACGTCAGGGCCAGGTTCCGGTCGAGCTGGCGGGTCATCTGGTAATCGATGAGGACGAACGCGGCCGCGCAGACGCCGATCGCGACCAGTGCCACCGCGGCGGAGGCCGCCAGCGCCAGCCGGGCGCGCAGCGGCCGACGGCGGCGCCAGCGGGCCCCCAGGCCGCGGGTGCCGGTCACGCGCCCTCCGCGTGGTCCAGGCGGTAGCCCACCCCGTGCACGGTGTGGACGAGCCGGGGCTCGCCGCCCGCCTCCAGTTTGCGCCGCAGGTAACCGACGTAGACGGCCAGGGAGTTGGAGTCGGGGCCGAAGTCGCGGCCCCAGACGCGCTCCAGGATCATCTCGCGCGGCAGCACCTGCCCGGGGTGCAGCAGCAGCAGTTCCAGCAGCGCCCACTCGGTGCGGCTGAACTCCAGCGGCCGGCCCGCCCGGTGGCCGGTGCGGGTCACGGGGTCGACGACCAGGTCGCCGAAGGAGAGCCGGGTGTCCTCGGCGGTCGTGGCCGAGGCCCGGCGCAGCAGGGCCCGCACCCGGGCCACCAACTCGTCCAGGGCGAACGGTTTGACGAGGTAGTCGTCGGCTCCGGCGTCGAGCCCGTCCACCCGTTCGCTGACCGAGTCCAGCGCGGTCAGCACCAGGATCGGGGTGCGGTCGTCGAGGGCGCGCAGCCGGCGGCAGACGGCCAGGCCGTCCAGGACGGGCATCATCACGTCCAGGACGAGGACGTCCGGCTGCCAGCCGGCGACCTCCGAGAGGGCGGCCAGGCCGTCGGCGGCGCCCCGTACCGTGTAGCCCTCCACGGCGAGGCCGTCCTCGACGGCGGCGCGTACCTCCGGTTCGTCGTCGACGACGAGGATCTTGGGGGCCGGGGTGTTCTGGGGCGTGGGCGGCATGGACATAGGCTGCCAAACACCTCTCTTAGAAGCTTCTTAGGGCGTATCGCGAGCGTGGCGGCCATGCGCACACCACTCTCTGTCGTGATCGGTGCGGGCGGCACCGGCGGACACATCTATCCCGGCCTCGCTCTCGCCGACGCGCTCCGCCGGGCGGTGCCCGATGCGGTGATCTCCTTCGTCGGGACCGAACGCGGCCTGGAGACACGGTTGATCCCGCGGGCCGGATACCGGCTGCACACCGTCGACATGATCCCCTTCGACCCCTCGCTCGGCGCCCGACGCTATCTGCTGCCGGCCGCGCTGCTGCGCTCGGGTGCCCAGTGCCGGACGATCCTCAAGGAGCAGAAAGCCCAGGTCGCGGTCGGTATGGGCGGCTATCCGAGCGCCCCGGTGATCGTCGGGGCCAAGCTGGCCGGGCTGCCGAGCCTGGTCCACGAGTCCAACGCGGTGCCGGGCCGGGCCAACAAGTTCGCGGCCCGGCTCACCCCGCACATCGCCCTCGCCTTCGACCGCAGCCGCGCGCACCTGGCGGGCGGGGAACGGGCGCAGACGGTGGGGATGCCGCTGGTGGGCCCGCTGGCCGAACTGGACCGGGCGGGGCTGCGGCCGGCCGCCCGCCGGGCCCTGGGCGTGCCGGACGGGGCACGGCTGCTGCTGGTCAACGGCGGGAGCCTGGGGGCGGCCCGGCTGAACGAGGCGGCCGTGGGCCTGGCAGGACGCCACCGGGCGCGCACCGACCTGCGGCTGCTGATCAAGACCGGGCCCGCCGCCCTGGAGGAGACGAAGGCCCTCCTGGCGGCCAACGGCGGGGACGCGGTCGCCGAGGCGGTGCCGTACCTGGACCGGATGGACCTGGCGTACGCCGCCGCCGATCTGGTGGTGTGCCGGGCCGGTTCGGCGACCGTCGCCGAGCTGGCCACCATCGGGATGCCGGCCGTCCTCGTGCCGTATCCGCACGCGCCGGGCGACCACCAGACCCATAACGCCCGGGTGCTCTCGGACGCCGGGGCGGCGCTGCTGCTGCCCGACCCGCAGACCACGGCGGAGCGGCTGGACGCGCTGGTCACCCCGCTTCTCGACAACCCCGCCCGGCTCGCCGCGATGGCCGCGGCCGCCGACCCGGGCACCCATGCGCGGGCCGCCGGCCTGCTGGCCGACAAGGTGCTGGCGCTCGCCGGTCACCCGCAGGTCCACCACCACCCCACGATGAAGGAGTCAGCATGAGCAGCAGCACGCAGCAGTGGACGGGCCGCCGGGTCCTGGTCACCGGGGCCGAGGGGTTCATCGGTTCGACCCTGGTCGACATGCTGGTGGCGGCCGGCGCCGAGGTGCGCGCGTTCGTCCATTACAAGCCGTACGCCGAAAAGGGAAATCTGGCGCGTCATCTCGGACCGGGCTCCGGGGTCGAGATGGTGGCGGGCGACGTGCGGGACGCGGGCCGGGTGTCGGACGCCGTCGCGGGCTGCGACACGGTCTTCCATCTGGCCGCGCTGATCGGGATCCCGTACAGCTACGACTCGCCGGGCGCGTATGTGCAGACGAACGTGGTGGGGACGGAGAACGTCGCCGAAGCCTGCCGCCGGCACGCGGTGCGGCGGCTGGTGCACACCTCCACCAGCGAGGTCTACGGGACCGCGCTGACCGCGCCGATCGGCGAGGACCACCCGCTGCAGCCGCAGTCGCCGTACTCCGCCTCGAAGATCGGCGCGGACATGATGGCGCTGTCGCACCGGCACGCCTTCGGACTGCCGGTGACGGTCGTGCGCCCGTTCAACACCTACGGCCCCCGGCAGTCCGCGCGCGCCGTGATCCCCACGATCCTGGCCCAACTCCACTCCGGCGCCCGGCAGATCAAGCTGGGCTCGCTCACCCCGACCCGCGACTTCACCTACGTCACGGACACCGCGGCCGGGTTCCTGGCGCTGGCCGGCTGCGACCGGGCGCTGGGCGAGGTCGTCAACCTGGGCACCGGGCGGGAGATCGCCATCGGGGCGCTCGCCGAGGCACTGGCAGCGGCCTCCGGCCGGGACGCCGAGGTGGTGGTGGACACCGCGCGGCTGCGGCCCGCGGGCAGCGAGGTCGAGCGGCTGCTGTCGGACAACTCCCGGGCCCGCGAATGGGCTTCGTGGCGGCCGGAAGTGTCCCTGGAGGAGGGGCTGAAGCGGACCTCGGAGTGGGTGGCGGAGAACCTCCACCTGTTCGCCGCGGACCGCTACCAGGTCTGATCCGCCGCCGCGGCGGGGCACGCCGGTGCCGCGCCGCGGCCGACCCCGCACCGGCGCCCGGTGCGCCCGTCTCCCGGGCTCAGTCCTGACCGTCCAGGCCGGAGAGCCCGGTGAGGAAGAGGGCGGTGAAGTCGCGCCCCCACGCGGCGTCCACGGGCTCGCCGCTGACCAGGGTGCGGTGCACGATCGCCCCGGCGATCACGTCGAAGATCAGGTCCATGTTGCGGGTGGCGGCCCGCTCGCCCTCCGTGCCGGGGGAGTCCGGGGGCAGCTCGCCGCGGGCCTGGGCGCGCGAGCGGCCGAGCAGGACCAGCCGTTTTTGCCGGTCGACGATCGCCGAGCGGATGCGTTCGCGCAGCGCCTCGTCGGTGGTGGACTCGGCGACCACGGCCATCAGCGCCGTCTTGGTCTCCGGCCGGGCCAGCAGCGCCCCGAACTGCAGCACCACACCCTCGATGTCGGACTGCAAGGAGCCCCGGTCGGGGAGTTCGAGCTCGTCGAAGAGGACCGCCACGGCGTCCACGACGAGCTCGTTCTTGTTGGCCCAGCGCCGGTAGAGCGTCGTCTTCGCGACACCGGCCCGCGCCGCCACCTCGCTCATGGTGAGCCGCCCCCAGCCGAGATCGACGAGTGCGGCACGGGTCGCGCGCAGGATCGCGAAATCGGTCTCGGCGCTGCGCGGGCGGCCCGTGCGGCCCTTCCGGGGACTGGCGGAGTGGTGCATGCGGGCGACCATACCGGGCAGTACGGGAGGTGCCTCCCGTGAGGCAGATCACTCCCGTCGGGGCCGGAACCGGTTGTGGTCCGGGGGCGACGGCGAGTTACGCTACGGGTCGTAGCGTAAGAGCGACAGCCACAGGCCGCGGGTGGGGACCCGGGGCCGCGCACGACGGTCCTTTACCGGACCGCACACCGGTCCTCCTCGGGACCACCACGGGCAGCTGTCCCGGACGTACGCCGGCATCCCGGCGGGGCGTACGGACGGGGTGCGGCGCCCGGTACACGGCCCGGTGCCCGTCACCGGACCGGCAATCCGCAGCACCGCCGCACGACCGATCGCGTCGCCGACCGCACCGCTTTCCGGATCGCTTTTCGGAACGGACCGCCCAGGGGGGAGGATGGACCCATGCAGCCACGCAACATGTCCATGAGTGGAGTCGTCGACCTCGCAGCGGTGAAGGCGGCGGGGGAAGCGAAGCAGAAGGCGGAGCAGGCACGCGCCGAGGCCGCCCGTACCGGCCGGGCGCCCGCGAGCGGTGCCCGCCTGGTGTTCGACGTCGACGAGGCGGGGTTCCAGCAGGACGTCCTGCAGCGCTCGACCGAGGTCCCGGTCGTCATCGACTTCTGGGCCGAGTGGTGCGAGCCGTGCAAGCAGCTGGGTCCGCTGCTGGAGCGCCTCGCGGGGGAGTACGCCGGCAAGTTCGTGCTGGCCAAGATCGACGTCGACGCCAACCAGATGCTGTTCCAGCAGTTCGGGGTGCAGGGCATCCCGGCGGTCTTCGCGGTCGTCGCGGGGCAGCCGATCCCGCTGTTCCAGGGCGCGGCCCCGGAGTCGCAGATCCGTCAGGTGCTCGACCAGCTGGTGCAGGCCGCCGAGCAGCAGTTCGGCATCGTGGGGGCGCCGCTCGACCCGCAGGACGCGGGCGCGGCGGAGCAGGAGGCCGAGGCCCCGGCGCCGGCCGGCCCCTACGACGCCCTGCTGGAGGCCGCGAACCAGGCGCTGGACTCGGGCGATCTGGGCGGTGCCGTCCAGGCGTACAAGAACGTGCTCAACGACGACCCGGCCAACCCGGAGGCCAAGCTCGGTCTGGCGCAGGCCGAACTCCTGCGCCGGGTGCAGGATCTCGACCCGCAGGCGGTGCGCAAGGAGGCCGCGGAGAGCCCGGCCGACGTCCAGGCGCAGATCCGTGCCGCGGATCTCGATCTGGTCGGCGGGCACGTCGAGGACGCGTTCGGCCGGCTGGTCGACGTGGTGAAGCGGACGGCGGGGGACGACCGGGAGGCCGCGCGGCTGCGGCTGCTGGAGCTGTTCGAGGTCATCGGCGCGGAGGATCCGCGGGTGACGGCGGCGCGTACCGCGCTGGCCCGGGTGCTGTTCTGACCGCTGTCTTCGCACTCGCCCGCTTCTGACCAGTACGACCACCGCGCGTTGCCCGAACAAACGACAGAGCGGCCACGTTTTACCAAAACTTGGTAAACGTGGCCGCTGTTACTTCAAGTAAGCCTGAGCGGCCCCCTTGTGGCGCTGTGTCCGCAATTGCCCAATGTCCCCTCACCGTTAGTGGCGACCGAGTGTGTCCGGTTGGTTTCGGTGGGTCGTGGCGTGTTTATCGGGCCGTTACCCGCAAGTAACGAGCCCCTTGTGCGGCGGCCCCGAATGGACCACGATCGGCCACGCTCGGTCCATTCCCGCAGCCCGGCATCCGGTCGGTGTCGCGGGGTACTTGGGTCCCCACCGAGTGGTCGGCGGCAGGTGCCGCCGGCGTGGACAGGGGGGTCTCTGCCCCACCCGGCAGGGCCTGTCCGGTGAGGTTGCGCGAGAGCGTGGCCAGTGGTTGTCGCTCGGGGGTGATCGCCGGTGTTCGGAACACGATGTGCCTCCGAGACAGGCGCTCTCCTTCCCGAGGACGTAGCACTTCTCCCATCCCAGGTAGGGCTGTCCCAACTGAGGCGGCCGGTACCGGAGATGTACGTCCGAGAAGGAGGAAAGTCATGGAGTCCCTGGCTCGTGGCGGGACCAGATGGAAGCGGTTCGCCGTCGTCATGGTGCCGAGCGTCGCGGCGACCGCCGCGATCGGTGTCGCCCTCTCGCAGGGTGCGCTCGCGGCATCGTTCAGCGTGTCCGGCCAGCAGTTCAAGGTCGCTACCGACCGGCTGGACGGCACCGGGTTTGTGCAGTACGGAGCCATTGACGCCCAGAAGGGCGGCAAGCAGGTCCCGGTGGCGGTCTCGGGGTTCTCGAACGCCAAGATCAAGAACCTGTGCCAGTCGGTGGTCGTGCCGGTGCCGGTCTTCGGCGACGTGTCGATGAAGCTGTCGGCCGGTGGCGGTGACACGCCCGTCGAGGCGAAGAACCTCTACATCGACCTCGACCAGCTGTCCGCGGACGCGACCTTCAACAACATCGACATCGGTGTTGCTGCGGGCTCGACGACCAAGGGCCCTGGCATGCACAAGGGCGACAAGGCCGACCCGGGCTCGTTCGCCCAGCAGGCCGAGTCGGCCACGCTGACCCACGTCAGGCAGCAGGCATGGGCCACGACGGCCGGCACGTTCAAGCTCAGCGGCCTGAAGATGAGCGTCGCCAAGGGCAAGAGCGAGTGCTACTGACGCACTGAGCGTGCGGGCGCGGGGCGAGTTGTCGCGGCATGAGCCGTTCCCCGTGCCCGTACGCCGGGTAGCGCCAGTAGGACACCCAGCACAGAACCACCGATTTGCCAGTCCCGAGGAGCTGTACGACATGAGCGCCGACACGCGACCACGGCTGATCGAGACCATCGGCCGCAAGCGGCTTTCGTTCCGGGAGTGGCGCGGACACCGCCCGTTCTGGGGCGGCATGCTGACTCTGCTGGCCGGCATCCCGATCATGTACATCCCTTACGCGAATCTCACGATCGGTTCCCTGACCGTCCGCATGGCGACCACCGCCGGCGCCGGCTCGCTGATCATCGGCGTACTGCTGGTCGTGCTCGGTCTGACCATGTGGTTCCAGCCCGCCTCGCGCGTCTTCGCGGGCGTGGCGGCGATTCTGCTCTCCCTGGTCTCCCTGGTCGTCTCGAACTTCGGCGCCTTCCTGATCGGCTTCCTCCTGGGGCTGATCGGCGGCGCGCTGGGAGTCTCCTGGGCGCCGGGCAAGGCCGACCGGAGCGCTGACGACGCCGAGCAGCCGGCCCCCAGGACGATCGCCGGACCGGTGGTCGCCACGCACCCCGCGCCGGCCGACGGTCCCGGGTCGGGCAACGGACTGGACGACCTGTCAGGAACGAGCCCGACCAACGGAACGAACGGGAGGCACCGTGCCGGGTGACGAGCTGCACGAGGAGAGCGCAGCCGCCGGGGCGAGAACCGGGCCGAGGCACGCGGCTCCGAGGAAGCCGCTGCTGACTCGGCTCCACGTGCCGGCCGGCAAGGCGATAGCCATTGCGGCCATGCCGTCCGCCGTGCTCATGGGCATGGGGCTCACGCCCCAGATGGCGATCGCCAAGCCGGCGCCGCCCAAGAGCCCCTTCAAGGACGGCCCGTGCGTCACCGCCCCGGACAAGGTGGACGACAAGGACGCCAAGTCCAAGGACGGTAAGGCGGACAAGAAGGACGACGCGCAGGGCAAGGACGACACCAAGCCGTCCGGCGGGCCCTCCGCCTCGCCCTCGCCCTCGGCCGGCAAGGACGCCGGTCAGGCGCCCGCGCCGTCCGGCTCCTCGAAGACCGACGAGCCCTCGGGCTCCGCGACCCCGTCGCCGTCGGCCTCCGAGGACAAGAAGGACGACGGCGGTCTGCTGGGCGGCATCGGTGACGCGCTCGGCGGTCTCCTCGGCGGCGACAAGGCGGATGACGCCGACAAGTCGTCGGACTCGCCGAGCCCCTCGGCCTCCGCGTCCGACGCGCCGAGCCCCTCGCCCTCCGCGTCCAAGGACTCCGGCTCCGTCGCCGACAAGGTCACCAAGCCGGTCAAGGACACGGTCGACGGCCTCAAGGACGGCGCCGGCAAGGCCGGGGACGCCGTCAAGAACGGGTCGAAGACGGTCAACGACACCGTCCACGGCGCGGTGGGCGCGGCGGACAACGCCCTGCCCGGCGGCGGCCTGGACGGCAAGGACGCCGGCGGCAAGAAGTCCTTCCCCTGCGTCGTCGAGAACAAGCAGAAGGGCGAGGACGAGCAGACCCCCGCCACCCTGCCGGACGACCCCTGGCACCTGGAGTCCAGCGCGCTCACCCTGCGCGGCCTGAACTACGAGGGCGTCGTCAACGTCCGGACACAGAACGGCCACACCAAGCAGGCCCTGAAGTTCACCGCCGACAGCGTCGACATCGGCGATCTGCACCAGATCGTCGACGACCCGGCGTCCGGGAAGAAGTACCACGTCCAGGGGGCCGGGGGCTCGACGTCCACGATCCGCGGCGGCAAGGTGACGATGTACACCGAGCGGCTGCAGGGCAACCTCTTCGGGCTGATCCCGATCGTCTTCGACCCCGAGCACCCGCCGCCGATCAACGTCCCGTTCGCCTACTTCACCAAGGTGAAGATCGACCAGGCGGGCCAGTTCGGCGGCAACCTCCACATCCCGGGTCTGCACCAGTCGATCACCGACTGAGATCGCCGGCGCGGGCCGGGGAACACCGACCCTTCCGGGAGCCGCACGAAACGGCGGTGGGCCGTCCCCTCACGGGGGCGGCCCACCGCCGTTTCGCGTGCCGGAGGCGTCAGCCCTGCTCGCCGCCGAGGTGGTGCACCCGGACCATGTTGGTGGTGCCAGGGACGCCGGGGGGCGAACCGGCGGTGATCAGCATGGTGTCGCCCTCGCTGTAGCGCTTGAGCTTGAGCAGCTCGGCGTCGACCAGGTCGACCATGGCGTCGGTGTTGTCGACGTGCGGCACGACGAAGGCGTCGACGCCCCAGCTCAGGGTGAGCTGGTTGCGGGTGGACGCCTCGGTGGTGAAGGCCAGGATCGGCTGGGCCGCGCGGTAGCGGGAGAGCCGGCGGGCGGTGTCACCGGACTTGGTGAAGGCGATCAGCGCCTTGCCGTCCAGGAAGTCCGCCATCTCGCACGCCGCACGGGCCACCGAACCGCCCTGCGTACGCGGCTTCTTGCCGGGCACCAGCGGCTGCAGGCCCTTGGAGAGCAGTTCCTCCTCGGCCGCCTCGACGATCTTCGACATCGTCTTGACGGTCTCGATCGGGTAGGCGCCGACGGACGACTCGGCGGAGAGCATGACCGCGTCGGCGCCGTCGAGGATGGCGTTGGCGACGTCGGACGCCTCGGCGCGGGTCGGCCGGGAGTTGGTGATCATGGACTCCATCATCTGGGTCGCGACGATCACCGGCTTGGCGTTCCTGCGGCACAGCTCCACCAGGCGCTTCTGCACCATCGGGACCTTCTCCAGCGGGTACTCCACCGCCAGGTCGCCGCGGGCGACCATGACGGCGTCGAAGGCCATCACGACCTCCTGCATGTTGGCGACCGCCTGCGGCTTCTCGACCTTGGCGATGACCGGGACCCGGCGGCCCACCTCGTCCATGACGCGGTGCACGTCCTGGACGTCCTTGGCGTCCCGCACGAAGGACAGCGCGACCATGTCGCAGCCCATCTTCAGGGCGAACTTGAGGTCCTCGATGTCCTTCTCGGACAGCGCGGGGACGTTCACCGCGGCGCCGGGCAGGTTGATGCCCTTGTGGTCGGAGATGACCCCGCCCTCGATGACGATGGTGCGCACCCGCGGGCCGTCGATCTCGACGACCTGGAGCGCGACGTTGCCGTCGTTGATCAGGACCGGGTCGCCCTTGGAGACGTCGCCGGGCAGGCCCTTGTACGTCGTGCCGCAGATGGTGCGGTCGCCGGCCACGTCCTCGGTGGTGATGACGAACTCGTCGCCGCGCACCAGCTCCACCGGGCCGTCGGCGAAGGTCTCCAGACGGATCTTGGGGCCCTGGAGGTCGGCCAGGACGCCGACCGCGCGGCCGGTCTCCTCGCTGGCCTTGCGGAGGCGGTGGTACCGCTCCTCGTGCTCCGGCTGGGTCCCGTGGCTCATGTTGAAACGGGCCACATTCATGCCGGCCTCGATCAGCGTCTTCAGCTGGTCGTAGGAGTCGACGGCGGGGCCCAGGGTGCAGACGATTTTGGAACGGCGCATGCGCAGAATCCTATCGGTTTGTTTAGCTGCGGAATATTTCGGTAGGCGGAAACACCGAGTGCTAGGCGCTGACCAGGGCGTATGTCTGCTGGGCGATCTCCAGTTCCTCGTCGGTCGGCACCACGGCCACCGCGACCCGGGCGTATTCGGGCGAGATCAGCCGGGGCTCGCCGGACCGTACGGCGTTGAGCGAGGCGTCCACGGCCAGGCCCATCTCCTCCAGGCCCGCGACGGCCGCCTCGCGCACCGGGGCGGCGTTCTCCCCGACGCCGGCGGTGAACGCCACCGCGTCGACCCGGCCGAGCACCGCGCTGTAGGCGCCGATGTACTTCTTCAGCCGGTGTATGTAGATGTCGAAGGCGAGCGCGGCCCGCTCGTCGCCCTCGTCGATCCGGCGCCGGATCTCCCGCATGTCGTTGTCGCCGCACAGCCCGACCAGCCCGCTCTTCTTGTTGAGCAGCACGTCGACCTCGTCCTCCGACATCCCCGCCACCCGCTTGAGGTGGAAGGTGACCGCCGGGTCGATGTCGCCGGAGCGGGTGCCCATGACCAGGCCCTCCAGCGGCGTCAGGCCCATCGAGGTGTCTACGCAGCGGCCGCCGGCGACCGCCGAGGCGGAGGCGCCGTTGCCCAGGTGGAGCACGATCACATTGACCTCGGCGGGGTCCTTGCCGAGCAGCTCGGCGGTCTTGCGCGAGACGTAGGCGTGCGAGGTGCCGTGGAAGCCGTAGCGGCGGATACGGTGCGCGTCGGCGGTCGCCACGTCGATGGCGTAGCGGGCCGCGTGCTCCGGCATCGTGGTGTGGAAGGCGGTGTCGAAGACCGCGACCTGCGGCAGGTCGGGGCGCAGCGCCCGCGCGGTGCGGATGCCGGTGAGGTTGGCCGGGTTGTGCAGCGGGGCGACCGGCACCAGCCGCTCGATCTCCTTCAGCACCGCGTCGTCGATCACGGTCGGCTCGGTGAACTTCAGGCCGCCGTGCACCACCCGGTGCCCGATCGCGGCCAGCTCGGGGGAGTCCAGGCCGAGCCCGTCGGCGGCCAGCTCGGCGCCGACGGCCTTCAGCGCGGCCTCGTGGTCGGCTATCGGGCCTTCGGTCTCGCGCTTGTCGCCGCCGGCGGCCAGCGGGGTGTGGGTCAGGCGCGAGGTCTCCTCGCCGATCCGCTCGACCAGGCCGACGGCGAGGCGGCCCGCGCCGGAGCCGCTGTTCGACTGTGTGTCGGTCATGTCGAGCAGCTGGTACTTCAGCGAGGAGGAGCCGGAGTTGAGGACGAGGACGCGGGTGGCGGTGGCAGTCATGGAGGGCTTTCCGGTGGGTGCGGGGACGGGAGGGCGGCCGGGTCAGGCGGTGTGGCCGGCGCCGGGGCGGGCGCCCTGCGCCTGGATGGCGGTGATGGCCACGGTGTTGACGATGTCCTGGACCAGGGCGCCGCGCGAGAGGTCGTTGACCGGCTTGCGCAGCCCCTGCAGGACCGGGCCGACGGCGACCGCACCGGCCGAGCGCTGCACGGCCTTGTAGGTGTTGTTGCCGGTGTTGAGGTCGGGGAAGATCAGCACGGTGGCCTTGCCGGCCACGTCGGAGTCGGGGAGCTTGGTCTGCGCGACCGCCGCGTCCACCGCCGCGTCGTACTGGATCGGGCCCTCGACCAGCAGATCGGGGCGCAGCTCGCGGACGATCTCGGTGGCCTTGCGGACCTTGTCGACGTCCGCGCCGGAGCCGGAGGTGCCGGTGGAGTACGACAGCATCGCGATCCGCGGCTCGACGCCGAACTGGGCGGCGGTGGCGGCCGACTGGATGGCGATGTCCGCCAGCTGTTCGGCGTCCGGGTCCGGGTTGACCGCGCAGTCGCCGTAGACCAGGACGCGGTCGGCCAGGCACATGAAGAACACCGAGGACACGATCTGGGCGCCCGGCTTGGTCTTGATGATCTCGAAGGCGGGCCGGATGGTGGCGGCGGTGGAGTGCACCGCGCCGGAGACCATGCCGTCGGCCAGCCCCTCCTGGACCATCAGGGTGCCGAAGTAGGAGACGTCCGCGACCACGTCGAAGGCCAGCTCGATGCTGACGCCCTTGTGGGCGCGCAGCGCGGCGTAGCGCTCGGCGAACCGCTCGCGCAGCTCGGAGGTCTGCGGGTCGATGATCTGGGCGCCGGTCAGGTCGATGGCCAGGTCGGCGGCGCGCTTGCGGATCGCCTCCTCGGTGCCCAGCAGCGTCAGGTCGCAGACGTCGCGGCGCAGCAGCACGTCGGCGGCCCGCAGCACCCGCTCCTCGTCACCCTCGGGGAGGACGACCCGGCGGCGGCCGGAGCGGGAGCGCTCGATCAGCTCGTGCTCGAACATCATCGGCGTGACCCGGCCGGAGCGGGCGACGGAGATGCGGTTGGTCAGCTCCACGGTGTCCACATGCCGCTCGAAGAGGCCGAGCGCGGTCTCCGCCTTGCGCGGCGAGGCGGCGTTCAGCTTGCCCTCGATCGCGAACAGCTCGGCCGCGGTCGGGAAGGAGCCGCCGGGTACGGAGACGACCGGGGTGCCGGGGGCGAGCCGGGCGGCCAGCGCCATGATGTCGGGGCCGGGCCGCTCGTCGAGCGTGAGCAGCACCCCGGCGATCGGCGGGGCGCCGGCGCTGTGCGCGGCGAGCGAGCCGATGACCAGGTCCGCCCGGTCGCCGGGGGTCACCACGAGCGCGCCGGGGGTCAGCGCCTTGAGGAAGGTCGGCAGCATGGCGCCGCCGAAGACGAAGTCCCTGGCGTCCCTGGCGAGCCCCGAGTCGTCGCCGAGCAGCACCTCGGCGCCGAGGGCGTGCACGATCTGGCCGACGGTCGGCGCGGAGAGCGAGCCGTCCTCGGGCAGCGCGTAGCAGGGCACGGGGAGCCGGGCGGAGAGCCGGTCGACGACCGCCTCGCGGAGTTCGGGGGCGACCCGGTTGACGATCATGGCGACGACGTCGCAGCCCAGCGAGTGGTAGGCGGTGTAGGCGTTGCGGGCCTCGGCGCGTACGGACTCGGCCTCCTGGCCCTGGCCGCCGACGACGGCCAGCACGGCGGCGCCGAACTCGTTGGCGAGCCGGGCGTTGAGGTTCAGCTCGGCCGGGAGGCTGGTGGCCGCGTAGTCCGAGCCGAGGACCAGGACGTACTCGTAGTCCCTGGCCACGGCGTGAAAGCGGTCGACGAGCCGGGAGACCAGCTCGTCGGTGCCGCGTTCGGCCTGGAGGGCGGCGGCCTCCGCGTAGCGCAGGCCGTACACGCTGTCGGGGGACTGGGTGAGCCGGTAGCGGGACCGCAGCAGCTGGAAGAGCCGGTCGGGTCCGTCGTCGTGGATCAGCGGGCGGAAGACCCCCACCCGGTCGACATGGCGGGTCAGCAGTTCCATGACCCCCAGCTCGACGACCTGGCGGCCGTCGCCGCGGTCGATCCCGGTCACGTACACGCTCCGCGTCACGCGTGCTCTCCGATCCACTCGATGGCCACAAGGTCAAATTCAGCCGTTATTGTTGGCTTGCCCCTCTTGACAATACCTGCGTGTGTAGCTAAGTCGCTCCTCCAGTTTCCCTTGCCCGATACGGGCGAGGACAGTAGGGGTGGGGCCTGTGGACGAGGGGGACGGCCGGCCGGCCCGTGAAACAATCGGACCGGCTCACACGAACCGACAGCGAGCACAGGAGACACAGCACGATGCGTATCGGAGTCCTCACCGCAGGCGGCGACTGTCCTGGCCTGAACGCTGTGATCCGGTCTGTCGTCCACCGCGCGCTCACCGGACACGACGACGAGGTCATCGGCTTCGAGGACGGCTTCAAGGGTCTGCTCGAAGGCCGTTTCCGCAAGCTCGACCTCGACGCGGTCAGCGGCATCCTCGCCCGCGGCGGCACCATCCTCGGCTCGTCCCGGCTGGAGCGCAACCGCCTGCGCGAAGCCTGCGAGAGGTCCAAGGACCTCTCCAAGGACTACGGCATCGACGTCCTGATCCCGATCGGCGGCGAGGGCACCCTCACCGCCGCCCGGATGCTCGCGGACGCCGGGATGCCGGTCGTCGGCGTCCCCAAGACCATCGACAACGACATCTCCTCCACCGACCGCACCTTCGGCTTCGACACCGCCGTCGGGGTCGCCACGGAGGCGATCGACCGCCTCAAGACCACCGCGGAGTCGCACCAGCGGGTCATGGTGGTCGAGGTGATGGGACGGCACGCCGGCTGGATCGCGCTGGAGTCGGGGATGGCCGGTGGCGCCCACGGCATCTGCCTGCCCGAGCGTCCCTTCGATGTGAACGACCTGGTCACGATGGTCGAGGAGCGGTTCGCCCGGGGCAAGAAGTTCGCGGTCGTCTGCGTCGCCGAGGGGGCCCACCCGGCCGAGGAGACCATGGACTACAAGAAGGGCGCGATCGACCAGTTCGGCCACGAGCGGTTCAGCGGCATCGGCAACCACCTCGCCGTCGAGCTGGAGAAGCGCCTGGGCAAGGAGGCCCGCCCGGTCATCCTCGGCCACGTCCAGCGCGGCGGCACCCCCACCGCGTACGACCGGGTGCTCGCCACCCGCTTCGGCTGGCACGCCGTCGAGGCCGCGCACCGCGGCGACTTCGGCCGGATGACCGCGCTGCGCGGCACCGACATCACGATGGTGCCGCTGCACGAGGCGGTCACCGAGCTCAAGACGGTGCCCGCGTGGCGGATGGACGAGGCCGAGTCGGTCTTCTGAGCCCGGCTGCTTCCCGGGAACACCAACAGCGGCGCGCCTGCCCTCGGTCGAGGGCGGGCGCGCCGCCTTTGTGGGGGGTGGCGGTCAGGCGGTCACTGGGCGCCGATGGCCTCCAGCATGTTCAGCCGGGCCGCGCGGCGGGCCGGCCAGAGCGCGGCCAGCACCCCCACGGCCGCCGCGATCAGCACGAACAGCGCGAGCCGGCCCCAGGGCAGCAGCAGCTCGTAGGTGGGCAGGCCCTTGCTGATCAGGTGGCCGACGGCCCAGGAGCAGAAGACCCCCACCGCGATGCCCAGGCCCGCGCCGAACAGCGCGATGACCACCGACTCCAGCCGGACCATCTGCTTGATGCCGCTGCGGGCCAGCCCGATCGCCCGCAGCATCCCGATCTCGCGGGTCCGCTCGAAGACCGACATGGCGAGGGTGTTGACGACGCCCACCACCGCGATGATGACGGCCATGCCCAGCAGCCCGTAGGAGACGTTGACCACCATGTCGATGTTCGCGGCGTTCTCCTTGCGCAGGTCGTCGTGGTTCTGGACCTTCAGCAGCGGGCTGTCGCCGAGGGTGTGCCGGATCTGCTTCTCCAGCCCCTCCGACGGGCCGTCCTGGGCCTTGACCAGCAGCGTCTCGACCTTCGGCTCGACCTGGTGCGGCGCCGCCAGTGAGGCGGTGCCGATCGAGTCGCCGATCAGCTCGTTGTCCGCGTAGATTCCGACGATCTTGAGCTTCGCCTTCTTCTTGTCGAAGAAGGTGGCGTCCAGGGTGTCGCCGGTGTGCCAGCCCTTCATCTTGGCCATCTCCTGGGAGACCGCGATGTCATTGCCCCCGGCGCCGGTCAACGAGCCGCTGATGAAGTCCAGTTGGGTGACCTTGCCGATCGCGCCGAGGTCGGTGCCCATCAGGCTCATGGTGGAGTCGGGGGTCTGGAAGCCCGTGCCGCGCAGCGGAGCCGTCGCCTCGACGCCCGGGATGTCCGCCACCTTCCGCGACAGCTCGGGGTCCAGACCGGAGGACGTGGTCCCGATCTTGTAGTCGGCCTTCAGCCCCTGTGCCGTCATCTTGTCCATGGCCTGCCCGGCCGAGTTCCCGACGACCGTCATACCGGTGATCAGGGTGAGGCCGATCATCAGCGCCGAGGCGGTCGCCGCCGTACGGCGGGGGTTGCGCAGCGTGTTCTCCTTGGCCAGCTTGCCGCTGATGCCGAAGAGCCGGGTGGTGACGACGCCCGCCAGCGAGACCAGCGGCCGGGACAGCAGCGGCGCGAGGATGATGACGCCGGTCAGCGTCAGGATGCCGCCCACCATCGCGATCGGCATGTCGTCGGACTTCTCCAGTGTGGAGACGTAGAACATGGTCGCGACGCCGAGGCCGGTGATGACCGCGCCGAGGGAGTTGCGGAGCACCAGGCTGCGCAGTGCCGGCGGCGCCTCGACGGTGTTGAGCGCCTCCACCGGGGCGATCTTCGCCGCCTTGCGGGACGGCAGCCAGGCGGCCAGCACGGTCACCACGACGCCCACACCGAGCGCGGAGAGCACCGCGGCCGGGCTGATGATGACCGGACCGTCCGGGAAGCCCGCGCCATTGGCTTCGAGCACCGCCCGCAGACCCACGGCGAGGCCGATGCCCAGCGCGAATCCGACGGCCGACGAGATCAGGCCCAGCAGGGCCGCCTCCGCGAGGACCGAGCGCACCACCTGACGGCGGGAGGCGCCGATCGCACGCATCAGGGCGATCTCCCGGCTGCGCTGGGAGATCAGCATGGTGAAGGTGTTGGCGATGATGAAGACGCCGACGAACAGCGCGATCCCGGCGAAGGTCAGCAGCGTCTGGGTCAGGGCCTTGTTCTGGCCGGCGACCATCTTGGACTGCTCGGCGGCGAGCTCGGTGCCGCTGGTCGCCGTGGCGCGGTTCTTGGGCAGCACCTCGTCGACCTTGGCGGTCAGCGCCTGCTGATCGGCGCCGGGCGCGGCACCGATCACCAGCTCGTCGAACTGACCGGGGTGCAGGAACAGCTTCTGCGCGGTGGCGGTGTCGAAGAGCGTCAGGCTGCCGCCCGCGGTGACCTGCGGGTCGTCGGTGGAGACGATGCCGACCAGCCGCTTCGTCAGCACCGGGCCGTCGGTGGCGAGCCGCACGGAGTCACCGATCTTGCGGCCGGACGCCTTCGCGGTCGCCTCGTCCAGCGCGACCTCGTCGTCGGCGGCCGGTCCGCGGCCCCGCAGCAGCGGGTAGCGGGGGTCGTGGCCGTCCTTGTCCGGCTGGAAGTTGGCGGCGAGGTTCTGCCAGTCGTTGCCGAGCGGCGCATTGTCCGGGCCGGCGACGGTGGCCGTCCCGTTGACGTTGCGGCGTACGGACTGCACGCCGGGCAGTGCGCGGATGGTGTCGGCCAGCTTCTCGTCGACAAGGGTGGTCCGCTTGCCGTCCTTGCCGGTGTCCGGGCCGTCCTCGGGGGCGACGGCCTGGACGGAGACGGCCACTCCGTCGAGGTTCTTCTCGGACGCCTTCTTGACGGCCGAGCCGACGGTGTCGCTGAAGATGAGGGTGCCGGCGACGAAGGCGACGCCGAGCAGGACCGCGAGCGCGGTCATCATCAATCGGGCTTTGTGCGCAAGGACGTTGCGCAGGGCGGTACGCAGCATGGTGGTGGTGTCAGTCCTGGTCCGGTGGCTCGGGATGAGGGGCGGCGCGCGGGGAGCGCGGCGGGGCGGTGCGCCGGTGTCAGCTGGTACGGCCCTTGGAGTCGAAGAGCCGCATCCGGTCCAGGACGGCGTCCGCGGTGGGGTCGTCGAGCTCCTCGACGATCCGGCCGTCCGCGAGGAAGACCACCCGGTCCGCGTAGCCCGCGGCGACCGGGTCATGGGTGACCATCACGACCGTCTGCTCCATCGCCCGCACCGACTCCCGCAGGAAGCCCAGCACTTCGGCGCCGGAGCGGGAGTCGAGGTTGCCGGTCGGCTCGTCGGCGAAGATGATCTCCGGCTGGGCGGCCAGCGCGCGGGCGACCGCGACCCGCTGCTGCTGGCCGCCGGAGAGCTGCGCCGGCCGGTGCGCGAGCCGTCCGGACAGGCCGACGGTCTCGATGACCGCGTTGAGCCACTCCCGGTCGGGCTTGCGGCCCGCGATGTCCATCGGCAGCGTGATGTTCTCCAGCGCGGACAGCGTCGGCAGCAGGTTGAACGCCTGGAAGATGAAGCCGATCTTGTCCCGGCGCAGCCGCGTGAGCTGCTTGTCGTTCAGCGACCCGAGTTCCACGTCGCCGATCCGGGCCGAGCCGGAGGAGATCGTGTCCAGGCCCGCCATGCAGTGCATCAGCGTGGACTTTCCGGAGCCGGAGGGGCCCATGATCGCGGTGAACCGGGCCTTGCGGAAATCGACCGAGACGGAGTCCAGCGCGACCACGCGGGTCTCCCCCTGGCCGTAGACCTTGTTCAGGTCCGTGGCGCGGGCGGCGACGGCGGCGCCGGCGCGAGTGGAGGCGGGGGAGCCGGGAAAACCCGGAAGGGCGGCCGCGTGGGACACGGGGAACTCCTGGAGAAGGGACGGAAAAAGCGATGTCCTCATTCTCGAATGCGCAGGCCGGGCCGGTCCTCGCCCGCAGGGACCGAAAGCCGCACCGGCCGGAAGTGCCATCACCGGGCCCGGCGTCATTCTCCAGACGGACACCGCTCCGTCCGGGGACCGAGGGTGCGTCTCGGGGTTTCCCCTTACGGGGCCGGGAAAAGGGCCTTTCTCAGTGCCGCGATTCGCCGGCCCGCGCCCAGAATTCCGCGAGGATGCCGTCGAGAAAGGCCCGCCCGGCCCGGCCGGATTCCTCGGCACGGGGCGAGTCGCCCCAGTGGAGCGTAGCCGTCATGGTCGCCTGATAGTCGCGGTGCAGCCCTTGCAGGACGGCCTGGAGCCGCGCCTTGGGCAGGGGGACGATCTTGCCGACCGGCCGGACGCAGCCCTGCCAGCGGGTGGTGGCGGCGCTGGTCAGCAGGGCGGTCAGCTTCTCGTCCCGGCCGGTGAAGCGGATCAGCGCGGGCAGCGGCAGCCGCAGCGCCTCGGCGAGCGCCGCGGCCTGCCGGTCGTTGCCGCTCCACTTCCCGCCGGTCTCCAGGCGTTCGTACGCGGCCCGGTCCATGCCGATGCGCAGCGCGAGGTCCCCCGGGGCGAGGCCGCGGGCGAGGCGGTGGGCGCGCAGGGTGTCCGGCGCGTCGAGCAGCTCGCCCGGCGCGCACCACAGCGCGCCGGCCAGCGCGGTCAGTTCGGCCTCGGTGGGGGCGCCCTCGCCCCGTTCCCAGGACGCCACCGTGGCCGGCGCCACCGGTAGGCCGAAGGCGGCCCGGATGCCGTAGGCGACATGGGCGGGGGTCATTCCGAGGGCCTCGCGCAGCCGGCGGGCGGCCCCGGCCTGGAAAGGGGTTCTGCTCGGCTCCCCGGCGGGCGTGTTCATCGGCACACGGTAGGTGACGGCCGGGCTCCGCCCCTATGGTGCGGATGCCCAAGCCGGAAAGTCGTAGGAAGCTCCTAGACGGCCGGTTTCCGCTGCGGACGTGCGGTTTTCCGGCCGACCGGCCACGAGCGGCGGACTGCTGAAAGCAGGTCGCCGGCCGCAGCAGGCCACCGGCCGCCGCCGGTCAGTGGCCCGACCACCGGTAGCGCAGTTCCGGGCGGCCGACCTGGCCGTACTGGGGCGCGCGGGCCGCACGCCCGCTCTCCACGAGGTGTTCGAGGTAACGGCGGGCGGTGATCCGGGAGATGCCCACGTCGGCGGCCGCCTCGGTCGCCGTCAGCCCGCTCCCCGCGGCCCGCAGCACCTCGGTCACCGCCTGCAGGGTGGCCGCGGTCAGCCCCTTGGGCAGCGCGGCCGGACGCGGGGCGCGCAGCGCGGCGATCGCCCGGTCCACCTCGTCCTGTCCGCTCGCCTCGCCGGTGGTGGCGCGGAACTGGGCGTAGCGGGTGAGCCGGTCGCGCAGGGTCGCGAAGGTGAACGGCTTCAGCACGTACTGCACCACGCCCAGCGAGACGCCCTCGCGCACCATCGCCAGGTCCCGGGCGGAGGTGACCGCGATGATGTCGGCGGTGTGGCTGGCCGCGCGCAGCGTGCGCACCAGCTGCAGCCCGTGGCCGTCGGGCAGGTAGAGGTCGAGCAGCAGCAGATCGACGGCGTGCGTTTCGAGGTGGCGGCGGGCGTCGCCGCCGGAGTGGACGGTCCCGGACACCGTGAAGCCGGGCACCCGCCCCACGTACAGGGCGTGCGCGTCGGCGGCGACCGGATCGTCCTCGACGACCAGGACCCGGATCCGGGCGGCGGTCATGCCGTCGCCCCCGCCCGCAGCGGCAGCCGTACGGTGAACCGCGCGCCGCCGCCGGGGGTCCGGTCCAGGACGACGGTGCCGCCGTTGCGGCGTACCGCCTGCTGGACCAGGGCCAGGCCCAGACCGCGGCCCCGGGCGGGCGCGTCCTGCCCGTGCTTGGTGCTCCAGCCGCGCCGGAAGATCTCCTCGGCGGCTTCCGCGGACACCCCGGGGCCGTTGTCCGCGACCCGCAGCAGCAGTTCGCCGCCGTCCGCCCGCGCCGTGACGCGCACCCGCGGCGGCTCGGCGGCGGTGTGCTCCGGGGTGGGCGCGGCGGCGTCCAGGGCGTTGTCGAGGAGGTTGCCCAGCACCGTCACCAGGTCACGGGCGGGCAGTCCGGGCGGCAGCAGCCCGTCGTCGATCCGGCTGTCGGGGGTCAGGGTCAGCTCCACGCCGCGCTCGTTGGCCTGCGCGGCCTTGCCGAGCAGCAGCGCGGCGAGCACCGGCTCGGCGACCGCGCCGACGACCTGGTCGGTCAGCGCCTGCGCCAGCTCCAGCTCCGCGGTCGCGAACTCCACGGCCTCCTCGGCCCGCCCCAGTTCGATCAGCGAGACCACGGTGTGCAGCCGGTTGGCGGCCTCGTGGGCCTGTGAGCGCAGCGCCTCGGTGAAACCGCGCACCGAGTCCAACTCGCCGGACAGCGCCTGGAGTTCGGTGTGATCGCGCAGGGTCACGACGCTGCCGCGCCGCTCCCCGCCGGAGACCGGCGCGGAGTTGACGACCAGCACCCGCTCGTGGGTCAGCTGCAGTTCGTCGACGCGGGGGCCGGGTGCCAGCAGCGCCTCGGTCAGCGGCTGCGGCAGCCCCAGCTCGGTGACCAGGCGGCCCACCGCGTCGTCCGACAGCCCCAGCAGCTCCCGCCCGCCGTCGTTGATCAGGGCGACCCTGCGCTGCCCGTCGAGCATCAAGAGCCCCTCGCGCACGGCGTGCAGCGCGGCCTGGTGGTACTCGTGCATCCGGCCGAGCTCGGCCGCGTTCATCCCGTGGGTGTGGCGCCGCAGCCGGGCGTTGATCACGTACGTCCCCAGGCCGCCGAGCGCCAGCGCCCCGGCGGCCACGCCCACCAGGGCCAGGACCTGGTTGCGCAGCTGCTCGCTGATCGTCTCGATGGTGATCCCGGAGCTGACCAGGGCCGTGATCCGGCCGCCGCGCTGTGGATCGCGGACCGGCGCGACGACCCGTACGGACGGCCCGAGCACCCCCATGTGCGTCTCGGGGAAGACCGTGCCGTGCAGCGCGGGGCCGATGTGCCCCAGGTACTTCTTGCCGATCGCGGAGGGCTCGGGGTGCGTCCAGCGGGTCCCGTCCGGGGCCATCACCACCACGAAGTCGACGCCGGCGTCGTACCGCAGCCGCTCGGCGTACGGCTGCAGCGCGGCGGTCGGGTTCTTGGTGCGGGCCGCGGCCACCACCGCGGGGGAGTCGGCGACGGCGGTGGCCGCCGCGGTCGCCTGCCGCCGCGCGGTCTCCTCGGCCTGCCGCCCGGCGCTGACGTACGCGAAGAGCGCACAGCCCATGACGACCACCGCCACCAGCACGACCTGCATGGCGAACAGCTGCCCGGCGAGGCTGCGGGGGCCGCGCAGCCGTCGGGAGGGGCGGGGTCGGGGGAGTCGCATACGCAACAGTCTGCACGGTCGCCCGGGAACCGTCCGCGCGGTCACTTTTACGTGAACGAAATGTACGCAAGGGTGACGGGCGCCACAGCGGCGTGCATAGTCGCCGGGACTTGTTGTGTGGCAGAGCCGCAGATCAGCGCACAGCCGTAGACCGAGGAGGCAGCCGTGTCCGCACAGACCCCGCCGCGTGGGGGTACCACGGAGGAGAGCGCGCCGGTGAAGCGCGACCGGACCCACTTCCTCTATATCGCCGTGATCGGCGCGGTGCTGCTCGGCATCCTCGTGGGCTTCGCCGCCCCCGGCGTCGCCGTCCAGCTCAAGCCGCTGGGCACCGGGTTCGTGAACCTCATCAAGATGATGATCTCGCCGGTCATCTTCTGCACCATCGTGCTGGGCGTCGGCTCGGTGCGGAAGGCGGCCAAGGTCGGCGCGGTCGGCGGACTGGCCCTCGGCTACTTCATGGTGATGTCCACCGTGGCGCTCGCCATCGGCCTGGTCGTCGGCAACCTGCTGGACCCCGGCTCCGGCCTCCATCTGACCGAGTCCGTCCGGCACGCGGGCCACGCCCAGACCGAGGGCGGCGGGGAGTCGCTGTCCGAGTTCCTGCTCGGCATGATCCCCACCACGCTGCTCTCCGCCTTCACCCAGCAGGAGGTGCTCCAGACGCTGCTGGTGGCGCTCCTGGTCGGCTTCGCGCTGCAGGCGCTGGGCACGGCGGGCGAGCCGGTGCTGCGCGGGGTCGGGCACCTGCAGAAGCTGGTCTTCCGGGTGCTGTCCATGATCATGTGGGCGGCGCCGGTGGGGGCCTTCGGCGCCATCGCCGCGGTGGTCGGCGAGACCGGCCTGGACGCGCTGAAGTCGCTCGCCGTCATCATGATCGGCTTCTACCTCACCTGTCTGCTGTTCGTGATCGTGGTGCTCGGCGCGCTGCTCCGGCTGGTCGCCAAGGTCAGCATCTTCCAGCTGCTGAAGTACCTCGGCCGGGAGTTCCTGCTGATCCTGTCCACCTCCTCCTCGGAGTCGGCGCTGCCCCGGCTGATCGCGAAGATGGAGCACCTGGGCGTCAGCCGGCCGGTGGTCGGCATCACCGTCCCCACCGGCTACAGCTTCAACCTCGACGGCACCGCCATCTACCTGACGATGTCCTCGCTGTTCGTGGCCGAGGCGATGGGCAAGCCGCTGCCGCTCGGGCAGCAGATCTCGCTGCTGGTGTTCATGGTCATCGCCTCGAAGGGTGCGGCGGGCGTCACCGGCGCGGGCCTGGCGACCCTGGCCGGCGGCCTGCAGTCGCACCGCCCCGAACTGGTCGACGGCGTGGGCCTGATCGTCGGCATCGACCGCTTCATGAGCGAGGCGCGGGCCCTGACCAACTTCGCCGGCAACGCGGTGGCCACCGTCCTGGTCGGCACCTGGACCAAGGAGATCGACAAGGCCCGGGTGACGGAGGTGCTGGCCGGCCGGATGCCGTTCGACGAGAAGACGCTGGCCGACGAGGCCGCCCCGGAGCCGGCCGTCGCCGAGGTCGCCGGGCCGCGGGACGGCGAGGCGGAGAAGACGTCCGCGAAGGTCTGATCCGCCGGTGCGGGAGGGCCGAAGGGGCGGGTGCCGGACAGGGCACCCGCCCCTTCGGCGCGACCGGGCGGGAGTCCGGCGGGGGCCGACAGCCAGCAGATGCAGGCGGTCGGGACGGCCCGGTCAGGACGGCCGTAGCCAGAGCGTGGCGAGTGGGGGGAGGACGGTGGAGACGGAGGTGGCGCGGCCGTTCCAGGAGGTCGGTTCGGTCGTGAGGGGGCCGGGGTTGGCGATGCCGCTGCCGCCGTAGCGCGCGTCGTCGGTGTTGAGCACCTCCCGCCAGGCGGGGACCGCGCCCGGGACGCCGAGCCGGTAGCCGTGGCGGACGACCGGGGAGAAGTTGGTGACCGAGATCAGCGGGGAGCCGTCGGCGGCGAAGCGCAGGAAGGAGAAGACGTTGTCCTCGCTCGCGTCGCCGTCGATCCAGGAGAAACCGGCCGGGTCGGTGTCGCGCTCCCACAGCGCGGGCGTGGCGGCGTAGCGGCGGTTCAGGTCGCGGACGAGGTCGCGCACGCCCCGGTGGTCGGCCTCGGCCTCGTACGACGGGTCGAGCAGCCACCAGTCCGGCCCGTGGCGCTCCGCCCACTCCGCGCCCTGGGCGAACTCCTGCCCCATGAACAGGAGCTGCTTTCCGGGGTGGGCCCACATGAAGCCGAGGTAGGCCCGGTGGCTGGCGCGCTGCTGCCACCAGTCGCCGGGCATCTTCGACACCAGCGCGCGCTTGCCGTGCACCACCTCGTCGTGGGAGATGGGCAGCACATAGTTCTCGGAGTAGGCGTAGATCATCGAGAAGGTCATCTCGCCGTGGTGGTACTTGCGGTGCACCGGCTCCTTGGAGGCGTAGCCGAGGGAGTCGTGCATCCAGCCCATGTTCCACTTCAGTCCGAAGCCCAGCCCGCCGAAGCCGCCGGGGCCGACGTGGTGCGTGGCGCGGGTGACGCCGTCCCAGGCCGTGGACTCCTCGGCGATGGTGACGACGCCGGGGCAGCGGCGGTAGACCGTCGCGTTCATCTCCTGGAGGAAGGCGACCGCGTCGAGGTTCTCCCGCCCGCCGTGGACGTTCGGGGTCCAGTCGCCGTCCTCGCGCGAGTAGTCCAGGTAGAGCATCGAGGCGACGGCGTCCACCCGCAGGCCGTCGATGTGGAACTCCTCGCACCAGTACACGGCGTTGGCGACCAGGAAGTTGCGGACCTCGGTGCGGCCGTAGTCGAACTCCAGGGTGCCCCAGTCCGGGTGCGCGGCCCGCGCCGGGTCCTGGGGCTCGTAGAGCGGGCGGCCGTCGAACTCCGCCAGCGCCCAGTCGTCGCGCGGGAAGTGCGCCGGCACCCAGTCCATCAGCACACCGATGCCGGCCCGGTGCAGCGCGTCGACCAGGAACCGGAAGTCGTCGGGCGTGCCCATCCGGGCCGTGGGGGCGTAGAACCCGGTCACCTGATAGCCCCAGGAGCCGCCGAAGGGATGCTCGGCGACCGGCATGAACTCGACGTGGGTGAACCCCAGGTCCTTGACGTAGTTGGGGAGTTGGGCCGCGAGCTGGCGGTAGGTGAGGCCGGGGCGCCAGGAGGGCAGGTGCACCTCGTAGACCGAGAACGGCGCCTCGTGCACCGGGCGTTCGCCGCGCCGGGCCATCCAGTCGCCGTCCGTCCAGCGGTAGTGCGTGGCCTCCACCACCGAGGCATTGGCGGGCGGGCACTCGGTCCGCCGGGCCATCGGGTCGGCGCGCACGGTCCGCGAGCCGTCCGGCCGGGTGATCTCGAACTTGTAGAGCTCGCCCTCGCCGATGCCCGGGAGGAAAAGCTCCCAGACGCCCGAGGAGCCCAGCGAGCGCATCGGGTGGCCGGTGCCGTCCCAGTAGTTGAAGTCGCCGACGACCCGGACCCCCTGGGCGTTGGGCGCCCAGACCGTGAAGCGGGTGCCGCACACCCCCTGGTGCTCCATGATCCGCGCCCCGAGCGCCTGCCACAGCTGCTCGTGCCGGCCCTCACCGAGCAGGTGCAGGTCCAGTTCGCCCAGCGCCGGCAGGAAGCGGTAGGGGTCCGGCATCCGCAGCGGGTCGTCGCCGTAGTCGACCAGCAGCTCGTAGTCCGGGACGGTGCGCAGCGGCAGCACCCCGGCGAACAGCCCGTCGCCCTCGGCGGGCAGGGCGGCGCGCAGCCCCTTCGCCAGCACGGTGACGCTCTTGGCGCAGGGCCGCAGGACCCGGATGAGCAGCCCGCCGCGCACGGGGTGGGCGCCGAGCAGCGCGTGCGGGTCGTGATGGGCACCGCCCAGGAGCCGGCCGCGGTCCTCGGCGGACAGCGGGGCGGCGGCGCGGATCCCGTGGGTGCCGGTCCCCGGCGCGCCCGCACGGGCCGGGCCCGCGGGCGCGCCGGCCCGGCCGGGCGCCGTCGCCTCCCGGGGCACGACCGGGCGCGCGGGGGCGGTCCCGGCCGCGGGTCCGGCCGCAGGTCCGGCCGCGGATCGGCCCGCGGATCCGGCCGCGGTCCCGGCGAAGGTGCCGCGCGCGGCCGCCGCGGGGTCGCCCGCTGCCGGCCGGGGAGGCGCCGCGCGGCCGGACCGCCCCGCCGCGCTGTCGTCGGTCGCGCCCGGGGCGGGCGCGGTGTCGGGAGTGGTGGGACGGGACGGCGGGCGGGCGGTCACGAGAGGGCCTCCTCGGGGCGGGGCGGGGCGGGGCGGGGCGGGGCGTCGGTCGGGTCTCGGGGCGTACGGCGGCGGATCGGCGGTCGGTCGGCGGCCCCTCACCCCCGGCCGTCGTCGGACCCGGCGGCCCGGGCCGGGCCGGGCCCCTCGGCTCCCACGGCCGGCTCGTCGCCGGCCGCCAGCCGCCGGATGGCGGCCATCGGGACGGACAGCCAGTCGGGCCGGTGCCGGGCCTCGTAGAGCACCTCGTAGACGGCCTTGTCGGTCTCGTAGGCGCGCATCAGCTCGGGCACCGAGCGCGGATCGAGCCCGCCGGCCTCCGCGTAGCCCCGGCAGAAGGCGTCGCGGGTGCGCCGGGCCCACTCCAGCGCCCAGGGGTCGCCGCCGGCCGGGCCGCTGCGCGCGGCGTAGTCGAAGGACCGCAGCATCGCCGCGACGTCCCGCACCGCCGGCTGCGGCCGGCGCCGCTCGGCCAGCGGACGGGCCGGCTCGCCCTCGAAGTCGATCAGCGACCAGCGGCCCTCGTCGGCGGAGCGCAGCGTCTGGCCCAGGTGCAGGTCGCCGTGGATGCGCTGGGCGGCCCAGCTGCGGCCGTCGTGCCCGGTCGCGGCGAGCGCGTCGAAGGCGGTGCGCAGCCGGGCGCGGTAGGGCTGCAGCACGGGCACGGCGCGGGCGGTGGCGTCCAGCCGCTCGTGCATCTGGGCGGCGATCACCTCCAGCTGCGGGCGGCGCAGCTCGGTGGTGGGCAGGGTCTGGGCGAGCGCGGTGTGCACCTCGGCGGTGGCGTGGCCGAGCGCCCGCGCCGACCCGGTGAAGTCGGCGCGGACGGCCAGCGCGTTCAGCGCCAGCTGCCAGCCGTCCGCCGAGCCCGCCAGGAACGGCTGCAGCACGCCCAGCGTCGTCGCCTCGCCGCCCTCCCCGGCGGCCGCCGCCTCGTACCAGGCGGCGGGCGCGGGCACCCGTGCGCACTTGGCGTCCGCCAGCGCCCGCGGCAGCTCCAGATCGGGGTTGACGCCCGGTTCGATCCGCCGGAAGACCTTCAGGATGAAGGAATCGCCGTAGACGATCGAGGAGTTGGACTGCTCGACGGCGATCGGCCGGCCCGGCAGCCCGGAGGGGATGTCCGCGTCGGGCTCCCGGCAGAAGCGCAGCGCGCCCAGCCGGCCCGGCACCCGCAGCCGCTCCAGCAGCAGCGCGCACAGCCGGTTGTCGAGGAGCGCGTCGTAGACGGTGCGACCGTGCAGCGGGCCGCCGCCGGGGCGGCCGATCACCGCCGGCGCCAGCTGCGGCGACAGCGCCGGATGCACCCCCAGCAGGAGCTGGTAGCAGTCGCCGCCCACGGGGGTGCGGCTCGGCGGCGCGCTCTGCTGGGCGCGGACGAGCAGCAGCAGCAGGCCGGGGGCGCCGGGATCGGTGCACGGCAGCAGCTCGGTCGCCGAGAGCAGCGTGAAGCCGGTCAGCAGCCGCCCCTTGCCGGCGAACCAGCGCTGGCGTGGCACCCATTCGGTGAGCAGGGGTGCCAGCGAGGGCAGCAGCTCGGGTGCGCCGACGAGCGGGCGGTGATCAGGGGTGTTTCGGGTGGCACGGGTCGAGGCGGTGTCCGACATGGCGTCGCGTCCTTTCCCCGGGCACACGACATATAGGGCAAAGTGTCCCGGAATACGGCCCGGACTGTGCGATGGCGCGGTGGGGGTACCCCCAGACGGAGGCTGGTGGTGGTGCACCCGGACGGAGTCCGGGGGCGGCACCGGGCGAGCCCGTCCGTACGGCAGCGGCGATGCGGTGTGCCCTGCTCCGCTGCGCGGCGGATCCCCTCCCGGACCGGGGGCCGGCGGCGGCTCACCCGGCCCGGGCGATAGTAGGGAGGCTGCCCGAGCGAAAGGTCAAAAAACGCCCGTACGCGCCATGCGGCCGCGTACGGGCGTGTTTCCGGCACCCGTGCCCGGTCAGGGCGCCGGGACTAGCCGGAGTTCCTCCGCAGCCGGAACCAGTAGAACCCGTGACCCGCGAGGGTCAGCAGGTACGGCAGCTCCCCGATGGCCGGGAAGCGCACCCCGCCGATGAGTTCCACCGGATGGCGGCCGCTGAACGACCGCAGGTCCAGCTCGGTGGGCTGGGCGAAGCGCGAGAAGTTGTGCACGCACAGCACCAGGTCGTCGTCCGCGCCGCCGGCGCCCGGCGCCTCCCGCAGGAAGGCCAGCACCGCCGGATTGGTGGAGGACAGTTCGGTGTAGCTGCCGAGCCCGAACGCCGGGTTCTGCTTCCGGATCTCGATCATCCGGCGGGTCCAGTGCAGCAGCGAGGACGGCGAACTCATCGCCGCCTCCACATTGGTGACCTGGTATCCGTAGACCGGATCCATGATCGTCGGCAGGGAGAGCCGGCCAGGGTCGCAGGAGGAGAACCCGGCGTTGCGGTCCGGCGTCCACTGCATCGGGGTGCGCACCGCGTCGCGGTCGCCGAGCCAGATGTTGTCGCCCATGCCGATCTCGTCACCGTAATAGAGGATCGGCGACCCCGGCAGCGACAGCAGCAGCGCGGTGAACAGCTCGATCTGGTTGCGGTCGTTGTCGAGCAGCGGGGCCAGCCGCCGGCGAATGCCGATATTGGCGCGCATACGCGGGTCCTTGGCGTACTCCGCGTACATGTAATCGCGCTCTTCGTCCGTGACCATTTCGAGGGTGAGCTCGTCATGGTTGCGCAGGAAAATGCCCCACTGGCAGCCGGACGGAATGGCGGGGGTCTTGGCGAGGATTTCCGAGACCGGATAGCGCGATTCGCGCCGCACCGCCATGAAGATGCGCGGCATGACCGGGAAGTGAAAGGCCATATGACATTCGTCGCCGCCGACGCCGTAATCGCCGAAGTAGTCGACGACGTCCTCCGGCCACTGATTGGCCTCGGCCAGCAGCACGGTGTCCGGGTAATGGGCGTCGATCTCGGCGCGCACCCGCTTGAGGAAGGCGTGCGAGGCCGGCAGGTTCTCGCAGTTGGTGCCCTCCTCGGCGTAGAGGTAGGGCACCGCGTCCAGCCGGAAACCGTCGATCCCCAGGTCCAGCCAGAAGCGCAGGGCGGAGATCATCTCCTCCTGGACCGCCGGGTTCTCGTAGTTGAGGTCCGGCTGGTGGGAGAAGAACCGGTGCCAGAAGTACTGCTTGCGGACCGGGTCGAAGGTCCAGTTGGAGGCCTCGGTGTCGACGAAGATGATGCGGGCGTCCGGGTACTGCTTGTCGTCGTCGGCCCACATGTAATAGTCGCCGTACGGGCCCTCGGGGTCGGTGCGCGACTCCTGGAACCACGGGTGCTGGTCGCTGGTGTGGTTCATCACCATATCGATGATCACCCGCATGCCGCGGTGGTGGGCGGCATCCACGAATTCCACGAAGTCGGCCAGGTCGCCGAATTCGGGAAGCACCGCGGTGTAATCGGCGACATCATATCCGCCGTCGCGTAGCGGAGATTTGAAGAACGGCGGCAGCCAGAGACAGTCCACCCCCAGCCACTGCAGATAGTCGAGTTTGGCCGTGATGCCCTTGAGGTCGCCGATTCCGTCGCCGTTGCTGTCCTGGAAGGAGCGCACCAGGACTTCGTAGAAAACGGCCCGTTTGAACCAGTCGGGATCGCGGTCCTTCGCCGGGGTGTCCTCGAACGTGTCGGGGACAGGCTCATTGACGATCAATTGGGTGACCCTCCGATCGGTGAGGACGGTCGCAGCGACAGCACATGGGCGGGCGCGAGAGAGCGGCCCGGCTCCAGGCGCACATAGTTGTCCCTGCCCCAGTGGTAGGTGTCGCCGGTGAGCTCGTCGCGCACCGGAATGGACTCGTGCCGGCCGAGGCCGAGTTCCGGCATGTCCAACGACACCGTCGCCTCGTGGGTGTGGTGCGGGTCGAGGTTGACCACCGTGAGCACCGTGTCGGCCCGGTCGCCGTGCCCCTCGTGCTTGGAGAAGGCCAGGACGGCGTCGTTGTCGACGTGGTGGAAGCGCAGGTTGCGCAGCTGCTGCAGGGCGGGGTGCCGGCGGCGGATGCGGTTGAGCGTGGTGATCAGGGGGGCGATGGTGCGCCCCGCTCTGGCCGCCGCGTCCCAGTCGCGCGGCCTGAGCTGGTACTTCTCCGAGTCGAGGTACTCCTCGCTGCCGCGGCGCAGCGGCGTCGCCTCGCAGAGCTCGTAGCCGGCGTAGACGCCCCAGGTGGGGGAGAGGGTGGCGGCCAGGACGGCACGCACCTCGAAGGCGGCGCGGCCGCCCTCCTGGAGGTAGGCGTGCAGGATGTCCGGGGTGTTCACGAAGAAGTTGGGCCGCAGGTAGCCCGCGCTCTGGCCGGACAGCTCGGTGAGGTAGTCGGTCAGCTCCTGCTTGGTGTTGCGCCAGGTGAAGTACGTGTACGACTGGTGGAAGCCGATCCGGGCCAGGGTGTGCAGCATGGCCGGGCGGGTGAAGGCCTCGGCGAGGAAGAGCACGTCCGGGTCGGTGCGGTTGATCTCGCCGATCACCTTCTCCCAGAAGGCCACTGGCTTGGTGTGCGGGTTGTCCACCCGGAAGATCCGTACGCCCTTGCCCATCCAGAAGCGCAGCAGGCGCTCGGTCTCGCGGACCAGCCCGCGGAAGTCGGCGTCGAAGGCGATCGGGTAGATGTCCTGGTACTTCTTCGGCGGGTTCTCGGCGTAGGCGACCGAGCCGTCCGCGCGGCGGTGGAACCACTGCGGGTGCAGGGTGACCCAGGGGTGGTCGGGGGAGCACTGCAGGGCGAAGTCCAGGGCCACCTCCATCCGCAGCTCACGGGCGGTGCGGACGAAGTGGTCGAAGTCCTCGAAGGTGCCCAGGTCCGGGTGGAGGGCGTCATGGCCGCCGGCCGCGGAGCCGATGGCCCACGGGGAGCCGACGTCGTCCGGGCCGGCCGAGAGCGCGTTGTTGGGGCCCTTGCGGAACGCGGTGCCGATCGGGTGGACCGGCGGCAGGTAGACCACGTCGAAGCCCATGGCGGCGACGGCCGGCAGCCGGTCGGCGGCGGTGCGCAGGGTGCCGCTGACGAGGGTGCCGTCGGGGGCGACGGTGGCGCCCTCGGAGCGGGGGAAGAGCTCGTACCACGAGCCGTACAGGGCCCGCCGGCGCTCGACGACCAGCGGCATCGGACGCGAGACGGTGAGCAGCTCGCGCAGCGGATGGCGGTCCAGCGCCGCGACGACCTGGGGGGAGAGCGCCGCGGCGAGCCGGGTGGCGGCGGGCAGCTCGGGGTTGCGCAGGGTGTCCACGGCGCTGAGCACCGACTCCCGCCCGTCGCTCTTGGGGACCTCGGCGGCGGCCCGCTCGTGGAGGTCGGCGCCCTCGGCGAGCACCAGCTCGGTGTCGATGCCCGCCGGGATCTTCACGGCGGCGTGCCGGCGCCAGGTGGTGACCGGATCGGACCACGCCTCGACGGTGAACGACCAGCGGCCCTCGACGCCGGGGGTGACCTCGGCGCTCCACCGGTCGGTGCCGGGCGCCCGCTCCCGCATCGGGGTCCACGGGCCGCAGCGGCCGGCCGGATTGCGCAGCACCACGTTGGCCGCGACGGCGTCGTGGCCTTCGCGGAAGACGGTGGCCGAGACTTCGAAGGTCTCGCCCACCACCGCCTTCGCCGGGCGGCGGCCGCAATCGATCTGCGGGCGGATGTCCAGAACAGGAATGCGACCGATCATGGGCTCACCTGAGTTTGTGGCGCTTTGCTGGATTTTGTCCTTTGTATCCGCTCTGCGGCTGGGGGACCGGGTGCGGGCATGAGCGCTCCTGTCCGCTTTCACTCTGCTGGCGGATGGCGCGGCGGGGCGGGTCGGCGCTCCCCCGGCCTCCGGTCGGTGGTTCCCCCGATGCATCGTGCGCTGGTGTGCGGTGCGGGTGGGGACGGGCGTACCCGGTGAGCCGTCCCGCGGGCGGCGGCCGGGCCGTACGGCGCACGCACCTGTCCGGTGCGGGGGTGCGGACCCGACGTGGTCCGGCACACGCACCGCCATCCCCGCGCGGGAGACTGCGGCACTGCGCTGACACGGTCGGCGTTCGCCTCCTCAACTCGGTGCGAGCACAGCGGAGTTGCGGCGTACGGAAGTCCGGTTCAGGCGCCGGGTTCCCCCGGGCGCCACACGCAGCCTCTCGCCAGGAGCGAGTCCGTACAAGAGCGCATGAGGGGGTGGAATCGGCCATATCGAAGGACTCGGTGGTAGCCGGCCGCGGAGCCGGCGGGCGGGCTCGACGCGGTATGTGTCACAGGCATGTCGGTGCGGCGGCGCGGTTCCGGCGGCCGCTCCGGCGTGTCATCCGTACGGCGCGGCGGCGCGCGTCCGGACATGCGAAAGCGGTGCCCGGAGCCTTCGCTCCGGACACCGCCCGCTTCCGGGGTCAGCTCACCCCGGGACGTTCAGCACGTTCCCGCACACCGCATCACTTGACGGCGACACCGTCCCAGGCGGCCTCGACGCCCTTGACCTCGGGGCTGCCGGCCTTGTACAGGTCGGTCGCCGCCTTGACGGTCGCCTCACGGGCGGCCTTGTAGTCGGTGTTCGAGGTCATGTACTCGGTCAGGGCCTTGAACCAGATCTTCTCGGCCTTGTCCCGGCCGATGCCCTCGACCTTCTTGTCGTCCTTCGTCGGGCTGTCGTACTTGACGCCACCGATCTCCTTCGGGCCGCTGCCCTCGGACAGCAGGTAGAAGAAGTGGTTGGCCACGCCCGAGGAGTAGTGCGGGTCGAGACCACCGGTGCTGGAGTCCCAGAAGTCCTTCGACTGCCCGTCCCTGGACGGCTTGTCCATGTAGCGCAGCGGCTTGCCGTCACCGTTGATGTTGATCTTCTCGCCGATGAGGTAGTCGCCCGGGTCCTTGTCGTTCTTGGCGTAGAACTCGACCGAGGTGCCGAAGATGTCCGAGGTGCCCTCGTTCAGGCCGCCGGACTCACCGCTGTAGGTGAGGTTGGCGGTGGCGGCGGTGACACCGTGCGACATCTCGTGGGCCGCGACGTCGAGGGCGGTGAGCGGGGCCTTGTCGCCCTCGCCGTCGCCGTACGACATGCAGAAGCAGTCGTCGTCCCAGAAGGCGTTCACGTAGTTCTTGCCGTAGTGGACGCGCGAGGTGGCACCCTTGCCGTCGCCCTTGATGCCGTTGCGGCCCTGGACCTTCTTGTAGTAGTCCCAGGTCTCGGCGGCACCGTAGTGGGCGTCGACGGCCGCGGTCTGCGGGTCGTCGGGCTTGCCGGTGCCCCACTTGTCGTCCTCGTCCGTGAAGGCCTTGCCCTCGCCGGACTCGCTGTTGCCGAGGTTGAGGGTCTTGTGACCACCGCGGTCGGCGTCGGTCAGCGTGAAGCCGCTGCCCTCCTTGGAGGTGCCCAGGTCGACGGAGCCGCTGAACTCGCTCTCGCCCTTGCCGGTGCGGATGTCGTCGTACTGGAAGATCTTCTTGCCGCTGTCGGCGTCGGTGATGACGTGCATCCGGCTGGGCGTGCCGTCCTTCTTGACGCCCTTGACGACGGTGTCGTAGGCGAGGACGGGGGTGCCGGAGGCGGCCCAGACGACCTTCTTGGGCGCCTGCGCGTCGGCCTTCTTGGCGCTCAGCGACTTCGCGACGGTGCCCTGCGCGGACTGCGCCGCGGCGGCCGGGGCTATCTTCGCGGTGAGGGAGGCCACCTTGACCGACTTCTTCGTCGACTTGGTGGTGCTCTTGATGGCGCCGCCCTTGGCGGTGTGCACGACCATGTCGCCACCCAGGACCGGAAGGCCGGCGTAGGTGCGGTCGTAGCGGGTGTGCGTGGTGCCGTCGGCGTCCTTGATGACGTCCTTGACGACCAGCTTCTCCTGCGAGCCCAGGCCGAGTTCCTTGGCGGTCTGCGCCTTGGTGGCGCTCGCGTCGCGCAGCAGTTCCGCGCGGTGCGAGGCGCTCAGCTTGAGCGGCGAACCGTCCGCGGTGGGGGCCTGGACGGTGGAGGCACCGGCGGTGCCCGCGGTGATACCGGCGGCCACGAGGGCCGCTGCCGCGAGGGAGATACCGGCGATGCGGGTCTTACGGGACATGTGGGGGGTCACGCGTGCTCCTTCAACTTTGCCAAGAGGTGGGGGTGCAAAGCGATGCGGGTGTGACGTGCGTTCGGAGAGACTGCCATTCGAACGCGTGCATGTCAGGGGGGTGTTCGAGGTTTGGCTGAAAATTGTCCGCCGAGAGGTGAGCGCTGTTCGTTAAACGGAGGTGGGCGTCACCCCCGGAGATCCGGGGGTGACGCCCAACATCGTTGTCCCGCAGGCCCGTTGTGAGGTGCGGTGTTCCGCGGACCCGCCTGTGTCACACGAAGGTGACGGCCGGGTGCCGGCCGGCGATCAGAACGTCAGCTTCCAGCCGTTGATGTAGCCGGTGTCCTGCGAGTAGACGTCCTGGACCCGCAGCTTCCAGGTGCCGGACGCCGTCTCCGAGGAGGCGTTGACCGTGTAGGTCGTCTTCACGTTCGCCGCCGAGTCGAAGGCGCTGGAGTTCTTCAGCCGGTAGGCCGTACCGTCCGGGGCGATCAGGTCCACGACCAGGTCGCCGCGGTAGGTGTGCACGATGTCCACCGTGACCTTGAGGGCGCTCGGCGCGTTGCCGCTGCGGCCGACATTGATCGGCGAGGTGACCGCCGCGCCCGCGTCCGGGATCGCCACGTCGTCGCTGTTCTCGAAGACGTTGCCGCCACCGGCCGCGTTGACCGTCCAGGTGAAGGCGGCGGTGCCGGTCTTCTTGGCGGCGTCGGTGACCGTGACCGTCACATTGCTGGTGCCGGCCGTGGTCGGCGTACCGGAGATCAGACCGGTGGTCGCGTTGAGCGACAGGCCGGCGGGCAGGCCGGTCGCCGCGTACGACAGCGCGCCCGCGGTGCCGCTGGTCGCCTTGATCTGCAGGCTCGCCGCCTGGCCCACGGTGCTGGTCTGGTTGCCCGGGTTGGTGACGGTGACCCCGCCGCCGTCCGGGACGCGGGAGCCGACGTTGACCGCCGCCCAGGTGTTGGCGACCGTGTTGTACGACGCGCTGCCCTGGCCGAACAGGTCGGCCGCGGCCTGCAGGGTGGCCGTGCGGGCGCCCGCGTAGTTGGTGTTGGCGCTCATGTACTGGCTGAGTGCCTTGAACCAGACCTTCTCGGCGTTGGCCCGGCCGATGCCCGGCACCGGCTGGTTGTCGAAGGTCGGGCTGTCGTAGTGGACGCCGCCGATGTCCTTCGGGCCGCTGCCCTCGGACAGCAGGTAGAAGAAGTGGTTGGCGACGCCGGACGAGTAGTGCACGTCCTTGTTGCCCACGCCGCTGGACCAGTAGTCGGCCGAGGCCCCGTCCTTGGACGGCTTGTCCATGTAGCGCAGCGGGGTGCCGTCGCCGTTGATGTCGATCTTCTCGCCGATGAGGTAGTCACCGGGGTCGGAGGTGTTGTTGGCGTAGAACTCCACCGCGGTGCCGAAGATGTCGGAGGTCGCCTCGTTGAGGCCGCCGGACTCGCCGCTGTAGGTGAGGTCGGCGGTGGCCGCCGTGACACCGTGCGACATCTCGTGTCCGGCCACGTCGATGGCGGTCAGCGGGGCGGCGTTGCCGCTGCCGTCGCCGTACGTCATGCAGAAGCAGCCGTCGTCCCAGAAGGCGTTGACGTAGCTGTTGCCGTAGTGGACCCGGGAGTAGGCGCCCACGCCGTCGCCCTTGATGCCGCTGCGGCCGTGCACGTTCTTGTAGTAGTCCCAGGTCTCCTGCGCGCCGTAGGCCGCGTCGACGCCCGCCGTCTGCGTGTTCTGCGCCGTGCCGTCGCCCCAGGTGTCGTCGGCGTCGGTGAAGAGTGTGCCGGTCCCGGAGGAGCCGTGCTTGAGGTCGTACGTCTTGTGGTTGCCGCGCGTGGCGTCGGTCATCGAGAAGTTCGGCGCCGAGCCGGAGGTCCCGATGGTGACCTTGCCGCTGTACTCGCTGTTGCCGATGCCCTTCTCGATCCCCTGGTACTCGAAGATCTTGGCGCCGGTGGTGGCATCCGTGATGACGTGCAGCTGGTTCGGGGTGCCGTCGTCCTGCAGCCCGCCGACCACCGTCTCGTACGCGAGCAGCGGCTTGCCGTCGGCGACCCAGATCACCTTGCGCGGTGCCTTCGCGGCCGCGGTCTTCTTCGACCCGAGCGCCTGCGCCGACTTCACGGCCTTCGCCTCGGCCGCGGCGGGCTTCACCTTCGCGGTGGTGCCGGCGACCTTGAGCTGGGAGCGCACGGCCTTGGTGACGCCCTTGAGGGAGCCGCCCTTGGCCCGGTGCACCACGAGGTCGCCGCCGAGGACGGGCAGCCCGTCGTAGGTGCGCTCGTAGCGGGTGTGGACGGTGCCGTCGACGTCCTTGGAGACGTCCTTGACGACGAGCTTCTCCTTGGCGCCGAGCTTGAGCTGCCGCGCGGTCTCGGCGGTGGTGGCACTGGCTGCCCGGATCAGCTCCGCACGCTGGGACGGGGACAGCTTGGCCGGCAGGGCGCCGGGGTCGGGGGCGGCGTGCGTGGTGCCCGGCCGCGGGGCGGCCGCCGTGCCGGTACCGGTCTGGACGCCGACTGCCAGCATCGCCGTGACGGCGACGAGTGCGCCGGTCGCAACGGCGCGTCCATGGGGGGTGCGTCTCACGCTGACTCCTTCTGCGGTGGCCGCTGTGTGGCGGGGCGGCCGAGGGGGACCGGGCGGCGAGACGGCCGTCCGGGCAGAGCGAGGCAGAACTCTTGGAGCGTGTGGGGGGAGACGTACGGGAGGTGCTGGACTTACGGGTGTGACGGGTGGCGCGGGTGGAACCTGTGGCCGCGGGGAGGTGGTGCTGTGGGGATCCGTGCGGCGGTTGCGGGGAAGAGTCCCACCGCGAGTGGCTTGTTGTCAGGCACCGTTCAACGAATTGGCCGGAAACCGTCCGTTGCGCGAAATCGGTGTTCGGAACCCGGACGGCCCGTGATCGGCCGCGCGATCCCCTCCCGCCCGTTCAAACCTCCGAAAACCGCTGGAACAGCAGCTCATAGCCGTCCGGATTGCGTCCCAGGAAGATCCGCGCCCCGGGTACCCCGGCGAGCGCCGGGGCATACCGGCGCCCGCTCCGCCCGGGGCGCCGGGCCCGCCGGCGGCCGTCCCGTCCTGCGGCCGGTCAGCCGTCCGCCTCCCGGCCGTGCCAGGAGCGCCACAGCGCGGCGTAGGCGCCACCCGCCGCCACCAGCTCGTCGTGCGTGCCGAGTTCGGTGAGCCGGCCGCCCTCCATGACGGCCACCCGGTCCGCGTCGTGCGCGGTGTGCAGCCGGTGGGCGATGGCGATGACCGTACGGCCCGTCAGCACGGCGGCCAGGGCGCGTTCGGTGTGCCGCGCCGTGCGGGGGTCGAGCAGCGCCGTCGCCTCGTCCAGGATCAGGGTGTGCGGATCCGCCAGCACCACCCGGGCCAGGGCCAGTTGCTGGGCCTGCGCGCCGTCCGGACGGTGGCCGCCGGCGCCGAGCGCGGTGTCCAGACCGGCCGGCAGCTCCTCGGCCCAGTCGGCGCCCACGGCCGCCAGCGCGGCCCGCAGCGCCGCGTCCCCGGCGCCGGGCGCGGCGATCCGCAGGTTGTCCCGGACGGTGCCCAGGAAGACATGGTGCTCCTGGGTCACCAGGACGACCTGCCGGCGCAGCACCTCCGGGTCCAGCGCGGCGACCGGCACCCCGCCCACCGTCACCGACCCGCTGCGCGGCGCGTCGACGCCGGCCAGCAGCCGTCCCAGGGTGGACTTGCCGGCCCCCGAGGGGCCGACCACGGCGAGGCGTTCGCCGGGGCGGACGCTCAGATCGACACCGTGCAGCACGTCGCGGGGCGCGGCGTGCGGGCCGTCCGCCGCGGCCGGGTAGGCGTAGCGCACGGCGGTGACGTCGATGCGGTCGTCGGCGGGCGCGGCGGTTGCGGCCGGGACGGGGGAGGGCTCCGGGGCGGGCCGGGGCCGGCGGGCCGCGGGGACAGCCGCGGCGGTCCCGGGCGCCCGGCCCAGGCCCTCGACACGGGCGAACGCGGCGGTGGCGGCCTGCAGTTGCTCGACCCGGAACAGGATCGTCTCCAGCGGCTCGGACAGCTGCCGCAGATACAGCGCGGCGGAGACGACGACGCCCAGGCTGAGGGCGCCCCGGCTCTGCAGCGCCCCGCCGGCCAGCAGGACGCCGACCACCGGCAGGACGTGGGAGGCGTCCACGGCGGGCAGCAGCACGCTGCGCAGGAACAGCGTGCGGGTACGGGTGCGCCGGCAGCGCCCGACCGCCTCCTCGCACGCCGCCGTCCGGCGCTCCCCGAGCCCCAGCGCCTCGACGGTCCGGGCGCCCTCGGCCGTGGCCGCCAGCAGCTCGGCGAGCGCCGAGGCCGCCGCCCCCTCCGCCAGATACGCGGCGGACGCCCGGCGCAGATACCACCGGACGGCGAACAGGCCGCACAACAGCCCCAGCCCGCACGCGCCGAGCCGCGGATCGAGCACGACCACCGCGGCGAGCAGGAACAGCGCCTGCACCGCGGCGACGAAGACCTCCGGCGCGGCGTCCCGCAGCGTCTCGGCGACCGCCGTCACGTCCGCGGTGCCGCGGGCCGTCAGATCGCCGGTGCCCGCCCGCTCCACCGTCGCGGCCGGCAGCGCCAGCGCCCGGTCGACGTACTGCTCCCGCACCCGTGCCAGGGTCCGCTCGCCGAAGCGGTACCCGGCGAGCCGGGCGTACCGGGCCAGCAGCAACTGCGCCACCGCGCACACCAGGATGGCCGGCGCCAGCCGGTCGACCGTGTGCACCCCGCCGCCGTCGCGCACCGTGTCCACGATCCGGCCGAGCAGCCACGGGCCGGCCAGACCGGCCGCCGCGGCCAGCGCGTTGAGCGTCAGCGTCAGGGCGAAGGCCCGGCCGTCGCGCCGGACCAGCCGGAGCGCCGCCCGCCGCGTCGTGGCCGGATCGGCCACCGGCAGCGCGGAGTCCGCCCGTGCGGATGCCGCCGTCATCGCGTGCCCTACCCGGTCACGGGGCGCCCGGCCGCGCCCGCGGGACCGCCGGTGCCGTCGGCCTCCTCGTCCACGCCGCGGGAGACCAGGCGGCGGTACGCGGGCCGGGCGCCGAGGAGTTCACGGTGGCTGCCGACGGCCGCGACCGTGCCGCCGACCAGGAAGCACACCCGGTCGGCCCGGTCGAGCAGCAGCGGGGAGGTGCTGGTGACCACGGTCGTACGGCCCGCACGGGCGGCGTGCAGCCGGGCCGCGAGCGCCGCCTCGGTGTGGGCGTCGACCGCCGAGGTCGGCTCGACGGCGAGCAGCACCTCGGGGTCGGCCAGCAACGCCCGCACCAGGCGCAGCCGTTGCCGCTGCCCGCCGGAGAGGTTGCGGCCCCGCGCCTCGACGGGGGCGTCGAGCCCGCCCGGCAGACCGCGGACGATGTCCTCGGCCAGCGCCGTGCGGACGGCGTGGTCGATCGCCTCCCCGGTCCGGTCCCGGCGGCCGCAGACCACCTCGCGCAGCGTCCCGGCGAACAGGTCCGCCTCGTTGTCCGCCACCAGGAGCCGGTCGCGGAGGCGGGCCGGCGCGATCGCGTCGAGACGTACCGCGCCCCAGGTCGCGGCCGAGTCCGCGAACCGGCCGAGGCGGTCGACCACCGCCGCCGACTCGGCGGGCCGGGCGGCGACCAGCGCGGTCAGCTGCCCGGGCACCACCTCGACGCCGGACTCCGGATCGTGCAGCACGGACGGGACGGCGGGCGCGTCGCGGGTGGCGCCGGCCGCCCCCGCGCCGTCCGGCTCCAGCGCCAGGAACCGTACGACCCGCCGGGCGGCGACCAGTCCCCGGGTGAGGTCGTAGCCGCCCTCGATGAAGAACGACACCGGCACCACCAGCGCCGCCGCGTAGCCGTAGACCGCCACCAACTCGCCCGCCGTGAGCGTGCCCTGGGCCGCCATCCGGGCCGCCGGCCAGGTGACCGCGGCCAGGAACAGCGTCGGCAGGCCGAGCCCCAGCGCCTGGACCCAGCTCGTCACCGCCCCGACCCGGTACCCCTCGTCGCGCAGTTCCCGCGAGGCGTGCCGGTAGCGGTCGGCGAACACCGCCTTCCCGCCGAGGCCGCCCAGCACCCGCAGCCCGCCGACCAGGTCCGTCAGCAGCGCCGCCAGCCCGCTCTGCCGCTCGCGATAGCGCGTCTGCGACCCTTGCAGCCGCCCCAGCAGCGGCCCGACCAGCACCGCGAGCAACGGCACGCCCAGCAGCACCACCACGGCCAGCAGCGGTGAGACGGCCAGCAGCAGGAAGGCCACCACCGCGTACGCCAGCACCCCGCCGACGCCCGGCCCGGTCATCGTCAGCGTCTGGCTGAGCACCGCGACATCGCCGATCCCGATCGTGACGACCTCCCCGGCCGTCGTCCCGCGGGACAGCGACGCCCCCAGCCGCACGGTCTGCGCCATGAGGGCACGCACCGTACGGAAGGTGGCGTCCATCCGGATACGCGTCATCGTGCGATGGCGCATGACCGCCAGCCAGGCGTTCATCACCCCCACCCCGAGCAGCACCGCGGTCCACCCGAGCAGCACCGGCGTCCGGCCGGGCGCCAGCCCGTCGTCGATCGCCCGCGACAGCACATACGGCGGCAGCATCAGCCCCACCATCCACAGGCTCCCGTACGCGGCCCCCGCCGCCACCCGCCCCCGCTGACTGACCACCAGCCACCACAGGTACCGCCCGGGACCGCGGGGGTGGGGCACCTCCGGGCCGCCGCGCTCGGTGTCCGTCATGCCGTCCGCCCCCTTCGCCGTGCCGTCCGTTCGCTCGCGCCGCCGGTCCCCCTCATGCCGTCCTCCCCCTCAAGTCACCCGATTCTGGCCTGACTTCGCCGACCGCCGGTCCGTGGTTGCCCCCTGGGCACCGGTCCGGACCGTGGGAACATCATCGTCCGGGTGCCCCCGCGCCGTGTGCCCGCGCGGAAATCTTGCGGTGAGCGCCGAACAGCCCCCGGCCTACGGTGCGGAACATGACATCGACAGGCGGGCCGCGCGCCGCTCTCCGCCACGCTCGACGTCGTCTACCTCGGGGTGTTCCCCACCGCGCTGGCGTTCGCGACCTGGGCCTACGCCCTCGCCCGTACGACGGCGGGGCGCATGGGAGCCACGACGTACGCGGTGCCGGCGCTGGTGGTGCCGATGTCGTGGCTGTTCCTGGACGAGGTGCCGGGGGCGGTGACGCTGCTGGGCGGTGCCGGGTGTCTGGCGGGGGTGGCGATGGCGCGGGGACGGGCCGGGGAGGCGGTACCCACCCCCTCCCCGGCTACCCCACGCTGTCCCGCCACGCCCGGTGCAGTGCGGCGAACCGGCCCCGGCCCGTGATGAGTTCGTCCGGCGGGCCGTCCTCCACGATCCGGCCGTCGGCCATCACCAGGACCCGGTCGGCGATCTCGACGGTCGAGAGGCGATGGGCGATCACCAGCGCGGTACGGCCCCGCAGGACCGTGGCCATGGCGTGCTGCACCGCGCGTTCGCCGGGGATGTCCAGCGAGCTGGTGGCCTCGTCGAGGATGAGGACGGCGGGGTCGGCCAGCAGGGCGCGGGCGAAGCCGACCAACTGGCGCTGGCCGGCCGAGATGCGGCCGCCGCGCTTGCGGACGTCGGTGTCGTAGCCGTCCGGCAGCGCGGCGATGAAGTCATGGGCGCCGATGGCCCGCGCGGCGTGTTCGATCTCCTCGCGGGTGGCGTCCGGGCGGCCGAGGGCGATGTTGTCGGCGACCGAGCCGGAGAACAGGAACGCCTCCTGGGTGACCATGACGACGCTGCGGCGCAGGGCGGTGGTGGACAGCGCCCGCAGGTCGACGCCGTCGAGCAGCACCCGGCCCTCGGTGGGGTCGTAGAAGCGGGCCAGCAGCTTGGCGAGGGTGGACTTGCCGGCGCCGGTGGCCCCCACCACGGCGACGGTCGCGCCCGCCGCGAGGGTCAGGTCGAAGCGGGGCAGCACCTCGCGGCCGGTGCGGTAGGCGAAGCGGACGCCGTGGAAGGCGACTTCGCGGCCCGGCCGGGCCGCGGCGACGGCCGGCAGCGCCGCGGGGGCGTCCGGCTCCGGGACGCCGGGGCGCCGGGCCAGCAGCCCAGCGATCTTCTGGAGCGAGGCGGCCGCGGACTCGTAGGCGTTGAGGAACATCCCGAGCCGGTCGATGGGGTCGTACAGCCGCCGCAGATAGAGCACCCCGGCGGCCAGCACGCCGAGCGCCAGGTCGCCGGTGGCGACGCGGTGGGCGCCCCACAGGACGATCGCGGCGACCGCCGTGTTGGCCACCAGCCGGGACGAGACGACATAGCGCGCCATCTCCAGCGCGGTGTCGCCGTTGACCCGGGCGTGGTCGTGGTTCAGCCGGGCGAAGGCGGCGTCGTTCGGCCGCTCGCGGCGGAACGCCTGCACCGGGCGGATGCCGTTGAGGGTCTCGGTGAACTGCACGATGACGCCCGCCATCGCCGTGGACTTCGCGCCGTAGACGCGGTGTGCACGGCGCCGGAAGGAGCGGACGAGGAGGGCGAGCGGCGCGGCGGAGGCGAGGGCGGCCGTGCCGAGCCCCCAGTCCAGCCAGAGCAGGGTGACGGTGATGTAGACCGTCGAGAGCACGATCGTGATCAGCTCCTGCAGCCCCTCCTCCAGGAGTTCGCGCAGCGACTCCACGTCGGTGGTGGCGCGGGAGATCAGCCGGCCGGAGGTGTAGCGCTCGTGGAAGTCCAGGCTGAGCGCCTGCGCGTGCCGGAAGATCCGGCCGCGCAGGTCGAGCAGCACGTCCTGGCTGACCCGCGCGGAGAGCTGGATGAAGCCGAACTGCAGCCCGCCGGACGCCACCGCGCACAGCACCGCCGCCACCGCCACGGCGACCAGCGGCCCCTGGTCGCCCGCCCGCAGGGCCGGGACCGCGCGGTCGAGGGCGTAGGCGACCAGCAGCGGACCGGCCTGCACGGCGGCCTGCTGGAGCAGCAGCGCGACGGCCACCGCCGCGACCCGTCGCCGGTGCGGGGCCAGCAGGGACCCCAGGAGGGCGCGCGAGGCCCCCTTGGGGGTCGGCAGCTCGTCCCGGGTGAAGGCGTCGGCGTCGGGGGCGCCCTCGGCCGGCGCGGGCCGGGGCGCGGACGGGGGCTGCTGCTGCGGTTCCGGGCGGCCCTCGGGGCCGTCGGACGGCAGGCCGGTCGCGGTGGTGGTCATCGGGCGCCCTCTCCCTCGCCGGACATCAAGCTGGCGTACTCCGGGTTGTCCCGCAGGAGTTGCTGATGCGTGCCGACGGCGGCGATCCGGCCGCCGGACAGCAGCGCCACCCGGTCGGCGAGCAGGACCGTGGACGGCCGGTGGGCGACGACCAGCGCGGTGGTGGTGGCCAGGACCCGGCGCAGCGCCGCCTCCACCAGGGCCTCGGTGTGCACGTCGAGGGCGGAGAGCGGATCGTCGAGGATCAGGAAGCGCGGCCGGCCGACCACGGCGCGGGCCAGGGCGAGCCGCTGCCGCTGCCCGCCGGACAGGCTCAGCCCCTGTTCGCCGACCTGGGTGGCGCTGCCCTCGGGCAGGGCGTCGACGAAGCCGTCGGCCTGCGCCACCGCCAACGCCCGCCGCAGCTCGCCCTCGTGGGCCCGCTCCGCGCCCATCAGGACGTTCTCCGCGGCGGTCGCCGAGAACAGCGTCGGCTCCTCGAAGGCCACCGCGACCAGCGCGCGGGCCTCCTGGCGGCTGAGCGTCGCCAGGTCCCGCCCGTCGAGGACGATGCGGCCCGCGGTCGGGTCGTACAGCCGCGGCACCAGCGAGGTGAGCGTGGTCTTCCCGCTGCCCGTCGCCCCGACCAGCGCCATTGTCTCGCCGGGGCGGATGTGCAGGGTGACGTCCTTGAGGAGGGGCGGGTCGTCCGGCGGCGCGTCGGGGTAGCGGAACACGACGCCGGAGAAGACCAGCCCGCCGGCGCCGGACGCCGCGGGCGGTTTCTCTCGTGGCGGGGCCGGTGCCGGTCCGTCCGGTGCATGACTCTCCTTTGCCGGTCCGTCGGCCGCCGCCGGCTCACGCGCCTCCCGTACGTCTGTCGCGGGCCCGCCCACGGCCGTACCGCCCACGGCCCTCCCGCCCGCCACCGGTCCGCCCCTCCCCGTCTCGTCCACCGCCGGCTCGTCCAGGACCTCGAAGTACCGCTCGGTGGCCGAGGCCGCCTCGTTGGCCATGGCCAGCAGGAAGCCGATCGACTCCACCGGCCAGCGCAGCGCCAGCGCGGTCGACAGGAAGGCGACGAGGGTGCCGGCGGACAGCGCACCGTCGGCCACCTGGAGGGTGCCGAGCACCAGGGCGCCGCCGATCGCGATCTCCGGGAGCGTGGTGTTGAAGCCCAGGATCCAGGTCAGCAGCCGGGCCTTGCGGAGTTCGGACGTGCGCAGCGCGTGGGTCAGCCGCCGGAAGGCGCGGGCCTGGCTGCGGTGGCGTCCGAAGCCCTTGATGATCCGGATGCCGAGCACCGACTCCTCGACCACCGTCGTCAGATCGCCGAGCTGGTCCTGGGTCAGGCGCGCGGCGCGCCCGTACTTCGCCTCGAAGACCGAGCACAGGACCATCAGCGGCAGCACCGGCGCCAGCAGCACCAGTCCCAGCGACCAGCGCTGGACCAGCAGGAGCACCGCGCCCACCAGGATGGTCGTGGCGTTGACCAGCAGGAAGGTCAGGGGGAAGGCGAGGAACAGGCGCACCAGCTGGAGGTCGGTGGTGCCGCGCGACAACAGCTGACCGGACGACCAGCGGTCGTGGAAGGAGACCGGCAACCGCTGCAGATGGCGGTAGAGCGCCTCGCGCATCGCCGCCTCCACCCGGGCCAGCGGACGGGCCACCAGCCGGCGCCGCAGGCCGAACAGCAGCGCCTCCGCGACGCCGAGCAGCAGGAGACAGCCGCCGCCGAGCCACACCCCGCCCGGATCGCGCGCCGCCACCGGCCCGTCCACCAGCCACTTGAGCACCAGCGGAATGACCAGGCTGAGGCACGAGGCGAGCACCGCCACGCACGCGGCGATGCCCAGGCGGGCCCGCACGGGCCGGGCGAACGGCCACAGGCGCACCAGCGAGCGCACGGCGGAGCGCGGGGGCCGGGGTAAGCCGGTCCGGTCGGTCGGGGGCGAGGTCTGCGCGGTATCGGACATCACTCGCGAGCGTAAGGCGACCCACTGACAACGCTCATGCCTTTTTCCGCCCGGCGGTGCCGCCCGCGGCTCTCGCGCGCCACGGCCGTTCCGCCGCCCCGCCCCCGCCTCAGCCCGGCACGGCCCGGAACAGCACCACCGACCGCGCGGCCAGCGTGTGCGCGCCGCCCGCCGCGTACGGCGGTTCGGCCGCCCCCGGCTGCTCCTCCCGCGCCGTGTCGACGAGGAGTTCGTAGGCGCGCGCCCAGGGCGGCCCGGGGAGGGTGAAGGGAAGGGGCCGGTCGGCGGCGTGCAGCACCGCCAGGAAGCTGTCGTCGACGACGCGGATGCCCCGGGCGTCGTGCTGGGAGATGTCGTTCCCGGAGAGGTACATGCCCAGCGTGGCTCCCGGGGTGTACCAGTCCTGTTCGGTCATCTCCGTGCCGTCCGCGGTGAACCACGCCAGATCGCGCAGACCGCCGCGGTGGTGCGGCCGGCCGGAGAAGAACGCCCGGCGCCGCAGGACGGGGTGCGCGCGGCGCAGGGCGATGAGGCGGGCGGCGAGGCCGGCCAGCGGGCGCCACTCCGGGTCGTCCAGCAGCGACCAGTCCACCCAACTCGTCGCGTTGTCCTGGCAGTAGGCGTTGTTGTTGCCGTGCTGGGTGCGGCCCATCTCGTCGCCGGCGACCAGCATCGGCACGCCCGTCGACAGCAGCAGGGTGGTCAGGAGGTTGCGCAGCTGGCGGCGGCGCAGGGCGCGGACCTCCCGGTCGTCGGTCTCGCCCTCGGCGCCGCAGTTCCACGACCGGTTGTCGTGCGTGCCGTCGCGGTTGCCCTCGCCGTTGTCCGCGTTGCGCTTGTGCTCGTAGCTGACCAGGTCGCGCAGGGTGAAGCCGTCGTGCGCGGTGATGAAGTTGACCGAGGCGTACGGGCGGCGGCCGCCCCAGGCGTAGAGGTCGCTCGATCCGGAGAGCCGGTAGCCCAGGTCGCGCACGTCGTGCTGGGCGCCGCGCCAGAAGTCGCGGACGGTGTCGCGGTAGCGGTCGTTCCACTCCGTCCACAACGGGGGGAAGGCGCCGACCTGGTAGCCGCCGGAGCCCACGTCCCAGGGCTCGGCGATCAGCTTGACCCGGCGCAGCACCGGGTCCTGGGCGATCACCGCGAGGAACGGCGAGAGCATGTCGACGTCGTGCAGGGAGCGGGCCAGCGCGGCCGCCAGGTCGAAGCGGAAGCCGTCCACGCCCATCTCGGTGACCCAGTAGCGCAGCGAGTCGGTGATCAGGCGCAGGACGTGCGGCTGGACGACGTGCAGGGTGTTGCCGCAGCCGGTGTAGTCGGTGTAGCGGCGGGCCTCGCCCGCCAGCCGGTAGTAGCCGCGGTTGTCGATGCCCCGCAGCGAGAGCGTCGGGCCCAGCTCGCCGGCCTCCGCGGTGTGGTTGTAGACGACGTCGAGGATCACCTCGATGCCCGCGTCGTGCAGCGCCCGCACCATCCGCTTGAACTCGCCGACCTGCTGCCCCCGGGTGCCCGTGGCGGCGTATCCGGCGTGGGGCGCGAAGTAGCCGATGGAGTTGTAGCCCCAGTAGTTGCGCAGCCCCCGGCGCACCAGGTGGTCCTCGTGCGCGAACTGGTGGACGGGCAGCAGCTCGACGGCGGTGACGCCGAGCCGGACCAGGTGCTCCAGCGCGGCGGGGTGCGCGAGCCCCGCGTACGTGCCCCGCAGCCGCTCGGGGACACCGGGATGGCGCATCGTGAAACCGCGCACGTGCAGTTCGTAGAGCACGGAGTCCGGCCAGGGCGTCTTGGGCCGGCGGTCGTCCTGCCACTCGTCGGCGCCGCCCTCCTCCCCGGTGTCCTCCCCGACCACGACGCCCTTGGGGACGTACGGCGCCGAGTCCCGGTCGTCGCGCACGGTGTCGGCGGCCCGCTGCTCGGGCCAGTCCCGGACGTGCCCGTAGAGCTGGGCCGGCAGCGCGAAACCCGCCCCCGCGGGCTCCGTACGGGTGCCGAAGTCGCCGTCCACGGCCCTGGCGTACGGGTCCAGCAGCAGCTTCGCCGGGTTCCAGCGGGCGCCGGTCCAGGGGTCCCAGCGGCCGTGCACCCGGTAGCCGTAGCGCTGGCCGGGGCGGACACCGGGCAGGAAGCCGTGCCAGATCTCATGGGTGAGCTCGGTCAGCGCATGGCGCGTCTCGCGCTCCGCGTCGTCGAAGAGACAGAGCTCCACGGCCTCGGCGCCGCCCGCCCAGAGGGCGAAGTTGGTGCCGGCGATGCCGTCGGGGCCGGTGCGGTAGCGGGCCCCCAGGGGCGTGGGGCTGCCGGGGCGGATGTCCGCGGGTGGGGCGACTGGCTCATCCGCCACCGCCTCCTGCTCGGGTGCGCTCGACACGTGCCGGCCTCCTGCGGCTCATGGCTCGGTCGGGCGGCGGGTACCCGGCACGGGGGTACCTCCCGGCGTCCACCGGGGGAGTCCGGCCGTACAGCTGTCCCCCCGCCCTCCCCGTTGTTCTTCCCGCAACCGGGCGTTGCCGCACGCTTCCCGCGGCGAGGGCTCATTGTTCCACCCGCATTGTCCGTGACATCCCGTTACGCGGCATACCTCCTAACCTGGGGATCATCCGTCACAATTCGGTATATGACCGCCCATCAGCAGAGCCGAGCAGGGGACCGAGCGACGAGCCGCGCGGGGGGCCGGGCGCGGGGCCGGGCGGGCCGCGGGGCGGCGCGGACCGCCCCGCGCACCCGCCTCGTCCTCGCCGCCGCGGCCGGGCTCGCCGGCGCGGCGGCACTGGCCGCCTGCGCGCAGGCGGAGGACTTCGCCGGCGGCAAACCGCGCTCCCCGGAGCAGACGATCCGGGTCGTCCCGCACAACGGCGCGCACGGCGTACGGGCCGACGGGCGGCTGGAGGTCCGAGTGCCCGAGGGACGCCTGGAGCGGGTCGAGGTCCGCCGGACCGGCGGGGCGGGCCGGCAGCCCGTCGCCGGGCGGATCTCCCCGGACGGCATGGTCTGGCGGCCCGCCCAGGCACGGCTCCAACTGGGTGCGAGATACACCGTCGACGCCGTGGCGCTGGACGGCGCCGGCCACCGCTCGGCCCGCCACACCAGCTTCACCACCTCCGCGCCCGTCCACCGCCTCGCCGGCCACTTCTCACCGCAGGGCGACGCCACGGTCGGCACCGGCCTGATCTACTCGATGGTCTTCAACCGGCAGGTCGCCGACCGCGCGGCCGTCGAACGCGCCGTCAGGGTCACCGCCCGGCCCCCCGTCGAGATCGCCGCCCACTGGTTCGGCCGCCGCCGGCTGGACTTCCGGCCCCGTGAGCGCTGGCGTCCCGGCACCCGGATCACCGTGGACCTGCGGCTGCGCGGGGTGAAGGCCGGGCCGGGCGCCTACGGGACCCAGCGCCGGACCGTCCACTACCAGGTCGCCCGGGACCAGGTCAGCGTCATCGACGCCGCCCGGCACACCATGACGGTGCGCCAGGGCGGCCGGGTGGTGGCGGTGCTGCCGGTCACCGCGGGCGACGACGAGAACCCCACCTACAACGGGACGATGGTGATCCTGGAGCGGCAGTCCATGACGCGGATGGACGGCGACACCGTCGGCTTCGGCGCCGAGTACGACATCCCGGACGTGCCGCACGCCATGCGCCTGACCCGGTCGGGGACCTTCCTGCACGGCAACTACTGGGCGCCGCCCGAGGTCTTCGGCGGCCTCAACACCAGCCACGGCTGCGTCGGACTGAAGGACGTCAAGGGCGGCGGCCCCCACACCCCGGCCGGCTGGTTCTTCGGCCGCTCGATCGTCGGCGACACCGTCGTGGTGACCCGCTCCCCGGAGCGCACGGTCGCGCCGGACAACGGCCTCGGCGGCTGGAACATGCCGTGGGGGACGTGGCGGGCCGGGTCCGCGCTGCGCTGAGCGGCGGCCGTCCGCCCCCTGCCCCCGCACCACCCCCGGACTTGGGACTAAACGGTGACGTTCACGGGGAGTTCACTGTGACCGTGGTGTGGTTGTCTAACGGCAAGCGCGCGGCTGTCCGCGTCCGTGCGCGGGGGATCGCGGGCCGTGCGAGGGGAAAAGGGGCCAGACGTGAACGTCCAGCCGAATTCGGGGGTGCCGGCGCGCCGGCGTCGGTGGCCGCACCGGAGCGGGGGCCCGCCGGCCCTGCTGCTCGGCGCGATGCTGCTGCTGGTGACCGCGTGCGGCGGTGACGGCGACGACGACAAGCCGGCCGGTAAGGCGGGCGGGGACAAGGACGCCTCGCGGGCGGCGGTGACGATAGCGCCCAAGGACGGCGCGCACGACGTCGCCACCAGCGGCGCGCTGAAGGTGACCGCCCACCAGGGCCGGCTGAAGTCCGTGAAGGTCAAGGACGGCAAGGGCAACGAGGTCGACGGGAAGATAGCGGGCGGCGGCGCCCTGTGGCGGCCGAGCGGCCATCTGGGCGCCTCGACGGACTACACCGTCGACGCCATAGCGGTGGACGGCAAGGGCCGCGAGGCCGCCGAGCACTCCCGCTTCACCACCCTCGTCCCGAAGAACACCTTCATCGGCCGGTACACCCCGGAGAACGGCCAGCGGGTCGGCGTCGGAATGCCGGTCTCCATCCGTTTCACCCGCGGCATCACCGACCCCGGGGCCGTCGAGGACGCCATCAAGGTCACTGCGAAGCCGTCGGTCCCGATCGAGGGCCACTGGTTCGGCAACGACCGGCTCGACTTCCGCCCCGAGACGTACTGGGCAGCCGGCACCAAGGTCACCCTCAAGCTCGACCTCGACGGCGTCGAGGGCCGGCCCGGTGTCTACGGCACCCAGGCCAAGGAGGTCTCCTTCACCGTCGGCCGCAGCCAGGTCAGCACGGTCGACGCCGAGTCGAAGAAGATGACCGTGGTCCGCGACGGCAAGAAGATCAAGACCATCCCGATCACCTCCGGCGCGCCGGGCACCGAGACGTACAACGGCAAGATGGTGATCAGCGAGAAGCACCTGGTGACGCGGATGAACGGCGACACCGTCGGCTTCGGCGGGGAGTACGACATCAAGGACGTCCCGCACGCGATGCGGCTGAGCACGTCCGGCACGTTCATCCACGGCAACTACTGGGCGGGCCGGGCGACCTTCGGCACCCGCAACGCCAGCCACGGCTGTGTGGGCCTCTTCGACCAGCGCGGCGGCGGGGACGGCTCCACCCCGGCGGCCTGGTTCTTCCGCAACTCCGTCATCGGCGATGTGGTCGTCGTCAAGAACTCCCACGACGAGACGATCCAGCCGGACAACGGCTTCAGCGACTGGAACCTCTCCTGGGAGAAGTGGAAGGCCGGCCGGTAGAGCGGCCGGAAGGCGAGCGGGCCCGGTGCACTGTGACGGAGTGCACCGGGCCCGATGCCGTTAACGCGTACTAACCTGCCCGCATGACTGTGAATCTCGAGGTCGCCGACGGCGTCGGCACCATCCGCCTGGACCGTCCGCCGATGAACGCACTGGACATCGCCACCCAGGACCGGCTGCGCGAGCTGGCCGAGGAGGTCACCCGCCGCGACGACGTGCGCGCCGTCGTCGTCTGGGGCGGCGAGAAGGTGTTCGCGGCCGGCGCGGACATCAAGGAGATGCAGGCCATGGACCACCCGGCCATGGTCGTGCGCTCCAAGGCCCTGCAGGACTCGTTCACCGCCGTGGCCCGCATCCCCAAGCCGGTGGTCGCCGCGATCACCGGCTACGCGCTGGGCGGCGGCTGCGAGTTGGCGCTCTGCGCCGACTTCCGGATCGCCGGCGACAACGCCAAGCTCGGCCAGCCCGAGATCCTGCTGGGCCTGATCCCCGGAGCCGGCGGCACCCAGCGGCTGGCGCGGCTGGTGGGCCCCTCCAAGGCCAAGGACCTGATCTTCACCGGCCGTCATGTGAAGGCCGACGAGGCGCTCGCCCTCGGCCTGGTCGACCGGGTGGTGCCGGCCGCGGAGGTCTACGAGCAGGCGCACGCCTGGGCCGCACGGCTGGCCGCCGGCCCCGCCCTCGCGCTGCGGGCCGCCAAGGAGTCCGTTGACGGCGGCCTGGAGACCGACATCGACACCGGGCTGACGATCGAACGCAACTGGTTCGCCGGGCTGTTCGCGACCGAGGACCGGGAGACCGGCATGCGCAGCTTCGTGGAGGAAGGGCCCGGCAAGGCCAAGTTCCTCTGAATCGGCTGTTGTTGACGGTACGCCTGAGGTTTGGGCCGGGTGCAATGCCTCGTGTGGGCGAACGCGGAACGGCTTAATTGCGCCTTAAGGCAACCTTGTTGACGAGCCCGGCGGCCCGCTCGCGGGGCCGGGTGTCGTCGCAGGTCAGCCCGGCCGCACCGGAACCTTAACTGCCGTTGGCATATGTCCCGACGGGGGCCTGGAACCGACGATTCCGGACAATCGATTACGTCGGTTCCGCCCCCGTGGGCGTCCCCCAGCGGCCATGATGGGGGACATGGCGGGCCTCGAAGGAATGGAGCAGCCGCGGCCGCGGAGCGATCCGGCCGCCGCGGGATGGGGCATCCCCGGTCCGGACGACGGCACCGCACCGGCACCCGGCGCACCGCTCTTCGCGGCACTCGACCTGGTCGGCGACCCGGCCCTCGGCGAGGTCCGGCTGCCCTCGCGCCCCCAGTCCGCCGGCATCGCCCGCCGCCTGACCGCCGCCGTGCTCCTCAATCAGTGGTCCCTCACGCCCCAGCTCGCCGAGCACGCCGTACTGCTGGTCTCCGAACTCGTCGGCAACGCCGTACGTCACACCGGCGCCCGCACCTTCGGGCTGCGGATGCTCCGCCGCCGCGGCTGGATCCGCGTCGAGGTGCGCGACCCGTCCCGCGGCCTGCCCTGCCTCATGCCGGTCCAGGCGATGGACACCAGCGGCCGCGGCCTCTTCCTCGTCGACAAGCTCTCCGACCGCTGGGGCGTGGACCTGCTGCCCCGCGGCAAGACCACCTGGTTCGAGATGCGGATCGCCGACCGCTGAGCGACGGCCCCGCCGAGGCCGCTCCGCCGAGAGGCGGCCGCGCCGGGCGGGCGTCTCCCCGCCCCGGCCAGGCCGTCCGCCCGCCCGGCCCGGCGGTCTCCGCCCGACGTTCCTGGGGCCCGGTCGGTGCTCCGCGTGCGCCGTGACGATCCGTAGGATGGGTTGTTCATGCTCGCGCGAGGGACGGAGAGGAGGGACATGCACCACGTGCGCCGGTCGGCCGCGCTGACGCTGCTGCTCCTCCTCACCGTCGCCTTCGGGCCGCTGCTGTGCCGCGCCGGCGGCGATCAGACCTGGTCGCAGGGCCGGACGGCGACGACCGCCGCGGCATGGCGGGCCGACGGCGCGGCCCAGGCCGCCCCGGAAGCCGGGACCCCGGCGGACCGGGACGCTCCGGCGCGCCCGGCGGCCGCCGGCAGCGGTCCGCGGCTCGACCCCGACGCCCCGATCACCGTGGCCCAGGGGCCCAAGAGGTGCTCGGACCGGCACGCCCCGGGGCCCGCCGAGTCCGCCCCGCCGCCCTCGCAGCACCGCGGCGAGCCCCTCGCCCCCGCCACCACCGGCCCGGGGCCGCTCGCCGCCGACCTCCCCGCGCAGTTCGCGCTCGCCCGGCCGCCGACCGACAGCGCGCCCGCCCGCGACCGCACCCCGCTCCTGCCCGTACTGCGGATATAGGCCGCTGCCCCGACGCACACGGCCTGTCTTTCCCCCTTTTGGTACGTCTGGAGCTTCCGCATGCCCGTTTCCGCCTCTCCCACCCGCAAACTGGCCGCCATCGGCGCGGTCATCGCCCTCGTCGTGGCCGTCATCGCCATCGGGGTCGCCGTCGGCACGTCCGTCGAGGGCGACCGCGGCACCGGCCGCACCGGCGCCCCGGAGGCCGCCGCCTCCGCCGGGCCCGAGGAAGACCCCGCACAGCAGAAGGTCTTCGACGACCTCGCCAAGCAGACCAACCGGCGCCAGGACGGCGACCCGCTGGCCGTCGGCAAGAAGGACGCCCCGGTGGTCCTGGTCGAGTACGCCGACTACCAGTGCTCGTTCTGCGGCCGCTTCACCCGCGAGACCCAGCCCGCACTGATCAAGAAGTTCGTCGACAAGGGCACCCTGCGCATCGAGTTCCGCAACTTCACCGTCTTCGGCGCCGACTCCGAGCGGGCCGCCCGCGCCTCCTGGGCCGCGGGACAGCAGGGCAAGTTCTGGCAGCTCCACGACGAGCTGTACGCCAAGACCCGCAAGGGCAAGGCGCTGGCCGAGGACAAGCTCGTCGAGCTGGCCCGCGCCGGCGGGGTGCCCGACATCGACAAGTTCCGCAGCGACATGAAAAGCGCGGACGCCGAGCGCGCCCTGAAGAAGGACCAGGCCGAGGGCTACCAGCTCGGCGTGCAGTCCACGCCGTCCTTCCTCATCAACGGCCGCCCGGTCGCCGGCGCCCAGCCCGCCGAGGTCTTCGCGCAGGGCATCGAGGACGCCGCGGCACGGGCGGCCAAGCACGGACCCGCGGCCAAGGGGGCCGGGGAATGAACGACATCGGCTACCTCGCGGCGTTCCTCGGCGGTGCGCTGGCACTGCTCAGCCCGTGCAGCGCGCTGCTGCTGCCGGCGTTCTTCGCCTACTCCCTCTCCACGCCCGGCCGGCTGGTGGCCCGCACCGGGGTGTTCTATCTGGGGCTCGCCACCACCCTCGTCCCGCTCGGCGCGGCCAGTACGGCGGCCAGCCGGCTGTTCAACGGCCACCGCGACCTGCTGATCGCCGTCGGCGGCTGGGTCGTCATCGCGATGGGCCTCGCCCAGATCCTCGGCCTGGGCTTCGCCTCCCGGCGCGCCCAGGCCGCCGCCGCGCGGATCACCCCGCGGTCGGCCGTCTCCACCTTCCTGCTCGGCTGCGTCTACGGGCTCGCCGGCTTCTGCGCGGGGCCGATTCTCGGCGCGGTGCTGACGGTGACGGCGGTCAGCGGCTCACCGGTGTACGGCGCCTCGATGCTCGCCGTCTACGCGCTGGGCATGGCGCTGCCGCTGTTCGTGCTGGCCCTGCTGTGGGACCGCTGCAAGCTCGGCAGCCGCGGCTGGCTGCGCGGCCGTGCGTTCCGCCTCGGCAAGCTGCGGCTGCACACCACCTCGGTGCTGTCCGGGCTGTTCTTCATCGGCATCGGCGTACTGTTCCTGCGCTTCAACGGGACCAGCGCGCTGCCCGGAATCCTCGACGCGGACGACGAGTTCCGGGCCGAGGAATGGGCGGCGCGCGTCGGCAACGCCGTACCGGACTACGCGCTGATCGCGGTCGCCGCCCTGCTCGTCGCCGCGGTGCTCGGGCGCATCGCGCTCCGCCCGGAGAAGAAGGCCGAGGGCGGTGGCGATCCGCTGCCGGAGGGGGCGGAGCGGTCGTCGGACGGGGCCGGGCGGTCGCGGGGCGGGGCCGACTAGGGCGGGGCCGGTCCTCCGCCGTCCGGGGAGGCGTGCGCCGCGGGTGCGCCGCGGCCGGGGGCGCGCCGTGGCCGGGGGCGGGACCGGGCCGTTCGCGGAACGGCGCCGGACTCCCGCCCCGCCCGGGCTCACCGACTCATCGACGACTCACAGCCACACGTTGTCGTTGACCGAGCCCAGGCCGGTGCCGGACAGCCGGCGGTGCAGGGCCAGCGCCTGGTCCTCGGTCAGCGAGGCGACATGGTCGGCGGCGGCGCGCAGCCGGTCACCGTGCAGCGCCAGCTCCTCGGCGCGGTCCGGAGGCAGCAGCTCGGGCGCGTCATAGGACCAGCGCAGCAGCTCGCTGACCACCCGCCGCTTGCCGTGCTGCTGGGTGGCGAGCGCGGGGCGGTCGATGACGTAGCACCACACCAGCTCCTTGAGCAGATCGCAGGCGTCCCGCCGCTCCTGGGGGATCACCAGGCGCGCCCCGTAGCGGATGGCCGCGGTGCCGCCCACCTCCAGCTCGATCCCGCGGGTGAAGTACGAGATCAGATCGGCGGTGCGGCGGTTGACCGCGACCGCGTCCTCATGGCTGCCGCTGTACGGGGCGGGCACCGCCAGCCGCTTGCCGATGTCCGCCATCATCACCAGCGCCGCCGCACGGTCGAAGGCCGCGCCCTCCCGGGCCCGCTTCGCCTCGACGTAGTCCAGGAAGCGGCGGGTCTCCCGCTCGGTGTCGGCGCCCGCGGCACCGTCCGGCGGGAACAGCGCGGCCAGCGGAATCAGGCCCGTACGGTAGAAGTCCTCCACGTCGTGGCAGGCGTAGGTGACATCGTCCGCCCAGTCCATGACCTGCTCCTCGACCGGCACGGCGGTGTCCGTACGGCCCGCCCGCACCCAGGCGAACGCCTCCCGGTCGGCGACGTACACCCCCCACTTCACATGCCGCGCCGGGTCCTGGTCGACGGGCGCCCGCTCCCACGGGTACTTGGTGGCGGCGTCCAGACAGGCGCGGGTCAGATGCAGCCCGCGGTGGCCCGGGTACTTGTGGGCGGCGAGGAAGGTCAGCACCCGCAGGGTCTGCGCGTTGCCCTCGAAGCTGTCCAGCACACCGTCGGTGAAGTGCAGCTCGTCCATCGTGGCGCGCAGCGCCAGCTCGCCCGCGTGCCCGAAGGGCGGATGGCCGATGTCGTGGGCCATGCACGCCGCCTCGACGAGCGCCGGGTTCGGCCCGCCGTACCGGCGCTCCAGCCGCTCCGCCATCCGCCGCCCGAGCTGCGCGACCTTCATCGAGTGGGTCAGCCGGGTGTGGTACGCGCCCAGCTCGGCGCTCGCCACCACCTGGCTCTTGCCGGCCAGCGCCCGCCACTGGGTCGAGTACAGGATCCGGTCGACGTCGTGCTCGAAGCCGGACCGCTGCCCGTCGTCGGGCACCCGCCGCCGGAGGGAGTGCTGTTCGAGGTCCTCGTCGCTGTATGTGGCAGGTCGCATGCGCGGATCGTAGTCCTGCGCCGCGGGGCGGGGGACGGCCGGTCGGTCCGGGGGCCTGCCGCCAGTGCGGATGTGCCCTACGCGCCCACCCGGCGCCGCCAGCGCGGATGCGGACGGGCGTGCGGGCGGGCGTGCGTCGGGTGGGCGTCGGCCCGGCGGCGGCGGTCGTTGCAGAGCAGGCACTTGCCGTAGCCCGGCGGGAGCGGATCTTCCGGGTCGCCGTGGAGCGGGTCGACCGCGCCATGGGGATGTATGGCGCAGCCGGTCGGGCCGGTGTCCGCGCCCAGCGAGCTGGCGGCGGTCAGGGCTTGCCGGAGGACGTCGACGAGCTGGTCCGCGTCGCGCCGGGTCGGCGCGGACTGCAGGGACGAGGCAAGGTCGGAGGCGGTGGTCAGCGCGTTCTGGAGTTCGCGCAGGTTTGCGTAACCCATGCCTCGGAGCGTAGGCGGACCCACTGACAGTTGATCTTCCGATCGCACTTGGCGGCTTCCCATGGCCGGATGCATGCCCGCTCACGCCCATGATTTAGCACCGGGACGATGACGGTCGTCTTGCCGGTCCATGACGAGACGGGGCGGGGCCGGGCGAGACGGGGCGGGGCGGGACCGGGCGAGACGAGGCGGGGTGCCGCCCCCCACCCCCGAACCCACCCCCCGCCCCCTCCCCCGAAGGGGGAGAGGGGGAGGGGGCGGGGGAGAGCCGAGCGGCCGGTTGAGACCACCGGGCCGGAGCCCGCGGCGGTGAGCCGTCGGGCCGGAACCGCCGGGCGGGAGTCGCCGGGCCGAGGTCCGCCGGAGTGCGCCAGCGGCCGATGAAAAGCCCTGGCCAGCCCCCGGCGACCCGCCTGCCGCCGCGCCCTCAGGGAGCGATCGGCAGCGCCCGCTTGTGCTCGGTGAGGCGGTAGCGGCGGACGATGGCCTCGGCGGCTGCGGCGTCGACCGGCTCGCCCTCCAGGAAGTCGTCGATCTGGTCGTAGCTCACACCGAGCGCGTCCTCGTCCGGCTTGCCGGGGTCGAGGGTCTCCAGGTCGGCCGTCGGCACCTTCTGCACCAGCTCGGCGGGGGCGCCCAGCGCCGCCGACACCGCGCGCACCCGGCGCTTGGTCAGGCCGGTGAGCGGCACCACGTCGGCCGCGCCGTCACCGAACTTGGTGAAGAAGCCGGAGACCGCCTCGGCCGCGTGGTCGGTGCCCACGACCAGGCCGTCATGGGCGCCCGCGACCGCGTACTGCGCGATCATGCGCTGGCGCGCCTTGATGTTGCCCTGGACGAAGTCCTGGTGGTGGGCGTCGCGGAAGACGAGCCCGCCGTCCACCGCGGCCTGCAGCGCGGCATCGCTGGCCGGGCGGATGTCGACGGTCAGCTCGCGGTCGGCGCGGATGAACTCCAGCGCCCGCTGGGCGTCCTTCTCGTCCGCCTGGACGCCGTACGGCAGCCGCATCGCGTAGAACGTCGCCTCGTGCCCGGCGGCGCGGGCCCGCTCCACGGCGAGCTGGCAGAGCCGGCCGGTGGTCGTGGAGTCGACGCCGCCGCTGATCCCCAGGACCAGCGAGCGCAGGCCCGTGGAGGTCAGGCGCTCCGTGAGGAAGGCCACCCGGCGCTCGATCTCCTGCTCGGCGTCGAAGGACGCGGTCACCTGGAGATCCCGGGCGATCTCCTGCTGCAGGGCCTTGGACGCCGGGTCGGTCACGGCTGCTCCTCGTGTTCTCGTGCTGCTGCTTCTCGTGCCGCGCCACGCCGTGGCGGCAACAGCGCGGCGACGGTGACGCACTGTTCCCCGGCCGACCGCGCAGGGTGTTCTCCTCCGCGGCGGCGCGGTCTCTGTCGGCGCGCAAAGGTGCGCCGAGAGGAAACCTTATGCCGGGCGCGCCCACTTCTGGAGGGCGGCCTTGGTCGAGAAGTCCGCGACGTCCTTGTCCAGCGGCTGGTCGGTGTACTGGTGGAAGCGCCATTTCGCCTTGATCCGCGGATGCCCGGCGGAGACGTAGTCGGCGATCCACAGGCCGTCGGCCGCGTAGGAGGTGGTGTCGTGGTGCAGCCAGAAATCGCGGTTGCAGTAGAGCACCACCCGGTGGGTGGGGCGCAGCCGCTTCACCTCCTTCAGGAACTGGTCCTTTTGCGCATTGCTCGCGTAGGTCCCCTCGCCGGTGCGCTCCCAGTCGCAGGCGAGGAGATCACCCTGCACGGATGCGCATTTCTCGACGAAGTATTTCGCCTGGGCGGCGATGTTCCCCGGCCAGAGGAAGTGGTAGAAGCCGACCACGCAGCCCGCTTTACGGGCCTTTGACGCCTGCGCGGACTGGTGCGGATTGATGTAGGAGCGGCCTTCGGTGGCCTTGACGAAAACGAAGTCCAGCCCCTCGGCGGAGTACGAGGTGTTGTAGGCGCTGACATCGACACCATGCAGCATGAACGGCCTCCTGCCGATCGGACCTGCGGATTCGAAGCGTCAACTGCTCGAAACGTCAACTGCGTTGCAGCGGTGCCGGGCGTTTCCGGTGTGACCGGGATTCGGTGCTCGGGATTCGACGGTCGGGATTCGACGGTCGGATTCGGTGTTCAGGAATCGGTGATCGGGATTGGGGGGGTGGGGGTGAGTGATCGCGGTGCGGTGATCGGGCTTTCCGTGGACCGGCGTTCCTGCGTGCGAAGCAGTCTCGTTCCAGCAGTTCAGCATGTTTGCCACCGGGGGCGCCAGATCGTGGACGGGAAGTTCCTTGAGCCGCGGTCAAGTTGCGGCGGGGCCGGTTCCGCCGACCGGACCGGCCCCGCCGTCCGGGGCAGCGGGATCAGCGCCGTGTGATCCGCCGCACCAGCCGCCGGGCGCGGGGCCGGACGCGGCCGAGGGTGCGCCGCAGGGCGCGGCTGCCGCGCGTCGACCGGAGTTCCCCGAAGAGGTCCTCGTAGCGCCCGGCGATCGGCTCCGGGTCGTAGCGGTGCGAGCTCTCCAGCGCGGCCCGGGCCATCGTGTGGCGGCCCTGCGGGTCCTCGATGAGCCGCAGGAGGGCGCCGGTCAGGGCCTGGCCGTCGCCGCGCGGCACCAGCAGCCCGTCCGTACCGTCGTGGATGATCTCGGCCGGGCCCAGCGGGCAGTCGGTGCTGACGACGGGCACGCCGCAGCGCATCGCCTCGACGAGGGTCATGCCGAAGGACTCGGCGTCCGAGGCCGAGGCGACGATCGACGCCTTGGCGAACTCCGCCTCGATCGGGGAGCGCGGCCCGGTCAGCTCCGCCCGGTCGCCCAGACCGAGCCCGTCGATCAGCTCCTGGAGCCGGGCGCGCTCGGCGCCGCCGCCGTGTATTCGCAGCCGCCAGTCGGGGTGCTTGGCGGCGACCGCGGAGAACGCCTCGATCAGCAGGTCGAAGCGCTTGCCGCGGACCAGCCGGCCGGCCGCGGCGATCACCTTCGCGGTGCCCTCGGACGGCGGCCCGGCCGGCGCGGGCACGATGTTGGGCACGGCCAGGACCCGCACGCCGGGCAGCGGCATCCGCGCGCGGTAGACGGCCGCGTCCGCCTCGGTCGTGGTGACCAGGGCGTCCAGCGTCCGGTAGTGCCGGGCGAGTTCGGCCCGGAGCCGCTTGCTGTGGGCGTCGTGGCGGAGGTGTTCCTGGGCGATCCGCAGCGCCCGGCGGGGGCCGAAGCGGGCCAGGTAGACATTGATGCCGGGCCGGGTGCCGATCAGCACGTCGGCGTCGCTGCCGCGCAGGTACTCCGCGGCCCGTACGTCGATCAGCCGGCTGTACTGGTGGTGCCGCTTCTCGGCGAGCGGGAAGTCCTGCGCGGGCTCGCCGAACAGCGGATCGGCCATGTCCTCGCTGCCGACGCGGGTGTCCACCAGCGGCACCAGCCGCACCCGGGGGTCCAGGGTGAAGCGCGGGACCTCGCGGTGCCGCTGCATCGAGACGATCTCGACGTCGTGCCGGCCGGCGAGCGCGGCCGCGAGGTTGAAGGTGGTGCGGACGGTGCCGCCGATGGCGTAGGCGTTGTGCAGCAGGAGGGTGATCTTCATACGGTGTCGTGCTTCTTCCCCGAGATGTGCCGAGTCGTCCCGACCGGCCGGTACGCTCGCGGCGGGGTCTCCGCGACCGGCCCGTCCGGCACCGGGCCACCGTGGCGGCAAGGGGTAAGCCGATGGCGTGGCGAGGGTGAGAGCCCGGTAAGAACCGCGGGTGAGATCCCGGTAAGAAAGCCGGTGCCCGCCCCGCCGCCCGCCGCCGCACCTCCGTGACCTTGGCAGACTTGCCGGGTGACCCATTCCGTACTGCTCGCCGAGGACGACCGTCCCATCCGCACCGCGCTGGAACGTGCCCTGACCCTGGAGGGGTACGAGGTCACCGCCGTCGCCGACGGCATCCAGGCGCTCGCCGCCGCCCACCGCGAGCGGCCCGACGTGATCCTGCTGGACGTGATGATGCCGGGGATCGACGGGCTGCAGGTGTGCCAGGTGCTGCGGGCCGAGCAGGACCGCACCCCGATCCTGATGCTCACCGCGCGGGTCGAGACCGCGGACCGGATCGCCGGTCTGGACGCCGGCGCCGACGACTACGTGGTCAAGCCGTTCGAGGTCGAGGAGGTCTTCGCCCGGCTGCGGGCGCTGCTGCGGCGGACGACGGCGGGCGCGCCGGCGGACGAGGGCGGCGCGGGCGCCGCTCCGGCCGTGACGGACGAGGGCGAGGGGGCCGGGGAGGCGTACGACGCGCGGGTGGCGGACAGCGGCGTCGTCGAGGCCGCGGACCTGCGGATCGACGGGCCCTCGCGCCGCGCCTGGCGCGGCGAGCGCGAGCTGGAGCTGACCCGCACCGAGTTCGAGCTGCTGGAACTGCTGGTCCGCAACGCCGGGATCGTCCTGGACCATTCGACGATCTACGACCGGATCTGGGGCTACGACTTCGGTCCCGGCTCGAAGAACCTCGCGGTGTACGTGGGCTATCTGCGGCGCAAGGTCGACGTCCCGGGCAGCCGGCCGCTGATCCACACGGTGCGGGGCGTCGGTTACGTGCTGCGGGAGGACTGAGATGGCCGCACCCCGCGACCGGTCCGGGACCGGGCCCCGCACCCGGCCCGGCCGCCGGCTGCGGGCCCGGCTGCGGGCCCGGGCGGGCTCCTGGCGCCGCGGCGGCTCGGCCGCCTGGCTGCGCACGCGGAAGCCCGCCAGCCTGCGCACCGCCGTCGCGATGGCGTTCGCCACGGGGACGGCCGCGGTGACCGTCCTGGTCGGGTTCCTCAGCTACGACGCCGCGGCCCGCCTGGTACGGGTCGACGAGAAGTCGGTGTTCTCGCAGGTCGTACGGGATCTGCGCACACAGGTCCAGGAAAAGCCGTTCCAGCCCGCCGACTACACCACCGTCGACCCGGACCACGACGGCCCGCGCGACGACCTCACCCGCCCCACCCGTACCGATGTGCAGATCCTGGGTGCCGGCGGCCGGATCGTGGAACCGGGACGCCCGGCCCTCCCGGCCGGTGACGGGGAACGCCGGATCGCCGACGACGCGCGCGCCGGACGGTACGCCGAGCGGGAGGCGGAGATCGGCGACGAGGAGTACCACGTGGCGACCGTGGCGCTCGGCGGCGGCCGGGGCGCCGTACAGGTCGCGCAGAAGTTCAGCGAGACCGAGGACCTGCTCTCCGCGCTCCAGCAGCGCACCGCCCTGCTGGCCGCCGCGGTCATCGCGCTGTCCGGCGCCGGCGGCTGGTGGCTGGCGCGCCGGATCACCGGCCGGCTGGTGCGGCTGACCTCGGTCGCCGAGAACGTGGCGGAGCACGGACGGCTGGACGTCCCGGTCCCGGTGGCGGGACGCGACGAGGTCGCCCGCCTAGGACGGGCCTTCGACGACATGCTCGGCCGGCTCGCCAGCGCCGTCCAGGACCAGCAGCGCCTCGTCCAGGACGCCGGCCACGAACTGCGCACCCCGCTGACCTCGCTCCGTACGAACATCTCGCTGCTGAAACGGTTCGACGAGCTGCCGCCGGACGCCCGCGAGGAGCTGCTGGCCGACCTGGCGGGCGAGGCCAGGGAACTCAGCGACCTGGTCAACGAACTGGTCGACCTGGCGGCCGGACAGCGCGACGACGACCCGCTCTCGGACGTGAACCTCGCCGAGGTCGCGGAGAAGGCGACCGCCTCGGCCCGCCGCCGCACCGGCCGGGAGATCACCGTACGGACCGTGAGCCCGGCGGTGGTCGAGGGCCGCCCCGCCGCCCTGCACCGCGCGGTCACCAACCTCCTGGAGAACGCCGCCAAATTCGACGCCGGCGGCACCGAGCCGATCGAGGTCGTCGTCACCGGCGCCCGCATCGAGGTCCTGGACCGTGGCCCCGGCATCGCCGACGCCGACCTCACCCGCGTCTTCGACCGCTTCTACCGGGCAGCCGCCGCCCGCGGCCTGCCCGGCTCCGGCCTCGGCCTCGCCATCGTCCGCGAGATCGCCACCGCCCACGGCGGCCACGCGTTCGCCGCGCGGCGGCCGGGGGGTGGGGCGACGCTCGGGTTCACCGTCGGCACGAACGCTTAGCGCTTGGCTTTTTTCCCACGTTTTTGGCTTTTCCGCCGTGGTTGTTGCTCGCCGTGTTTCGCCCCGCTGCGCGGGTGCGCCCGGCGTTGCGCCTGCGGCGGGCCGGGTCCGCTGCGCGGGGCTGTCGGGGTGCGGTGACGGGCCTGCGCGGGTGGGGGTGTCCGGACTGCTTCGCTTTACGTCCGGACACCCCCACCCGCTCCGGCCCGTCCCCTCCCGTGGGTGGGTGGGTGAAAGGCCGGTGGGGGTGGACCTCGGTGGTCCGGTGCGCGTTGTGGACGTGGGGAAACGGCCGTGGGCATAGGGAAATGGCTGCGGCGCGGGGAGTTGGCTGTGATCGACGCCCGCCCCCACCTGTACTCACTCTCACCACGGGAGGTGACGGGCCGGAGGGGCCTGGTGTGTGGACGTAAAGCGAAGCAGTCCACACACCAGGCCCCTCCGGCCCGTCACCGCACCCACAGCCCCGCGCAGCGGACCCGGCCCGCCGCAGGCGCCACGGCGGGAAAGCCAGCCACGTGGGCCGGCGGCAAAGCGCAGCGGAATGCCGAAGACGTGGGAAAAGAGCCAAGCGCAGCGTCCTCGTGGAGATCCGTCGCCGCGTCCATGGTGGAGGCCGCGGATATGCCCAGGCAGGCGAGCAGGGCGGTGGCGGCGAGCAGGCGGCGGCCGTGGAGGGCGGTCGTGCGCGCGGCTGGGGCCGCGGATGGTTCGGGGGCCAGCAGGGCGGCGACCCGGTGGGGGACGGGGCCGGCCGTCGCGGCGAGGACGGTGCGGGGGCGGTGCGAGGCCGGGGCGGGGCGGGTGGCGAGCGCGGCGCGGCCGATGGCACGGGCCGTGAGGCGGCGGTCCCCCACCCGTGCCGCGGCCGATTCGTCGGCCCACCGCTCCAGGGCGTAGGCGAGCGGCGCGTGCAGGAACCGGAGCAGCGGGTGGCAGACCGCGGCGAGCGCGGCCGTGAGCAGGAAGAGGTGGTGGCGGCCCGCGAGGTGGGCCCGTTCGTGGGCGAACAGCGCCTCGCGTTCGTCCGGGGGCAGGGCCCGCAGCATCCCGGCGGTGACGACCACCCGGCCCGGCCGGCCGGGCAGGGCGTAGGCATCGGGCGCGTCGTCGGGCAGGACGCACAGGTCGCCTGCGGTGGGGTGGGCGCCGGTGGCGCGCCGTGCGGCGCGCAGTTCGGTGTGGTGGCGCCGGGCGCGGCGGACGGCGCCGAGCGCGGCGGCGGTGAGCAGTGCGGCGGCGGCACCGGCCGTGGGGAGGGACACGGCCGGATCGCCGCCGGGCAGCGGCAGGGCGAGGTGGTCCAGGGCGGCGACCTGTGGCAGCCGCAGCGCGCCGGCGGTCAGCAGCAGGACGAGCGCCGTGGTCGTACAGGCGGCCAGTGCGACCGCGCAGCCGGTCAGCAGCCAGGCCGCGGCGCGCGGCGGCAGCGACCGGGCCAGGCGGCGGGCGGCCGGCACCGCGAGCAGCGGCATCAGCAGGGGGATCCAGACGGCGAAGATCATGGCGGGGCGGTTCAGGGAGCGGCCTGCGGGCCGGTTCCCGGCCGCTGGGGGGTGTCGTCCGCGGCGTCCAGGAGGGTCCGCAGCAACTGTTCGTCCTCGCTGGTCAGCTGGGAGACGAAGCGGGCGAGGGCGGTGTTGCGGTCGTCCTGTTTGTCGAGTTCGCTGCGCATCCGCCGGGCGGTCAGGCCCGCGGAGTCCTGTATGGGGGAGTAGGCGAAGCCGCGGCCGGCCCGGGAGCGGGAGGCCGCCCCCTTGTCGTGCAGCCGGGTGAGGATCGTGGTGACGGTGGTCCGCGCGAGGCGGCCGCCGAGGGCGCTCTGCACCTCGGCGGGGCTGAGCGGCCCGTCGGCCGCCCAGAGCGCCGCGAGGACGCTCGCCTCCAGCTCACCGGACGGGCGCCGCTGCGCGGGTGATGTCTCCGACATGGAACGCCCTTCACCACTTCGTCATCTACAGTCACGTAGACCGTCTACGTGACTGTAGTCGGCCGGGCCGTTCCGAGGGCAGGCCCGCAACCATTATGGGAGGGTCCGCCGACATGTCTGCAGCCGCAGCGTCTTCGCAGGTGACAGCGGTCTCGCAGGTCGTGGACGGGCGCGGGGCCGACCCTCTCGCCCTCGGGGGAGCCTCGATCGACGGCGGCCCGTACCTGTGGATCACCGGACTCGTCCGGCACGTCCCGCACGGCCTGAACACCCTCGTGTCCTACTGGAGCGACTACGGGCTCGTCCTCTTCGCCGTGCTGATGCTGATCGGCTGGTGGCGGGCGCGCAACGGCGGCTCCGGTGCCATGGCCCTGGCGCTGGCCGCCCCCGTCGTCGTGATCGCCGCGTTCCTCGTCGACGACCTGGTCAAGGCCCTCTTCGGCGAGGAACGCCCCTGCCGGACGCTGGCCGCGGCCACCCTCCAGCCCTGCCCCGGGCCCGGCGACTGGTCCTTCCCCAGCAACCACGCCACCCTCGCCGCGGCGGCCGCGGTCGCCCTGCTGCTGTGCGACCGGCAACTGGGCCGGATCGCCGTACCGGCCGCGCTCCTGATGGCGGCCTCGCGCGTCTGGGTCGGTGCGCACTACCCGCACGACGCCGTCGCCGGTCTGGCCGTCGGCGCGCTGGTCGCCCGGGGGCTCATCCCGCTCGCCCGGCGCGCGGCCCCCGCCGTCGACCGGATCCGGGCCTCCCGGCTGCGCCCCCTGGTGGCCGCGCGGTGACGGCGTCCGGGCCGGCCGCGACGCCGGTGCCGCCCACCGCCCCGCGTCGGCGCCCCGGCACCGTCCCGCTGCTGCTCCTCGCCGCCGTGTGCGCCGCGCTCTTCGCCGCCGTGGCGCTCACCGTGTCCCTGCGCCAGGGGACCCCGCTCGCCCCCGAACGCGCCGCCCTTCGCTGGTCGACCGCCCACCACGGCGAGCCCCTGCGCTCCCTGGCCCGCGCGCTCACCGCCACCGGCAGCGGACCGGTGCCCTATCTGCTGGTGGTGCTCGCCGGCCTGCTGGCCGGGCGGGGCGCGGCGGGCCGGCTGCGCGCGGTGCTCTGCGCCGTCGCCGTCCTCGCCGCCGGCCAGGCGATCCGCTACGGCCTGATGGAACTGCTCGCCCGCCCCCGCCCGCCTGCCGCCGACTGGGCCGCGCACGCCTCCGGCTACGCGTTCCCCTCCGGCCACGCCACCACCTCCGCGCTGGCGGCCGGCATCCTGGCCTGGGGCATCGCCCGGTTCGCCCGCCCCGGCGTGGCGCGCACCTGGTGCGCGGTGCTCGCGCTCTGGGCCGCCGGGGTCGGTCTCACCCGCGTCTACCTGGGCGTCCACTGGCCGGGCGACGTCCTGGGCGGCTGGCTGCTGGCGGCCGCCCTGCTCGCCCTCGCGCTGCTCCTGGAGCCGCTCGCCCTGCCAGAACGCGACCGCCCCACCCGGCCCGGCGCACGCCCCTCGTCACGGCCATTCCCATGAAGAGCTGACGATCGGCCCAGGTCTTCCCCAAGGCCGCATGGACCCCTGCCGCGCCGAGCAGCACTGTCCTGGGTGCCGGACGGCGGGCGCGAGGCCGCCGCGGCGCCGCTCAGGGCACGTACCACCGCAGCACCAGGGGGAACACCCGATGAACCAGCCGCTCGACGCCTCCCCGCCGCGCCCGTCCGCCGACGGGCGCACCGCGTCCACCGCCCCGCACGGCCGCTGCCCGGCCGCCGCCGCCAAGGACCCCACTCCGTGCGAGGGCCCGCGGGACGCCGCCACGATCGTCGACCGCCAGGGCAGGGAGGTCGCCGGCTGCGTCCACCACTGCGCCCGCCTGCTCGCCGGCCTCGAAGGCGCCCGCGTCCACCCCTTCGTCCCCGCCGGCCAGGCCCTGGACATCTACTCCCGGGCCCGCGAACTCCCGCCCTTCGCCTGGGAGATCGGCAGATAGCGCCGAAGCACCGCCCTCAGCACTCGATGATGTTCACCGCGAGCCCGCCGCGGGCCGTCTCCTTGTACTTGACGGACATGTCGGCGCCGGTGTCCTTCATGGTCTTGATGACCTTGTCGAGGGAGACGTGGTGGCGGCCGTCGCCGCGCAGGGCCATGCGGGCCGCGGTGACGGCCTTGACGGCGGCCATGCCGTTGCGCTCGATGCAGGGGATCTGCACGAGGCCGCCGACGGGGTCGCAGGTCAGGCCGAGGTTGTGCTCCATGCCGATCTCGGCGGCGTTCTCGACCTGCTCGGGGGAGCCGCCGAGGACCTCGGCGAGGCCGCCGGCGGCCATGGAGCAGGCGGAGCCGACCTCGCCCTGGCAGCCGACCTCGGCGCCGGAGATGGAGGCGTTCTCCTTGAAGAGCATGCCGATCGCGCCGGCGGCGAGGAGGAAGCGGACCACGCCGTCCTCGTCGGCGCCGGGCACGAAGTTGACGTAGTAGTGCAGGACCGCGGGGATAATGCCGGCGGCGCCGTTGGTGGGGGCGGTCACCACCCGGCCGCCGTCCGCGTTCTCCTCGTTGACGGCCATCGCGTAGAGGGTGGTCCACTCCATCGCGCGCGCGGCCGCGTCGCCCTCGGAGCGCAGGGCGCGGGCGGCGTTCGCGGCGCGGCGCCGCACCTTCAGGCCGCCCGGCAGGATCCCCTCACGGGACATACCGCGGGTCACGCAGGCCTGCATGACGTTCCAGATCTCCAGCAGGCCCGCGCGGATCTCGTCCTCGGTGCGCCAGGCCTTCTCGTTCTCCAGCATCAGGGCGGAGATCGACAGGCCGGTCTGCTGCGACAGCCGCAGCAGCTCGTCGCCGGTGCGGAAGGGGTGGGTCAGGACGGTGTCGTCCGGCACGATCGGGTTCTCGCCGGCGACCGCGTCCTCGTCGACGACGAAGCCGCCGCCGACCGAGTAGTAGGTCTTCTCCAGCAGGGGGGCGCCGGCGGCGTCGTAGGCGAAGAGGGTCATGCCGTTGGCGTGGTAGGGCAGGGCCCGGCGCCGGTGCAGGATCAGCTCGGCCGACTCGTCGAAGTCGATCTCGTGCGCGGCGCCTATCTCCGCGCCGAGCAGCCGCAGCCGCTTGGTCTGCCGGATGCGCTCGACCTCGGCGTCGGCGGACTCGACGTCGACGGTGCGCGGGGAGTGGCCCTCCAGGCCGAGCAGGACGGCCTTGGGGGTGCCGTGGCCGTGGCCGGTGGCGCCCAGCGAGCCGAACAGCTCGGCGCGCACGGTGACCGTCTGGGCGAGCAGACCGTCCTTCTTGAGGCGTCCGACGAACATCCGGGCGGCGCGCATCGGGCCGACGGTGTGGGAGCTGGACGGGCCGATGCCGATGGAGAAGAGGTCGAAGACGGAGATGGCCACGGGGGCGGACTCCCTTGTCTGCTCGTGGTGGACGGTGGAGCAATGGTGCGAGAGGTACGTTTCTGCGCCGTTGGTCGAGCGTAACGCGGTCCCGGGGCGGTGCCGCCGGACGGAAACCGTCGGCTGCCCGTCGCCGGGGGCAACGGCCGGTGGCGCCGAGGAGACGCGGGTCGGGGGGTGCCGGGCCGCGCACGGGCCGGGGCCCGCCGGGCACGCTGTCCGGCTCTGGTGTTGTGGGCACGGGCCCGGCCGGAGTCCCGCGGCCCGTGGAAGGGCTGCTGCCCTCGGGAGCCGCGGTCATGCATGGCGCGCGGGCGCCGGAGGGCGCCGTGGGGGCGCGGAAGGGGGAGGAACGGGTGTACAGGCCGTGGGCCCGGGACGGTCCGCCCCGGGCCCACCGCTCGTGCACCCGCCGCCCGCCGGTCGGCGGGCAGCGGGCTCAGCGCGCGCGACGCGTCACAGGGACGGGTACAGCGGGAACTTGCCCGCGAGCGCGGTGACGCGGGCCTTGAGGGCCTCGGCGTCGTAGGCGGGCTTGAGGGCCTCGGCGATGATGTCGGCGACCTCGCGGAAGTCCTCGGCCCCGAAGCCGCGGGTGGCGAGCGCGGGGGTGCCGATGCGCAGACCGGAGGTCACCATCGGGGGCCGGGGGTCGTTGGGGATCGCGTTGCGGTTGACGGTGATCCCGACCTCGTGGAGGCGGTCCTCGGCCTGCTGGCCGTCCAGCTCGCTGTCGCGCAGGTCGACGAGGACGAGGTGGACGTCGGTGCCGCCGGACAGGACGGAGACGCCGTGCTGCTTGACGTCGTCCTGGACCAGGCGCTCGGCCAGGATCCGGGCGCCGTCGAGGGTGCGCTGCTGGCGCTCCTTGAAGTCGTCGGACGCGGCGACCTTGAAGGAGACGGCCTTGGCCGCGATGACGTGCTCCAGCGGACCGCCCTGCTGACCGGGGAAGACCGCGGAGTTGATCTTCTTGGCGAGCTCCTGGGTGGACAGGATCACACCGCCGCGGGGGCCGCCCAGGGTCTTGTGGGTGGTGGTGGTCACCACGTGGGCGTGCGGCACCGGGTTGGGGTGCAGCCCCGCCGCGACCAGGCCGGCGAAGTGCGCCATGTCGACCATGAGGTAGGCGCCCACCTCGTCGGCGATCCGGCGGAACGCGGCGAAGTCGAGCTGGCGGGGGTAGGCCGACCAGCCGGCGACGATCAGCTTGGGGCGGTGCTCCTTGGCGAGGCGCTCGACCTCCTCCATGTCGACGAGGTTGGTCTTCTCGTCGACGTGGTAGGGCACCACGTTGTAGAGCTTGCCGCTGAAGTTGATCTTCATGCCGTGGGTCAGGTGACCACCGTGGGCGAGGTTCAGGCCCAGGATGGTGTCGCCCGGCTTGATCAGGGCGAACATGGCGGCGGCGTTGGCCTGGGCGCCGGAGTGCGGCTGGACGTTCGCGGCCTCGGCGCCGAAGAGGGCCTTGATGCGGTCGATGGCGATCTGCTCGACGACATCGACGTGCTCGCAGCCGCCGTAGTAGCGGCGGCCGGGGTAGCCCTCGGCGTACTTGTTGGTGAGGACGGAGCCCTGGGCCTCCATGACGGCGACGGGGGCGAAGTTCTCCGACGCGATCATTTCGAGGGTGGACTGCTGGCGGTGGAGTTCGGCGTCGACGGCGGCGGCGACATCGGGGTCGAGCTCATGGAGGGAGCTGTTCAGAAGCGACATGAGTCTTTCCTGGGGGAGTCAGGGGCGCGATGGGGGCCGGCGGACGGGGTCCGGGGCCTTCCCGCCGGCGGTGGCGGTCGGGGGGAGCCGGACGGTTCAGCCGGTGATGAAGGCGGCGTACTCGTCGGCCGAGAGCAGCTCGCCCGGCTCACCGCTGATCTTCACCTTGAACAGCCACCCGCCCTCGAACGGGGCGGAGTTCACCAGCGAGGGGTCGTTGACGACGTCCTCGTTGACCTCGGTGATCTCACCGTCGACGGGCGAGTAGAGGTCGCTGACCGACTTGGTCGACTCCAGCTCGCCGCAGGTCTCGCCCGCCGCGACGGTGGCACCGACCTCGGGGAGCTGCACGTAGACGACGTCGCCGAGCGCGTTGGCCGCGTGCTCGGTGATGCCGACCGTCGAGACGCCGTCCTCGGCGCCCGACAGCCACTCGTGCTCCTTGCTGTAGCGCAGCTGCTGGGGGTTGCTCATGGCTCGATTCTCCTGTACGCGAGGGTGTGATCGTGAAGGGGGTCGCCCCTGGCGGAGCCGGGGGAGGTTCGTGCACGGTGCGGCGCGGGGGCGCGCCGCGGCCGTGTCTGCCGCCGTGAGCCCTTACTTCTGCCGCTTGTAGAACGGCAGCGCGGTGACCTCGTACGGCTCATGGCTTCCACGGATGTCCACGCAGACACCCTCGGTGCCCGGTGTGGCGTAGGCGGCGTCGACATAGGCGATGGCGACGGGCTTGCCGAGCGTGGGGGAGGGGGCCCCGGAGGTGACCTCGCCGATGACCGTGCCGTCGGCCGTGACGACCGGGTAGCCGGCGCGCGGGACCCGGCGGCCCTCGGCGATCAGGCCGACCAGCTTGCGCGGCGGGTTCGCCTCGGCCCGCTCGGCGGCGGCCGCCAGCGCGGCACGGCCGACGAAGTCGCCGTCGTTGGTCGTCTTCTCGAACTTCACGACCCGGCCCAGGCCCGCGTCGAACGGGGTGGTCGCGGTGGTCAGCTCGTGCCCGTACAGCGGCATGCCCGCCTCCAGGCGCAGGGTGTCGCGGCAGGACAGGCCGCAGGGCACCAGGCCGGCGTCCTGGCCGGCCTCGGTCAGCGCCTCCCAGAGGGCGACCGCGTCGGCGGGCCGGACGAACAGCTCGAAGCCGTCCTCGCCGGTGTAGCCGGTACGGGCGATCAGCGCCTCGACGCCGGCGACGGTGCCGGGCAGGCCGGCGTAGTACTTCAGGCCGTCCAGGTCCGCGTCGGTGACCTTCTTGAGGATGCCGGGGGACTCCGGGCCCTGCACCGCGAGCAGCGCGTAGGCGTCCCGGTCGTCGCGGATCGCGGCGTCGAAGCCGCCGGCGCGGGCGGTCAGCGCGTCCAGCACCACCTGGGCGTTGGAGGCGTTGGCGACGACCATGTACTCCTGGTCGGCGAGGCGGTAGACGATCAGGTCGTCGAGGATGCCGCCCCCGGCCTCGCAGATCATGGTGTAGCGGGCGCGGCCGGTCCTGACCCCGCCGATGTTGCCGACCAGTGCGTAGTCGAGGAGGTCGGCGGCCTGCGGGCCGGTGACGGTGATCTCGCCCATGTGGGAGAGGTCGAAGAGGCCGGCGCGGGTGCGGACGGCGACATGCTCGTCCCGCTCGCTGCTGTAGCGCAGCGGCATGTCCCAGCCGGCGAAGTCGGTCATGGTGGCGCCGAGCGCGCGATGGGTGGCGTCCAGCGCGGTACGGCGGGGGGCATCAGTCATGGTTCTGGGCTCCCAGGCATGGGTGAGAGGACATTCTCCCCATCTGTCATCGGAACCTGAGAGGTTCACCGGGATCCCGCGAACGGACCCGGTTTGCACCTTGGGTGGAGCCGCCCCGTGCGCCGGGCGTCGGCTCGCTTTTCAGATCTGCCTCGCCCGCGCGGTATAGGGGCCTGAGAGATTCAAGGGAGGACTTGCTCCTTCGGCGCCCCGCCATGGCGGCCGGGGACTCTCCCGCGCGGGTTCAAGCGGCCGGTATGGAGTTGGCGGTGCACGGGTGAGCTGTGATGTGCACGTGGCGGCCACATCATTACACGGGATCGCCCGATAGAGGAGCCCCGGCCGTCACCCCGCCCGTGACGTGGGCGGATCGGACAATCACCTTGATGGGCATTACCTTTTCTTGACACTCTGCGGGTAGGGGACGGACTCGAACCGGAACAGAACCGGACGGGGAGGACGATCGCGTGCACAGTGAAGCGGCATTCGGGGCCACTTCCGGGGTCGTGCCTCCGGCCGTCGCGCCGGCGGCGCCGCCCGCCGCCGTGCCCCGGGCGGGCCGGACGCCGCGGCGCGCCGTCCGGCCGGGGCGTGGCGCCGCCGTCGTGGACCTGCGGGGCCCGGGGCGGCCGGCGGGCGCCGCCGAGCTGCGCTTCCCGGCCGGCGACCTGGTGGTGGTCTCCGGGCTGCCGGGCAGCGGCAAGAGCACCCTCATGCACCGCGTCGTGCCGCCGCTGGACGCCCGCGGCGCCGCGGTGCACCGCATCGATTCGCAGGACGTCCGCGAGCGCTGGGAGCACGGCAGGCTGCGCCGGCTGCCCTACGCGCTCTACCGCCCGCTGGTCCGCGCCGCCCACTACCTGACGCTGGGCCGTGCGCTGCGCTCCGGCGGGAGCGTGGTGGTGCACGACTGCGGCACCCTGGCGTGGGTGCGCGGCTGGATCGCGCGGTCGGCTGTGCGCGGCGGGCGCGGGCTGCATCTGGTGCTGCTCGACGTGCCGCCCGAGGTGGCCCGCTCCGGCCAGGAGTCGCGCGGGCGCGGCGTGTCGGGGTACGCCTTCGCGCGCCACCGCAGGGCGGTGGGCCGGCTGGTCCGCGCGGCGGAGTCGGCGCGGCTGCCGAAGGGGGTCGGCTCGGCCGTGCTGCTCGACCGGCGGTCGGCGGGCGCACTGGAGACGGTGCGCTTCGACTGAGCGGAGCGGACCGTGCCCCGCGGGTTGCCCGGCGCGCCTTCTCGTCTAGGGTCTTTGGCCAGATGGCGCGGTTTGGAACGGGTGGATACACATGACATTGCCGGAGCAGGGGATACCGCAGCTGGCGTGGCCGGCGAACGAACTCGAAGAGGTGCTGGCCGTGTCGGTCGGGCATCCGGGCGCCGGTGGCCGGATCGTCGAGGTGCTGGGCCGCAGCCGGGTGTGGGTGCCGCTGCCCAACGGCGGCGGCCCGGAGAGCGCGGGCCCCGGCGCCCGCGGCCTCGACCTGCCGACCGTCGAGCTCGGCGGCGCGGCCTACGTCCCGGTCTACAGCTCCGAGCAGGAGTTCCTGCGGACGGTCGGCTCGCACATGTCCTTCACCGTCGCCCCGGCCCGGGAGTTCGCCCGCGGGCTGCCGCCGCACATCGGCATCGCGGTCAACCCCGACGGCACGATAGGTGTCCCGCTGCCGCCGCCCGCGGTGGCCGAACTGTGCCGTGAGCGCCACGAGGCGGCCGGTGTGCCCAGCGGCGGCCGGGTGCGGCTCTTCGAGCCGGACTGGCAGGACGAGCCGGTGGACTTCCTGGCCGCCGCCGGACTGGAGTTCTCCGCCGCCGGAATTGTCCTGACCGCCCGGCGTGCCCTGGCAAGTGTCGAGGGCGACACGCCCGCGCTGTTCATCGGTGTCCAGCTCGCCGCCGACCCCGCGGCACTGCACGACGGCACCGCCCGCGAGGCGGTACTGTCAGCCCTCGGACGTGCGCTCGGTGCCGTACCGGTGCCCTGGCCCGTACAGCTCGTCATGCTCGACCTCGCCCAGGGCGACCCGGTCGGCGCCTGGATGCTGGAGCGTGTGCGGCCCTTCTACGCCCGGGACCACTCGTAAGCTGGACGGATGACGGGGCGGGCGCACCCACACGTGCCCTGCTGACAGAAGGGACGGACCACGTGAGCGCGGGTGCGCATCAGGGGCCGGCGGCGGCCGGAGCGCTGGAGCAACTGCTCCAGCAGGTCTCGCCCGGCCGTTACGACGCCTATGAGGCGCTGCTGCACGCGCTCGCCGCGGGCCAGGTCTGGATGCTGCTGTGGCACGGCCGGGCCGGAATGCCCGACGCGCAGTACGGGAACATGGAGGTCGAGGGCCTCGGCTACGCGCCGTGCGTGACCTCGGCCCCCGAACTCGCCGCCTCCGGCTGGAACCGCGACCACGAGGTCGTCACGGGTCCGGAGATCGCCGCCGCGCTCTTCCCCGACCGCTGGGGCCTGTGGCTCAATCCGCACGCCCCCGGCGGCGGCGTCGGCATCCCGTGGCTGGATCTGCGCCGGATCGCCGGAGGTCTGGACCGGCTGCCCGCCGGTCCGCTGCGGATCTCGGAACCGGTCATCGACATCCCGCAGTTCTACGCGCTGCTCGCCCAGAACGCCCACCGCACGCCCGCCGTCCGGTCGCTGCGCCGGGCGTGGGTGCAGCCGGCGCTCGGCGCCCCTTATCTGGCGATCGGTCTGGATCTGTACGACACCGGCCAGCAAGCGGTGGATTCGGTGCGGTTGATGATCCAGCAGTCGATCGGCGCGGTGCCGGACGGCCTGCCCGTCTCCACGGTCGCGATGAACGACGAGTACGACCCGGTCGGCATGTGGATGCGGGCGTCCACGCGCCCCTTCTTCGACCGTGACGGCTACGTCCAGCCGCCCGGCCAGCCGGCCCCCGCGCCGTCGTACGGCTACGGCTACCCGCGCCCCTACTGACCCCCGCCCGGCGTCCGGGAGTGCCGGCCGGACGCCGGTCCTGGGGTGAAATCCCCCTGTATTCCCCGTGGTTGAGGACCCCTCCCGCGGAAGGCCGCCCCGCTCAGGCCGAACTCCTGTCCGTATAACGGAATGCCGTGGGGCGCATCACAGTTGCGCATCCTTTCCCCGCCAGGACTGGTGACTGATCGGGAAAGGGATGAAGACTCCGGAAACAACAGGGCCTCGGTCCTATGTACGAGCGTCATCCCCGTACGGCGTCGCGTGAGCCTCTGGATCTTCCACCGTGCGAACTTCCGCGATGCCCGCAGGACTTGCACCGAACTTGCACCACTGATGTGAACCAGGCCGCAATCCGCGGCGGGCAGGGGGCCGGCCGCCGTCGGCCGAGAGGGGTCAAGGGCACTGTGACCGCACCGATCGAGACCACCGGGGCGGCTGCCGAGGCGCAGCCGGAAGCGGTGCTGAAGGGCGTCGAGGCACGGCGGATCGAGGGGCGTTCGCTCGGTCAGATCGCATGGCTGCGCTTCCGGCGCGACAAGGTCGCGGTGGCCGGTGCCATCGTTGTCATCCTGCTGATCGCCGTCGCGGCGCTCTCCCGTCCGATCCAGGCCCTGCTGGGGCTGGACCCGAACAGCCCCAACCAGTCGCTGATCGACCCCAACACCACGCTCCCCAAGGGCGACCTCGGCGGCATGAGCGGGGACCATCCCCTGGGCGTGGACCCGAAGTTCGGGCGCGACCTGCTCGCCCGGATCCTGGAGGGCTCCTGGGTGTCGCTGATCGTGGCCTTCGGCGCGACGCTGCTGTCGGTGGCCATCGGCACCGTGCTCGGTGTGGTCGCCGGGTTCTACCGCGGGCGGGTGGACGCGTTCATCAGCCGGATGATGGACGTCTTCCTGGCCTTCCCGCTGCTGCTGTTCGCCATCGCGATCTCCGCCTCGCTGCAGGGCGGCGCCTTCGGTATGGAGGGCCTGCCGCTGCACATCTCGGTGCTGATCTTCGTGATCGGCTTCTTCAACTGGCCGTACATGGGCCGGATCGTGCGCGCGCAGACCCTGTCGCTGCGCGAGCGCGAGTTCGTGGACGCCGCCCGCGGCATGGGTGCGCGCGGGCCGTTCATCCTCTTCCGGGAGCTGCTGCCCAACCTGGTGGGGCCGATCATCGTCTACTCGACGCTGCTGATCCCCTCCAACATCCTCTTCGAGGCGGCGCTGAGCTTCCTGGGCGTCGGTATCCAGCCGCCCCAGGCGTCCTGGGGCGGCATGCTCAACCAGGCGGTCAAGTACTACGAGGTCGATCCCCAATACATGATCGTCCCCGGCCTCGCGATCTTCGTCACCGTGCTCGCGTTCAACCTGCTCGGCGACGGACTGAGGGACGCGCTGGACCCGCGCAGCCGCTGACGGCGCCGCCGGCGCCCGCTGCGGCGGCCACCGCGTTCCTGCTCTTCCGCGTTACCGCGTTTCCGTATTTCGAGGATTGACGTTTTCGACGAACGAAGGGGACACCGACCATCATGCGAAGGTCAGTTCCGGTCGCGGCTGTCGCGGCCATCACCAGTGCGGGCCTTTTGCTGGCCGGCTGCAGCGGGGGCAAGGGCTCCTCGGAGGGCTCGGGCGAGGCGAACGCCGCCACCAAGGGCATCGTCAACGCCTCGGACGCGAAGGGCGGCACGGTCACCTACGCGATCAGCGACGCCCCCGAGTCGTTCGACCCGGGCAACACGTACTACGCCTTCATCTACAACTTCAGCCGCCTCTACGCGCGCCCGCTGACCACCTTCAAGCCGGGGCCGGGCGCCAAGGGCAACGAGCTGACCCCGGACCTCGCCGAGTCGATGGGCAAGCCCAGCGACGGCGGCAAGACCTGGACGTACAAGATCCGCAAGGGCGTCAAGTACGACGACGGCTCCACGGTCACCTCGCAGGACGTCAAGTACGCGGTCGAGCGCAGCAACTTCGCGCGCGACACCCTCTCGCTGGGCCCGAACTACTTCCAGCAGTTCCTCAAGGACAACGACGGCGGCTACAAGGGTCCCTACAAGGACAAGAGCAAGGCCGGTCTGAAGTCCATCGAGACGCCGGACGACCAGACGATCGTCTTCCACCTCAAGCAGCCGTTCGCCGAGTTCGACTACCTGGTCAGCGCCCCGCAGACCGCTCCGGTCCCGCAGGCCAAGGACAAGGGCGCGGACTACACCAAGTCCGTGCTGTCCACCGGCTCGTACAAGTTCGAGAGCTACCAGGAGGGCAAGAAGCTCACCCTGGTCCGCAACCCGCAGTGGTCCGCGAAGACCGACCCGCTGCGCAAGCAGCTGCCGGACAAGATCGTCCTGAACCTCAAGGTCGCCCAGTCCACGATCGACAAGGACCTCCAGTCCGGCAACACCCTGGTGGACCTGGCAGGACGCGGTGTCGACGGGCAGACGCAGGCCCAGCTCCTGACCGACCCCAAGGAGAAGGGCAACACCGACAACGCCCTCGGCCAGCGCCTGGTCTACACGGCGATCAACACCAAGGTGAAGCCGTTCGACAACGTCGAGTGCCGCAAGGCCGTCGAGTACGCCATCGACAAGAAGGCCGTGCAGACCTCGCTCGGCGGCCCGATCCGCGGTGAGCTGGCCTCCACGGTCCTGCCGACCGACATCGAGGGCTACCAGAAGTACGACCTGTACCCGCAGAAGTACGACGGCGACAAGCTGGACCTGACCGAGGCCAAGAAGCACTGGGACAAGTGCGGCGCCGGCAAGACCACGACCACCATCCTGGCCCGCAACGACCGCCAGGACGAGGTCGACGCGGCCACCTCGGTCATCGACTCGCTGAAGAAGATCGGCGTCAACGCCAAGATCCAGTCGTACCCGACCAGCAAGTACTTCTCGGACTACGCCGGTGTGCCGAAGTTCAACAAGAAGAACAACGTCGGCCTGATCATGATGCAGTGGGGCTCGGACTTCCCGACCGGCTACGGCTACCTCCAGCAGATCCTGAACGGCAAGGCGATCAGCCAGTCCGGCAACACCAACCTGTCGGAGCTGGACGACCCGGAGATCAACAAGCTGCTCGACACCGCCATCGCCAACACCGACAAGGCGGCCCGCGAGAAGGCGTACGCCGAGATCGACAAGAAGACGATGGAGCAGGCGGCGCTGGTCCCGCTCACCTACTTCAAGGTCCTGATGTACCGCTCGCCGAAGGCCACCAACCTGGTCTCCACCTCGGCCTTCAGCGGTCAGTACGACTACCTCAACATCGGCGTCAAGAAGTAGCAGCCCTGGAAGGCAGGTGAAGGCATTGGTGTCCGCGGGCCGGTGGTGAACCGGCCCGCGGCGCCGACGCCGCATCCCCGTGTTCTCGTACATCATCCGCAGGTTGATCAGCGCAGTGATCCTGCTGCTGATCGTCAGCGCGGTCACTTTCGGCATCTTCTTCCTGCTGCCGAAACTGGCCGGGCAGAGCACCGACCAGCTTGCCCAGCAGTACATCGGAAAGGCCCCCACGCCCGCGGACATCGCCGCGGTCAAGAAGAACCTCGGCCTGGACAAGCCGGTGTACGAGCAGTACTGGGACTTCCTCAAGGGCATTTTCGTCGGCGTCGACTACAAATTCGGTCCGGAAGCGGCCAAGTGCCATGTGCCGTGCTTCGGTTACTCCTTCAAAACCCATATCGAGGTCTGGCCGGAGATCCAGAACCGGCTTCCGGTGACCCTCTCGCTGGCCGCCGGCGCGGCCGTGCTGTGGGTCGTCTCCGGTGTCGCCACCGGCGTGCTCTCCGCCCTGCGCCCCGGCTCGTTCTTCGACCGGATGGCCATGGGCGTCGCGCTGGCCGGCGTCTCCCTCCCGATGTTCTTCACCGGCGCCCTGGCGCTGGCCCTGTTCACCTACCAGTGGCCGATCTTCGAACGCAGCGACTACGTGCCGCTGATGGAGGACCCCTTCCTGTGGGCCCGGACCCTGGTCCTGCCCTGGGTGACCCTGGCCTTCCTCTACTCCGCGCTCTACGCCCGGCTCACCCGGGCGGGCATGCTGGAGACGCTCAGCGAGGACTACATCCGTACGGCCCGCGCCAAGGGCCTGCGCGAGCGCAAGGTGGTCGTCCGGCACGGTCTGCGGGCCGCGCTCACCCCGATCATCACCGTCTTCGGCATGGACCTGGGCCTGCTGCTGGGCGGTGCGCTGATCACCGAACAGGTCTTCTCGCTCAAGGGGGTCGGCGCCTTCGCCGTCGAGGCGATCAACGCCAACGACCTCCCGAACATCCTCGGCGTCACCTTGCTCGCCGCGTTCTTCATCGTCATGTGCAATCTGGTGGTGGACGTTCTGTACGCCGCCGTCGACCCGCGGGTGAGGCTCTCGTGACCGACTCCTCCGAGGACAGGACCACGGCCGCCGTGGACGAGCCCACCGCGGCCGGTACCGGGTCCCCCTCCGCCTTCCTCGAAGTGCGCGATCTCAAGGTGCACTTCAACACCGACGACGGACTGGTGAAGTCGGTCGACGGCCTGAACTTCTCCCTGGAGAAGGGCAAGACGCTCGGCATCGTCGGCGAGTCCGGTTCCGGCAAGTCCGTGACCTCGCTCGCCGTGATGGGCCTGCACCGCGCCTCGCGCCAGCAGCGCAGCAAGGTGAGCATGTCCGGCGAGATCTGGCTGGACGGCAAGGAACTGGTCTCCGCCGACCCGGACGAGGTGCGCCGGCTGCGCGGCCGCGAGATGGCGATGATCTTCCAGGACCCGCTGTCCGCGCTGCACCCCTTCTACTCGGTCGGCAGCCAGATCGTGGAGGCGTACCGCGTCCACCACGACGTGGACAAGAAGACCGCGCGCAAGCGGGCCGTCGAGATGCTCGACCGGGTCGGCATCCCGCAGCCCGACAAGCGGGTGGACGACCATCCGCACCAGTTCTCCGGCGGCATGCGCCAGCGCGCCATGATCGCGATGGCGCTGGTCAACAACCCGGAACTGCTGATCGCGGACGAGCCGACCACCGCCCTGGACGTCACCGTCCAGGCGCAGATCCTGGACCTGATCCGCGATCTGCAGAAGGAGTTCGGCTCGGCGGTCATCATCATCACCCACGACCTCGGTGTGGTCGCCGAGCTCGCCGACGACCTGCTGGTGATGTACGGCGGGCGGTGCGTGGAGCGCGGCCCGGCCGAGAAGGTCTTCTACGAGCCCCAGCACCCCTACACCTGGGGCCTGCTCGGCTCCATGCCGCGCATCGACCGCGACCAGACGGACCGGCTGATCCCGGTGAAGGGCTCCCCGCCCAGCCTGATCAACGTCCCGTCCGGCTGCGCCTTCAACCCCCGTTGCCCGTACGCGGATGTGCCGAAGGACAACCTCACCCGTACGGTCCGCCCCGAACTGCGCGAGGCCGGCAGTGGGGGCACCCCCGCCAATGGGGGCGTAGCCGACGGGGGAGGGCACTTCTCCGCCTGCCACATGTCGCAGGAGGAGCGGGAGCGTATCTGGACCGAAGAGATTGCGCCGAAGCTGTGACCGACACGACTGACGACCAGAACAAGAAGATTCCGCTCCAGAAGACGGCGGACACCCCCGCGCAGCCCGCCGGGGAGACCGCCGCCGACGTCGCGCCGCTGCTGCGGGTCCGCGGTCTGGTCCGGCACTTCCCGATCACCAAGGGCCTGCTCAAGCGGCAGGTCGGGGCGGTGCAGGCGGTCGACGGCATCGACTTCGACGTCCGGCCCGGCGAGACCCTCGGCGTCGTCGGCGAGTCCGGCTGCGGCAAGTCGACGATGGGCCGGCTGATCACCCGGCTCGACGAGCCGACCGGCGGCTCCATCGAGTTCCAGGGCAAGGACATCACCCACCTGTCCCCGGGCCGGCTGCGGCCGATGCGCCGGGACGTCCAGATGATCTTCCAGGACCCGTACGGTTCGCTGAACCCGCGGCACACCATCGGCGGGATCGTCTCCACCCCGTTCCGCCTCCAGGGCGTCGAGCCCGAGGGCGGGGTGAAGAAGGAGGTGCAGCGGCTGCTGGAGCTGGTGGGCCTGAGCCCGGAGCACTACAACCGCTATCCGCACGAGTTCTCCGGCGGCCAGCGCCAGCGCATCGGCATCGCCCGCGCGCTGGCGCTCAAGCCCAAGCTGGTGGTCGCCGACGAGCCGGTGTCCGCGCTCGACGTGTCGATCCAGGCGCAGGTCGTCAACCTCATGGACGACCTGCAGGAGGAGCTGGGCCTGACGTACGTCATCATCGCCCACGACCTCTCCGTCATCCGGCACGTGTCGGACCGGATCGCGGTGATGTACCTCGGCAAGATCGTGGAGTTGGCGGACCGCAAGGGGCTCTACGAGTCGCCGATGCACCCGTACACCAAGGCGCTGCTGTCCGCGGTGCCGGTGCCCGACCCCAAGCGGCGCACCCAGCGCGACCGGATCCTGCTCAAGGGCGACGTGCCCTCGCCGATCAACCCGCCCTCCGGCTGCCGGTTCCGCACCCGCTGCTGGAAGGCGACCGAGGTGTGCGCCACCACCGAGCCGCCGCTGGTCGCGCTGCGGACGGGGCACCAGGTGGCCTGCCACCACCCGGAGAACGCACCGGACGGCGCGAGCGCGGCGCACACCGCGACGGCGGGCGGTGACACGGCAACCGGCAAGTAACACTTGGGACTTGGCAAAGTCCTGGGCGCGGCGCGGCGGGAGAGTGCAGAGTCAGCACGGTTGTTCGATCTTGAGGCGAACTTCACTCGTGTGTCCGAAGGGATGGCTCATGGCACTCTCCCGTTCCGCACGTCGCAGCTCCCGCTGGCTCGCGCTGGCCACCGCGGTGGCCTCGGCCGCCACCATCGCCGCCGCCCCCGGCGCGTCCCCCGGCGCCCCCGGCGTCGGCGACCCGTACTTCCCCCGGATGGGCAACGGCGGCTTCGACGCCCTGCACTACGACCTCGGCGTCAGCTACCACCCCGACAGCGGCCGGCTCGACGGCCGCACCACGCTGACCGCCCGCGCCACCCAGAACCTCTCCGCCTTCGACCTCGACCTGCAAAAGCTCACGGTCGACTCGGTCCGGGTGAACGGCCGGCGGGCGCACGTCACCAGATCCGGCGACGAGATGTCCATACGCCCCGCCTTCCCGCTGCGCCACGGCAGGAAGTTCACCGTCACCGTCGCCTACCACGGCGTCCCCCAGGCGCTGAGCGGCCCGATCGTCTTCGGCTCCGACTACGGCTGGATGAAGACCAAGGACGGCGTCTTCGTCGCCTGCGAGCCGAACGCCGCCTCGACGTGGTTCCCCTCCAGCGACCACCCCGGCGACAAGGCGACCTACGACATCCGCATCGACGCCCCCAAGGGCCTGACCGGTGTCTCCAACGGGCGCCTGATCAGCTCCGGCGAGGCGCACGGCCGCTCGTACGCGCACTGGCGCGAGCGCCGCCCGATGGCGACGTACCTGGCCACCGCCACCATCGGGAAGTTCGACGTCCGCACCGGCACCACCCCCGGCGGCACGCCCATGTATGTGGCCACCGACCCGACCCTGCCCACCGGCACCGTCGACGTCTACGGCGTCACCGCCGAGGCCACCGACTACTGGTCGAAGGTCTTCGGCCCGTACCCCTTCGAGGAGACCGGCGCGATCGTCGACGACATGCCGCAGGCCGGCTTCTCGCTGGAGGTGCAGTCCAAGCCCGCCTACTCGGCCGTGCGCAGCGAGTCGACCATCGTCCACGAGCTGGCGCACCAGTGGTTCGGCGACTCGGTCTCCGTCCGGCAGTGGAAGGACATCTGGCTCAACGAGGGCTTCGCCAGCTATGCGCAGTGGCTGTGGGCCGAGCACCGCGGCACCCTCAGCGCCCATGACGCCTTCCGCAAGGCGTACGACGCCCGGCCGGCGGGCGACGCCTTCTGGAAGGTGAAGGTCGCCGACCCGCAGCGGGACACCATGTTCGCCCAGGCCGTCTACACCCGGGGCGCGATGACGCTCCAGGCGCTGCGCGAGCGCATCGGGGACACGGCGTTCTTCAAGCTCCTGCCGGCCTGGACCGCCGCGCACCGCTACGGCAACGCGGACACCGCCCAGTTCATCGCGCTCGCCGAGAAGATCTCCGGTCAGCGGCTGGGCGACCTCTTCGACACCTGGCTGAAGACGGACAGCAAGCCGGCGCCGCCGGCCGCCTGACCGGCGCGGCCGCCTCGGCCGTCGCGGTCAGGCGGAGTCCTGCCCGCCGCGGCGGCCGCGGAGCTGCTGCGGGCGCGGCAGGTGCAGCCCGAGGTAGACCGCCCCCATCCGCAGTGCGAACACCACCCCCGCCGAGATCCCCGCGGCGGGGGTGGCCCCGGTGCCGAGGTGGTGCAGCAGGAGGTAGCAGCAGCCGCCGGCCAGCGCGGCGATCGCGTAGACGTCCTCCCGCAGCAGCAGTGGCGGGAACTCCCCGCACAGCACATCGCGGATGACCTCGCCGGCGACCCCGGTCAGCACCGCCAGGATGATCACGGCGAGCGGGGTGGCGCCCGCCTCGATCGCGGCGCGGGCCCCGATCACCGTGACCACGGACAGCCCGACGGCGTCGACCACCAGCAGCGATTTGTGCGGCAGCTGCCAGAACCGCAGATAGATCATGGTGCCGACGCCGACGCAGATGATCACGGTCAGCAGCACCCAGTCGTGCGTCCAGTACAGCGGCCGCCGGTCGAGGATGACATCGCGCAGCGTGCCGCCGGAGATGGACGCGGCGAAGGCGAGCACCAGGCCGCCGAAGGGGTCCATGTTGGCGCGGTAGGCGGCCAGCACCCCGCTCGCCGCGAAGGCCGCGACACCGACCAGGTAGAGGACGTGAAGCATGGCGCACATCATGGCAGGCGCGGAACCAGCGCTTCCGCCCGAGGCGGTAAAAAATGACACTACCGGTCGGTAACCATCCGGTGTAGCGTGCAACCCATGGCTCTGGTGACCCACGGCAACAGCGAGTTCGACCGCGACACGGCGGTCACCCGTCGCGCCCCCGGCGTCTACGACGCGCACCTCTCCGCCGGCTGGACGATCATCCAGGCGGTCAACGGCGGCTACCTCCTCGCCCTCATGGGCCGCGCCCTGGGCGACGCCCTCCCGCACCCCGACCCGCTGTCCGTCACGGCGCACTATCTGACGGCCTCGGTCCCCGGCCCCGCCGTGATCCGTACCGACGTGGTCCGCACCGGCCGCACGATGTCGACCGGCACCGCCAGCCTCATCCAGTTCGCCGAGGACGGCAGCGAGATCGAGCGGCTGCGGGTGCTCGCCGCCTACGGCGACCTCGGCACGCTGTCCGACGACGTCCGCACCACCGCCAAGCCGCCGGCCATCCCGCCGTACGAGCACTGCCTCGGCGCGAACGACGCCCCCGGCGGCACCACCATCCCCGGCAGCACCGCCATCACCGAGCGGCTCGACCTCCGGCTGGACCCCGAGACCGCCGGCTGGGCGGTCGGCGCCCCCTCCGGCAAGGGCGAGATGCGTGCCTGGTTCGGCCTCGCCGACGGCCGCGAGCCCGACCCGCTCTCCCTCCTGCTGACCGTCGACGCCCTGCCGCCCACCGCCTTCGAGATGGGCCTGCTCGGCTGGGTGCCCACCGTCGAGCTGACCGCCCACATCCGCCACCGCCCGGCCCCCGGCCCGCTGCGCGTCGCCATCACCACCCGCAACCTCGCGGGCGGCTTCCTGGAGGAGGACGCGGAGGTCTGGGACTCCGAGGACCGGCTGGTCGCCCAGTCGCGGCAGCTGGCGCGGGCGGTGCTGCAGGGGTAGCGGGCGGGCCTCCGGGCCGGGCCGCGGTGCGGGGCCGCGGTGCCGGTTCGCGGCGGCTCGCGCGTGCGGGCCGTCGGCTCCGGTCCGGCCAGGGCCGGGTCAGGGGCACGGCTGCCGGCGGATGCGGCCTGCCTCGAAGGTGTGCCTGCCTATTCCGTCCGCAGGAACTCCGCCAGTTCCGCAGCGAGTTCGGCCGGTGCGTCCTCCTGCACCAGATGGCCGGCGCCCTCGATCACCCGGAGCCGCGAGCCCGGGATGCGGGCGGCCAGCTCGCGCCCCTTCGCGACCGGGATCCAGGTGTCCCGCGCGCCCCAGCAGATCAGCGTCGGCAGCCGGATTTCGCCGTAGCGCCCCTGGATCTCGTCCGTGAACCGCTGGTCGTTCTGCGCGATCTGCCGGTAGAACGCCGGCTGTCCCCCGGCCGTGCACCAGGACTCGGTCAGCCGGTCCAGGACGGCCGGGTGCAGCCCCGTATGGCTCGCGGAGGACACGTACTCCCGCACCAGCGCGCGGTGCAGCTCCGGCGGGAGCTTTCCGAACACCCCTGGGTGCGCGCCCAGCAGCCGGTAGGTGGGCGAGCCCCAGGGCGCCAGCGCCACCGGGTCGACGAGCGCCAGCCGCGTGTAGCGCGCACCGTGCAGCAGATGCGCCCGCAGCGCGACGGCGCCGCCGAAGTCGTGGGCGACGACGGCCGGCGGGGTCTCCTCGCCGGTCAACTCCCAGTGCGCCAGCAGCTCCCCGAAGACGCGGGCCTGTGCGCCGAGTGAGACGTCCTGGCCGTCCCGCTTTTCCGAGGCGCCGTAGCCCGGCATGTCCCAGACGAGCACCCGGTGCCGCGCCGCGAGGGCGCGGGCGACGCCCCGCCAGACGTACGACGAGAACGGCGTCCCGTGCAGCAGGACCACCGGCGGCGCGTCCGCCCGGCCCGCCCCGTGCACGGCCCACCGCACCTCGTCGCCGGACGCACTGCGGAACGTACGGTCCAAGAGCCACTGTGTCATGAGTGTCAGGCTAGTTACTCCTTACAGGGGTGTCGAGGGGTGAGGGTGTCGAGGCGGGCGAGGGGAGTGGGGAGCGGCGCCGGGAGAAGGGGGGCGCGTCGGGGACGGGGGCCGTCTGCCGGAACCCGGGAAGTCGCCCGCCGGGACGGGGGGAGTCGCCCGCCGGAACCCCGGACCGAGTGCCCGGCGGCACCCCGGGGCCGGGCGCTCCCGCGCGCTGCGCATGCGCCCCCGGGGCCCGCCGCGTCAGCTCGTAGAATCGTGCGCACCATGGTTTACCTCGACCACGCCGCCACCACCCCGATGCTCCCGGAGGCGGTGCAGGCGATGACCGCCCAGCTGACCGTCACCGGCAATGCGTCCTCGCTGCACGCCGACGGCCGGCGGGCCCGGCGCACCGTCGAGGAGGCGCGCGAATCCCTCGCGGTCTCGCTCGGCGCCCGCCCCAGCGAGATCGTCTTCACCGCGGGCGGCACCGAGGCCGACAACCTCGCGGTCAAGGGCCTGTACTGGTCGCGCCGGGCCGCCGACCCGGCCCGCACCCGCGTCCTGGCCAGCCCCGTCGAGCACCACGCGGTCCTCGACGCCGTGGAGTGGCTCGCCGACCACGAGGGCGCCCGCGTCGAGTGGCTGCCGGTCGACGCCCACGGCCGGGTGCACGCCGAGGCACTGCGCGAGGCGATCGCCCGCGACCCCGGCGATGTCGCGCTCGCCACGGTCATGTGGGCCAACAACGAGATCGGCACCGTCCAGCCGGTGCGTGAACTGGCCGACGCCGCAGCGGAGTTCGGCGTTCCGCTGCATGCGGACGCGGTGCAGGCGTTCGGCCAGCTGGAGGTCGACTTCGCCGCCTCCGGGCTCGCCGCGATGACCGTCTCCGGCCACAAGATCGGCGGCCCGTACGGCATCGGCGCGCTGCTGCTCGGCCGGGAGCACGCCCCCGTGCCGGTGCTGCACGGCGGCGGCCAGGAGCGGCAGGTCCGCTCCGGGACCCTCGACACCCCCGCCATCGCCGCCTTCGCCGCCGCCGGCCGGCACGCCGCCGCCCACCGCGAGGACTTCGCCCGCGACATCGGCGCGCTCCGCGACGACCTGGTCAAGGCCGTGCTCGCCGCCGCACCCGACGCGGTCCTCGGCGGCGACCCGGACCCGGCGGGCCGGCTGCCGGCCAACGCCCACTTCTCCTTCCCCGGCTGCGAGGGCGACTCCCTGCTGCTCCTCCTGGACGCCCAGGGCATCGCCTGCTCCACGGGCTCCGCGTGCACGGCCGGCGTCGCCCAGCCCAGCCACGTCCTGCTGGCCACCGGGATGTCCCCGGAGCTGGCCCGCGGCACCCTCCGGTTCTCCCTGGGCCACACCTCCACCGCCCAGGACGTCGCCGCGCTGGCGGAGGCCATCGGCCCGGTCGTGGAACGGGCCCGCAGCGCCGGGCTGAGCTGAGGGAACCGGGCCGGGGCTCACGCCTGGGAGCGCGGCCGGGACGACCCGGGACGGGCCGCGGGCCGTCCCGGGGGATCCGGGCCGGGGCTCCCCTCAGACCCGGCCCGCCGGGTGCTCCCGCGACGGCTTCCGTACGGGCTCGCGCAGCTCGGCCCGGACGAGCCCCAGATACCGGTCCCAGTCCCAGTGCCGCCCCGGATCGGTGTGATCCGCCCCCGGCACCTCGCTGTGCCCCACGATGTGCTCCCGGTCGGCCGGGAAGCCGTAGCGCCGGCACACCCCGGCCGTCAGCCGCGCCGACGACGCGTACATGGCGTCCGTGAACGACTCCGGCCGGTCCACGTACCCCTCGTGCTCGATGCCGACGCTCCGCTCGTTGTAGCCGCGGTTGCCCGCGTGGAACGCCACGTCCAGCTCGCGGATCAGCTGTGCGACGTGCCCGTCCTTCCGGATCACGTAGTGGGCGGCGGCCTCGTGATCCGGGTTCCGGAAGACGTTCAGCGCGGTCGCGTAGCTGCCCTGGACGACGTGGATCACCACCCGGTCGATCGCGTAGTCCGCGGGCCGGTCCGCCCGCCGGTAGTTCGCCGGGGACGCCGCGACCCACTGCGCGCCCCGGAAGTCCACCGCGCCGGCCTCGCGCGGCTTCTCGTTCCCCGGCAGCCGCCACCACCAGCGCGCCGGCTCGCCCCCGGCCGCGAGCGCCGCGACCCCGGCGGCCACTGCCCCGCCGCCCCCGATCCACAGCGCCCGCCGCCGGGTGATCCCGCGCCCCGCCCCTTGGCCGTCGCCGTCGCCGCGGCCCTCGGCCGGGGCGCCGGCCCGCGCGTCGCCGTCCCGTTTCCCGTCCCTCTTCCCCATGCGCTGCATCACGCTTTCCGCCCTGTCGGCGGTTCCGTCTACCCTGGACGGGCTATGACTGATGACGCACCCCGCCGCCTCCGCGTACTCGCCGCCATGTCCGGCGGTGTCGACTCCGCCGTTGCCGCGGCCCGCGCCGCCGAGGCCGGCCATGACGTGACGGGCGTGCATCTCGCGCTTTCCGAGAACCCGAAGTCCTTCCGCACCGGCGCCCGCGGCTGCTGCACGATCGAGGACTCGCACGACGCCCGCCGCGCCGCCGACGTCATCGGCATCCCCTTCTACGTCTGGGACCTCGCCGAACGCTTCCGCGAGGACGTCGTCGACGACTTCATCGCCGAGTACGAGGCCGGGCGCACCCCGAACCCCTGCCTGCGCTGCAACGAGAAGATCAAGTTCGCCGCGCTCCTGGACAAGGCGCTGGCCCTGGGCTTCGACGCCGTGTGCACCGGCCACTACGCCACGGTCGTCCTGCGCGAGGACGGCACCCGCGAGCTCCACCGCGCCTCCGACATGGCCAAGGACCAGTCCTACGTTCTCGGCGTCCTCGACGACCGCCAGCTGGCGCACGCCATGTTCCCGCTCGGCGACACCCTCACCACCAAGGCCGAGATCCGCGAAGAGGCCGCCCGCCGCGGCCTGTTCGTCGCCAAGAAGCCGGACAGCCACGACATCTGCTTCATCGCCGACGGCGACACCCAGGGCTTCCTCGCCAAGCGGCTCGGCACGGCCCCGGGCGACATCGTCGACGAGTCCGGCGCGGTCCTGGGCAGCCACGAGGGCGCGTACGGCTTCACGATCGGCCAGCGCAAGGGCCTGCGCATCGGCCACCCGGCCCCCGACGGCAAGCCGCGCTACGTCCTCGACATCTCCCCGGTCGACAACACCGTCACCGTCGGCCCCGCCGACGCCCTCGACGTCACGGCCCTGACCGCCATCCGCCCCCGCTGGTGCGGCCGCCCCCCGACGGCCGGCCCCGCCACGTACACGGCCCAGCTCCGCGCCCACGGCGGCGAGACCGAGGTCACCGCCGAGCTGGTGGACGGCACCGACCTCCGGGTGGCGTTCACCGAACCGGTCCGCGGCGTGGCCCCCGGCCAGGCCATCGTCCTCTACGACGGCAGCCGGGTGGTCGGCTCGGCCACCATCGCCACCACGGAGCGACGGGTACGGGCGGGGGCGTAGGGGGAACCCCGGCGTAGGGGGGAACCCCGGGCCGCGCGGTCGTGGGGCGCGGGGGACGGTCGGCGTCACGCCGCGCCGTGGACGACTCCGGCCTCGGCACGCGCCGGACGCCGGACCTCGCCGGCTGTTCGCCCGTGGCTGTGCATCTCCTCACCGCACGGCGCCGCCCCGGCCGGGCGCCGGGTCGGCGCGGTCGTCATGATCCCGGTGGTCGTCGTCCTCGTGGTCGTCGTCGTGCTCATGGTGCGGCATCGTTTTCGGGCCGGGGCCCGGCGGCGGGGCGACGTCGTCACGGCTGAGGCACCGGTGGTCCTGGCGGAGGGGTTTGACGAGGCGGCTCAGGTCGATCAGGACCGCGTCGGGGGCCGCACGGCGGGTGTCGATGCGCACCTCGACGGCCGGGCTGCGTCCGTAGGTGACCAGGAGGGTCCTGCCGTCGTCGTCCGGGGACGTGCGCCAGACCCAGTCCACGCCGTCGACCTGCGCGCACGCCTCCTTGGTGGGCAGCGGCTTGTCCAGGCCGCAGCGCGCGACGACCGCGCCGTCTCCCCAGGCGGCGGCACCTGCCAGGCCGGTGGACGTGCGGCCCGCGCCGGCGATCTCGTCCGGGTAGCCGTCGGCGATCCGGGCACACGCGGCGGACCCGGCCCCCGGTGCGGCGTCGAGGCCGAAGGTGGGCGAGCTGACGCTCTCGTACGCCACGACGGAGGCCGCGGCGGCGAGGACGACGGCGGCGCCGACGAGAAGACGGGTGCGGCGGCTGCGCCGGGTGGACGGGGGCATGGCTGGCGTCCTCGGTTTCTGGTGGGCGGGTGCGTGGGGAGAGGCTGCGGCGGCACGGCGGCAGCGCGTGTGGCGGGTGCGCAGGAGATGCCGCCGGACCGCGTCAGGGAGTGCGGGCGGGCGGGGCGGTACCGGCCTGAGCGGCCTTCACCAAGGCGTCGATCTTGTGCGCGTCGAGCTGGCCGGAGGCGGCGGCAGCGATCCTCCCGCGCGGGTCGACGGCGAAGGTGAACGGGAGGCCCTGGGTGTTCAGGACGCCCTTGGGGAGCTTGAGGGCCTGCTTGCCGCCGGAGTCCAGGAGGCTGGGGTAGCTCATGTGGAACTCACCCGCGAAGGCACGCCCGTTGGCGGCCGAGTCGTCCTGATCCAGCCCGACCACCACGACCCCGCGCGCCCGCAGTGTGTTGTGGGTCCTGACCAGGAGCGGGGTCTCCGCACGGCAGGGCCCGCACCACGACGCCCAGCCGTTGACCAGGACCGCCTTGCCCTTGTAGGCGGCCAGGCTGAGGGGTTTGCCGTCCAGGCCGCTGCCGGTCAGGTCCGGGGCCCGCGGCCGCCGGTGGGCCTCGATGGTCAGGACGCCGTCCTTGCCCTGGTGGTAGCCCCTTCGGCCGTCGGGATCGTCACGCCCCACGAGCACGCCGACGCCGACGGCAACGACCGTGAGCGCGGCCAGGGACAGAACGATGAGCCGGGTCGGGGTTCTCACGGAAGTCCTCGGTGTGGTGGGCCGGTTGGGCCACCACAGGATCTCAACTGCCCCGGGAACGGGCGTGCGCGGGCCCCGGGTCCGTCGACGCGCAGGGGGCGCGTGACACCGCGCCGATGGCTCGGGCCGCCACGAGATCTCCCTTGCCGCCGGTGCCTGCCGGCGCCCTCTGGTACGTGCTCCCGAACGGGACGGCCTAGCCGTCCTCCCGGCCGGGGAGCGGCGCTCCCTGGAGGAACGCTCGGTAGGCGTCCGCGGCGTCATCTTCCACGGTCGGCCCTTCCGGTCCGTACCGTGTGTCGCTCCGGTCGCGCTTGGGGCCGGAGATCCAGAAACTCTCGTCGGTCGCGACGTCGTAGAAGTTCGCGTCGAACAAGCCGATTCCTGTGGCTCGTTGCAGCGTCCGGCCCTGGAAGTATGCCGTTTTCCAGGTCTTGGAGAAGTTCACCCACCCGATCCACGAGGGGCCGCGGTCGGTGTCGTAGCCCGTCTTGAGCTGTACGAACATGATTCTGCGAGGCATGTCCCCAGTCTGGCCGAACGAGCCGTCCCGGAAAACCGGGTTTGTGGTCGGGGGAGTCGGACGACCCGCCATGGTGCTGTGACCGGACCGCCGTTGTGCGGCGCACCGCGCGTGCCGGGGCCGGCTGCCTGAGCCTCCGGAAGGGGCACCGCTGTGCCTGGCCCGCCACTGACAAATGTCATGAAGAAGCGAGGACAGTCGGAACTGTTGCGCGGCGCGGGCGTGCCCGAAGCTGAAGACGTCGGGGAAAGAACGCCGTGCAGAGAGCAACTTGGGGGAGACCGCAGTGGACCGGAGCCGGAGCGAGAGCCGACGTCAGCAGCAGCGGAGTCAGGCGGCGGCGGAGGGCAAGAGCCCCAACCCGCTGGCGCAGACCCTGCTGCCGCTCGTCCTGGACCTGGGGGTTCCGCTGGGGTCGTACTACCTCCTCAGGAGCGGGTTCGGGCTGAGCGAGGTCGCGGCGCTGGGCTGGAGCAGCGTGGTGCCGGCGCTGCGCACGGTCTGGGGCCTGGTCCGGGGCGCCGGGGTCAACGGCCTCGCCCTGGTGATCCTCGTCGTCAACGTCGTGGGCCTGGCCCTGAGCGCGATGACCGGCGATCCGCGGCTGATGCTCGCCAAGGACAGCGGGGTGAGCAGCGTCGTCGGCATATCGATGATCGTCTCCGTGTACCTGGGCAAGCCCCTGATGACCGCCGGCCTCAAGCCGTTCGTGACGAAGGGGAAGGCCGAGCGGAGCGCCGCCTGGGACCGGCTGATGGCCGGGTCCGTCCCCTTCCGGCGCGCCGAGCGGAGGTTCTCGCTGATATGGGGAACCGTGCTGGTGGTCGAGTGCGTGGCGCGGGTGATCGGCGCCTACACCGTCCCGGTCCACACCATGGTCTGGCTGGGGTCCGTCCTGGCGGTGGTCGCCATCCTGCTGGCGATGGTCCTCGCCGGAGGCAGCTGCGCCGAGCCGATGGAACGGATGGTCAACGCCGAGGCGGAACGCGCCGCCGGCCACGAGGACGATGCGGCGGGCGCGGATGCCACTGCTGTCGAGCCGTCGGCCGTGACAGCCGCACCGGTCGCATCGGTCGCATCGGCCGCACCGGTCGTGACAGCCGCACCGGCCGTGACCGCGGCGACGGGACGCTGACGGCGGGGAGCCGGGGCGTCCCCCAGGGCCGGCCGGGACCAGCCTCGTACGGGGGTGGGCTGGTCCCGGCCGGCCATCGGGGAGGGGCCGGCGGCCGCGGACGTCGGGCTCCGCGGACGGGGCGGGAGGGGTGCGCGGGGTGCGCGGGGCCCGTGCGGCGCGGAGAGAGGGCCGGCCGGTCAACTGTGAGGTGTTGCACAGCGCCCGCCGGGGAGCGGGTCGCGCGGTGCGGCGAGCAGCGCCTGAGGGGTGATTCCGGGGCGCTGACCTGCGGACACGGCATGAGGGAGGGGCGCGCCGGGGGCGTCAGCGGGTTGGCGGGATTGCGTAAGGGAAGGGGGTGTCGCGCATCCCACAGCCGATCGGCGGGGTGCCGCCCATAAAGTCGGCAACGCGACGGGACGTCAAAGGTTGCCGGGTCGAGGAATAGTGACGATAAGGACTCACAAGGAGTTGTTGGACTTGTGAGGACTCGTCAGGGTCCGGACCGCAGACGGCCTTTTCCGCGGCCACGAAGGGAACGGAAGTCATGTCGACTGTTCAATCTGAGGTCAATCCCGGTATTCGTCGGGCCGGGCCGGCATCTCTGTACGCCGAGCTGGTCCGGCGGAATCCCGGGGAGCCCGAGTTCCACCAGGCGGCGCTCGAGGTACTGGAGACGCTGGAGCCGGTGCTGACGGCGCGGCCGGAGTTCGCCGAGGCGAAGATCCTGGAGCGGATCTGCGAGCCGGAGCGGCAGATCATGTTCCGGGTCCCCTGGCAGGACGACTCCGGGGCGATTCATGTCAACCGGGGCTTCCGGGTGGAATTCAACAGCGCGCTCGGCCCGTACAAGGGCGGTCTGCGCTTCCACTCGTCCGTGAATCTGGGGATTGTGAAGTTCCTCGGATTCGAGCAGATCTTCAAGAATTCCCTGACCGGCCTGAACATCGGCGGCGGCAAGGGCGGCAGCGACTTCGACCCGCACGGCAAGTCGGACGCCGAGGTGATGCGCTTCTGCCAGTCGTTCATGACGGAGCTGCACCGCCACCTCGGCGAGCACACGGACGTACCGGCGGGCGACATCGGCGTCGGCGGCCGGGAGATCGGCTACCTCTTCGGCCAGTACCGGCGGATCACCAACCGCTGGGAGTCCGGTGTGCTGACCGGCAAGGGCCTGGCCTGGGGCGGCTCCAAGGCGCGTACGGAGGCCACCGGGTACGGCAATGTGCTGTTCACCGAGGAGATGCTCAAGCAGCGCGGCGAGGAGCTGGACGGGCAGCAGGTGGTGGTCTCCGGGTCCGGCAATGTCGCGATCTACACCATCGAGAAGGCCCAGGCGCTCGGCGCCAACGTGCTGACCTGCTCGGACTCCGGCGGCTATGTCGTCGACGAGAAGGGCATCGACCTGGCGCTGCTGCGGCAGATCAAGGAGGTCGAGCGCGGCCGGATCAGCGCGTACGCCGAGCGGCGCGGGGTGTCCGCCACGTACGTGCCCGGTGGGCGGGTGTGGGATGTCGCGTGCGATGTGGCGCTGCCGTCGGCGACCCAGAACGAGCTGGACGAGGACGCCGCCCGGATCCTGGTCCGTAACGGCGTCAAGGCGGTCTCCGAGGGCGCCAACATGCCGACCACCCCGGCGGCGGTGACGCTGCTCAAGGAGGCCGGGGTGGCCTTCGGCCCCGGCAAGGCCGCCAACGCGGGCGGTGTGGCGACCAGCGCGCTGGAGATGCGGCAGAACTCCTCGCGGGAGGCCTGGTCCTTCGAGCGCACGGAGGGCGAACTCGCGACGATCATGCGCGCCATCCACCACCGCTGCTACGAGACCGCGGAGCGCTTCGGGCTGCCCGGCGACTATGTGGCCGGTGCCAACATCGCCGGCTTCGAGCGGGTCGCCGACGCGATGCTGGACCAGGGACTGATCTGACCGGAGGCGGCAGCCGGGGCAGTGGCCGCGCTGAGAGCGGCGGTGGGACGGAGCCTGTTCGGGCCTCGCCCCACCCCCGCCCGGACCGGCTCGTAAGGTGACCGCATGAACATCTGCGTCTTCTGCTCCGCCGCCGACCTCGATGACCGCTACGTCGTTCCCGCCCGCCGGTTCGCCGAGCTGATCGGCAAGGGCGGGCACGCGCTGGTCTGGGGCGGCTCGGACACCGGCCTGATGAAGGTCATGGCCGACGGGGTGCAGGAGGCGGGCGGGAAGCTGATCGGCGTCTCCGTGGAGTTCCTCGCGCACAAGGCGCGCGAGGGCGCCGATGAGATGGTCGTCACCAAGGACCTCGCCGAGCGCAAGGCCCAGATGCTGGCCCGCGCCGACGCCGTCGTCGTGATGGTCGGGGGCACGGGCACGCTGGACGAGGCCACCGAGATCCTGGAACTGCGCAAGCACGGGATGCACACCAAGCCGGTGGTGCTGCTGAACACCGCGGGTTTCTACGACGGGTTGAAGGAGCAGTTCCAGCGGATGGAGTCGGAGGGGTTCCTGCCGATTCCGCTCACCGACCTGGTCTTCTTCGCGGCGGACGGCGTCGGCGCGCTCGCCTACCTGGAGGAGAAGGCGGGCATCCGGGCCTGAGCCGGCCGTGCCCGGGTCCCGTCGCCCGCTCGTTAGGATCGGACCCATGGGTACGCACTTGATCACGGGCGCAGGGTCGGGCATCGGAGCGGCGGTCGCACGGCGGCTGGCGGAGCGCGGAGAGGACCTGTGGCTGCTGGCCCGCAACGCGGTCCGGGCCAAGGAACTGGCCGCGCAGTTCCCCGGCGCCCGGACGCTCGTGGGTGACCTCGACCACCCCGAGAAGCTGTCCTGGGCCTTCGGGCAGCAGCCGCTGCCGGACCGTATCGACTCCCTGGTGCACAGCGCCGGCGTCATCGAGCTGGGCACGGTCGGCGACCTGCCGGCCAAGTCCTGGCAGCGGCAGCTCGCCGCCAACCTGGTCGCGCCCGCCGAGCTCACCCGGCTGCTGCTGCCGCTGGTGCGGGTCGCCCAGGGGCATGTGGTCTTCGTCAACTCCGGCGCGGGGCTCCACGCGAACCCCCAGTGGGGCGCGTACGCGGCGAGCAAGCACGGCCTCAAGGCGCTGGCCGACTCGCTGCGGGGCGAGGAGCACGACAACGGCGTCCGGGTGACCTCGGTCTACCCGGGGCGGACGGCCACGCCGATGCAGGCGAGCACCCACCAGCAGGAGGGCAAGGAGTACGACGCGTCCCGCTGGATCGACCCGGAGTCGGTCGCGACGGCCATCATCACCGCCATCGACCTGCCGCGCGATGCGGAGATCAACGATGTGTCGGTGCGGCCGGGGCGCTGAGCCCCGGAGGCGGCTGTCCTAGCGGGAGGCGAACGCCGCCCGCAGCCGCCTGCCGTTCACGATCATGACGACGCCGAGCAACAGGGCGCCGCACACGCCCTGTTCCAGCTTCAGCCACGTCGGGAAGCCGCCGGGCAGCGCGACGATGACCGCGATGGCCGCCGCCATGACGGCCGAGGCCAGACGCAGCCGGAGGTAGGACCGGCGGTGGCCGCGGGCCGTCCGGGCGGCGAACGACGTCATGAGCAGGGACGTGGCGACGACGATGACCACCCGGATCCAGACGGCGCCGGTCACCAAGTCGGGGTGGTGGCGCAGTACATAGACGGCGCACAGCGTGAGCGCGCTGAGGCCGGCGTAACAACCGACGAGCAGCTTGGCGCCGCGTAACGCCCGCTGGGCGCGCGGGTGACGCAGGAGGCCGTCCGAGGGCCCGGCCGGGTCCGTCCGGTGCGTGGTCATGAGGGTCCTTCCGGTTTCGTGTGCTGCTTCTTCGGCCGCTGTTTCCCGTGCCGCCGGCGGTCCCGCGGACGGCCGTCACCAGGATCCGGTCCGGCCGCGGCCCGTTCATCGTTCGGCCGGACGAGCCGCGCGCCGGTCCGTTTCAGGGGCCGGCGGGGGCTGACCCGTAGTGGTCGCGGGCCGAGGGCTTCAGGGGCGAGCCGCCCTCCCGCCCGTGGGCCACGGCACCCGGCGGCTCGGGGTGTCCGGGCCGCGGGGCCGCCCCCGGCCGTTCTCGCGCGCGGCGACGTACGCTGCATGAGTGACCACTGAAGCGAAGTCGACCGCGGCGGCGGGGTGCGGGTTCCGGGAGATCCGCGGGCTCGTGACGGAACTGAGCCGTCGCCTCGACGCCCATCAGCGCGGCCGGATCGCCGAACTCGATCTGACGCCGACGCAGGCCAAGGCGCTGGAGGAGCTCGGCGAGCCGAAGACCGCGCGCGAGCTGGCCGGGGTGCTGTGCTGCGAGCCGCCGAATGTCACCTATGTCATCTCCAAGCTGGAGAAACAGGGCATGGTCGTGCGCCGGCCGCACCCCTTGGACGGGCGGGCCAAGCAGCTCGTACTCACCGACGCGGGGCGGGAGTTGCGGCTGGATCTGCTGCGACGGATGGGGACCGCCTCGCCCCTCGACCACCTCTCGCACGAGGAGCGCGCCGCGCTGCGCGACGGCCTGCTGAAGGCGCTGGGACGGGGCGCCTGACGCCGCCGCCGTAGTGCCGCGCCGAGGCCCCGGGGTGGATGCCCCGGGGCCTCGGCGCGTACGCGGCCCGGCCCGCGGCCCCGCATACGGCTCCACTCCCGCGCGGCGCCCATGCGGCTCCCCGCGCCCCCTCCGCTGCTTTCTCGTGCTTTCTCGGCCGCCGCCCCGCGGCTTCGTATGCGTTCAGTAAAGTTATAGCTGTCATCATTGCGCGCCGATATAGCTACAGCTTTAACTAAATGCATGATCATTGAGAAGCGCGCGACCCGTGCGGCCGCGAGCCCGGTCCGAGCCGGTGGCGACTCCCCGGCGCCCCGGCCGCACCCCCGCAGCGGCCTCCAACTCCTCGTCCTGGCACTCGGGTTCGTGATGGCGAGCCTCGACACCGGCATCATGAACGTCGCCGCGGGAGACCTGCGGGCCCGGCTCGGGCTGACCATGTCCGGCCTCACCTGGGTCGTCGACGGCTATGTCCTCGCCTTCGCCGCGCTGCTGCTGCTCGCGGGCTCGCTGGCGAAGCGTTTCGGCGCCCGCCGGATCTACCTCGTCGGGCTCGCCGTGTTCACCGCCGCGTCCCTGCTGGGCGCCGCCGCTCCGGACGGCACCGCCCTGGTGGCCGCCCGCTTCACCCAGGGCGCGGGCGCGGCGCTCTTCATGCCGAGCTCGCTGTCGTTGCTGATGCACGCCTTCCCGGAGCCGGCCCGCCGGGCGAGGATCCTCGGCATCTGGTCGGCGATCGTCTCCACCTCCGTCGGGCTGGCACCGACCCTCGGCGGCCTCCTGGTGGGCGCGTTCGGCTGGCGCAGCATCTTCCTCGTCAACCTCCCCATCGGAGTGGTGGGCCTGCTGCTCACCCGGCGGGTCGTCGCGGCCGTCCCGGCGCGCGGCACGGCGCTCGGCGGCAGCGGTCACGTCCTGGGACTGCTCGCCCTCGGGTCGCTGAGCTACGCGCTCATCGAGGGGCCCGCCCAGGGCTGGTCCGCCCCGCCGGTCCTGGGGGCGGCCGGGGTCGCGGTACTGGCGACGGCCGGATTCGTCCTGCGCGAGCGGGCCGCCCGCGTCCCGGTCCTGCCGGTCGCGCTCTTCGCGGACAGCGGCTTCACCGCGGCCAATGCGGTCGGCTTCCTCTTCAACTTCGCCTTCTACGGGGTGCTGTTCGTCCTCGGCCTCTTCCTGCAGAGCGCGCGCGGCGCGAGCCCCGTGGCGGCGGGGCTGCAGATGCTGCCGGCCGTGCTGGTCCTCCCGTTCGGCAACATCCTCTATGCCCGGTTCGGGCCGCGGGTCGGCAACCGGGCCGCGCTGACCGCCTCTCTGGCGCTCTCCGCCGCGGGCTACGCCCTGCTGTTCCTGATCCTCTCGCCCGGCCTGCCGTACTGGGTGCTCGCGGTGGTGCTGGCGGTCGGCAACCTCGGCGGCGGGGTCAGCTCCCCGGCGATGACCGGAGTGCTGATGGCGGCCGCGGGCCGCGAGCACGCCGACATCGGCAGCGCCACCCTCAACGCCAACCGCCAGATCGGCTCCCTGGTCGGCATCGCGGGCATGGGCGCGGTGCTGGCGGGCGCGGGCGGCGGCCACCGGGGTGCCGCCTGGGCCTTCGCGCTGGCCGCGGGCGCGCTGGCCGTCGCCGCGGTGGTCGGCCGGCTGGGCATCCGCACCCGGGCGTGAGGGGCGTACACGGGCCCCGGTGCGGCGGCCGGAGCGTCCGGCGTGCCGCGGTCCGTACGGGTTCGGTACGGCCCGCTTCGCCCCCGTATCGGACGCTCCCCGCCGCCCGCCCCCTGCGCCGGCCGGTCCGTGCACCTGGCGCACCCCGGCCGGCGTGCCGCCGCATACCCTGCCTGGGTGAGTGAGAACAGCACGCAGAAGTGGGCCGCGGGCGCGGCGACCGGTGTCGGGTCGATGCCGGGCGGTGACGCGCGGGAGGCGGCGAAGACCGTCACCGGATCACTGGAGGGCTTTCCGTACCTGCCGGAGCTCCCGGCCCGGGGGCCCGGCGCCGACATGATCGGGCGGACGCTGGGGATGCTCGTCGAGGTCTACGGCCATGTGGAGCCCAGCGGCTGGCGGATCAGCGACCGGCCGGGCCGCGACACCCGGCGCGCCCACTCCTGGCTCGGCGAGGATCTCGACGCCCTGGAGGAGTTCACCCAGGGCTACCAGGGGGCGCTGAAGGTCTCCGCGGTCGGCCCGTGGACCCTGGCCACCGCGCTGGAGATGCGCAACGGCGAGGCGGCGCTCAGCGATCCGGGGGCGTGCCGGGACCTCGCCGCGTCCCTGGCGGAGGGGCTGCGCGGCCATCTCGCGGACGTACGGCGGCGGGTGCCGGGCGCCCAGGTGGTGCTGCAGCTCGACGAGCCGTCGCTCACGGCGGTGCTCCAGGGGCGGGTGAAGACCGCGAGCGGCTACCGCACCCACCGCGCCGTGGACCGGGCGGTAGTCGAGGGCGCGCTGCGCGATCTCGTCGCGGTGGCGGAGGGCGGCCCCGTGGCCGTCCACTCGTGCGCGCCCGCGGTGCCGTTCGCTCTGCTGCGGCGGGCCGGTGCCTCGGGTATCTCGTTCGATTTCTCCCTGCTCACCGAGCGTGAGGAGGAGGCGATCGGCGAGGCCGTCGAGGGCGGGACGACGCTGTTCACCGGTGTGGTGCCGGGCGTGGACGGTCCATTGTCAGACCCTGCCGGTAGCGTCATGGGTGTCAGGACGCTGTGGCGCAGGCTGGGGCTGGCACCGGGGACTCTCAGCGAGTCCGTGGTCGTCACGCCCTCGTGCGGACTCGCGGGCGCTTCGCCCGCATATGCCCGTTCGGCGCTCGCCCACTGCGCCCGGGCGGCGAGATCACTCGCAGACAACCCTGAGTGACCGCACTCAAGGATCACGGGAGGACAAGACGGTGGCTGGCGAACAGCACGCAGCGGCATCCGAGGTGCCCGCAGCGGCGCGGGAGAAGCACGCGCAGCTCGCTGAGCAGGTCGAGGAGCATCGCTTCCGGTACTACGTGAAGGACGCCCCGGTCGTCAGCGACGCGGAGTTCGACAGGCTGCTGCGCTCCCTGGAGGCGCTGGAGGACGAGCACCCCGAGCTGCGCACCCCCGATTCGCCGACCCAGAAGGTCGCCGGGGCGTACGCCACGGAGTTCACCGAGGTGGAGCACCGCGAGCGGATGCTCTCGCTCGACAACGCCTTCGACGACGAGGAGTTGGCGGCCTGGGCCGAGCGGATCGCCGGCGAGCTGGGCGGCGCCCCGGCGAGCGCCGGCTACCACTTCCTGTGCGAGCTGAAGGTGGACGGCCTCGCCGTCAACCTCACCTACGAGCAGGGCCGGCTGACCCGCGCCGCCACCCGCGGCGACGGCCGCACGGGCGAGGACATCACCCCCAACGTCCGCACGATCGCCGAGATCCCGCACCGTCTCAGGGGCGACCGGATTCCGGATCTGGTCGAGGTGCGCGGGGAGGTCTACTTCCCGATGGAGAAATTCCTGGAGCTCAACGAACGGCTGGTGGCCGAGGGCAAGCCGCCGTTCGCCAACCCCCGTAACGCCGCGGCCGGTTCGCTGCGCCAGAAGGACCCCAAGGTCACGGCCGGCCGCCCGCTGCACATGGTCGTCCACGGCGTCGGCGCCCGTGAGGGCCTGGAGATCGACCGCCAGTCGGCGGCCTACGACCTGCTGAAGGCGTGGGGCCTGCCGACGGCCGCGCACAACAGGGTCGTCGACTCCCTGGAGGCGGTCCGCGCCTTCATCGGCCACTACGGCGACGCCGAGACCCGCCGTACGGCCGTCGAGCACGAGATCGACGGCGTGGTCGTCAAGCTGGACGAGATCCGGCTGCAGGGGCGGCTGGGCTCGACCTCGCGGGCGCCGCGCTGGGCGATCGCCTGGAAGTACCCGCCGGAGGAGGTCAACACCAAGCTCGTCGACATCCGCGTCGGCGTCGGCCGTACGGGCCGGGTCACGCCCTACGCCGTCGTGGAGCCGGTGACGGTGGCCGGGTCCGAGGTGGAGTTCGCCACCCTGCACAACCAGGACGTGGTCAAGGCCAAGGGCGTGTTCATCGGGGACACCGTCGTGATCCGCAAGGCCGGTGACGTCATCCCGGAGATCCTCGGCCCGGTCGTCGACCTCCGGGACGGCAGCGAGCGGGAGTTCGTGATGCCGGCCGAGTGCCCCGAGTGCGGGACGGCGCTGCAGCCCGCCAAGGAGGGCGACATCGACCTGCGGTGCCCCAACGCCCGCGCCTGCCCCGCCCAGATCCGCGAGCGGCTGTTCTACCTGGCCGGCCGCAAGTGCCTGGACATCGAGAACTTCGGCTATGTCGCGGCGACGGCGCTCAGCCAGCCGCTGGAGCCCGCGGAGCCGCCGCTGAAGGACGAGGGCGATCTTTTCGGCCTCTCCATCGAACAGCTGCTGCCCATCAAGTCGTACGTCCTCGACCCCGACTCCGGTCTGCCCAAGCGCGATCCGAAGACCGGCGAGGAGAAGGTCGTCACCTTCTTCGCCAACCAGAAGGGCGAGCCCAAGAAGAACGCCCTGGCCATGCTGGAGAACATCCAGGCGGCCAAGCAGCGCCCGCTGGCCCGGATCATCACGGGCCTGTCGATCCGGCACGTGGGCCCGGTGGCGGCCGAGGCGCTGGCGCGGGAGTTCCGTTCGATCGACCGCATCCGGGACGCGGACGAGACGGAGCTGGCCGCCGTCGACGGCGTCGGCGCCACCATCGCCGCCTCCCTGAAGCGGTGGTTCGCCGTGGACTGGCACCAGCAGATCATCGAGAGCTGGCGGGCCGCCGGCGTCCGGATGGAAGAGGAGCAAACGGGTGAGGAGGGCCCGCGTCCCCTCGAAGGCGTCACCGTCGTCGTAACGGGCACACTTCAGTCACACACCAGAGATGGCGCGAAAGAGGCCCTCCAGAACCTCGGAGCGAAGGTGACCGGTTCCGTTTCGAAGAAGACCGGATTCGTAGTTGTGGGTGACAACCCGGGTTCGAAGTACGACAAGGCCATGCAGTTGAAGGTCCCCGTGCTGGACGATGATGGCTTCGCGGTGCTGCTGGAGCAGGGTCCGGACGCAGCGCGAGCGGTAGCTGTCACTCCGCCTGAGGAGGAGTGAGGTGTCACCTCATCGGCGCATACCAGATTGATCCGCGACGCCGGGTCGCATTCGGGCAACCGTCACCGATCGCTGCCCGTGGCGGCCCTCCGCGGCCTACTGTTGAGGAGTGCGCCTGCCGTGGCGCGGGCACAGCCGGCTGTGAGAGGGATCGGAATGAAACCGACCGACAGCGCCGCTCCGGCGTCGCGGCTCCGGCGGCTCGTCGTGCCCGCGCTGCCCGGAACCATCGTCCTCGTGGCGGGCCTCGCGCTCGCCACGGGCGTCATCGTCACCCTCGGCGAAGGTGACGCGCTGTTCCCCAGCGGCTCCATAGGCTGGTCGCTGGCGATCCTCACCGGCATCATCGTCGGCCACCTGGTCGCCCTCGGCCGGGACCGCTGGTGGGGCGGCACGGGCTCCGGCGCCGCCCTGGCCCTGGCCGTCCTGCTGCTCTACGGCTGGGTGCCCGCCACCCTCGTCAGCCTCTCCGTCGTCGTCCTCGTCGGTGCCGCCCGGCGGCACCGCTGGCGGCAGGCCGTGGTGCACGGTGCCGTGGACATCCTCGGCATCGGCGCCGCGGCGCTCGGCCTCGCCGCGTTCGGCGTGGCCTCCGGCGTCCGCCACCCCTGGAGCCCGCCGGCCTGGAACCTCGCCGTCCTCCCCGAGGTCGTCGTCACCGCCGCCGGCTACCTCTTCGTCAGCCGCGGCCTGTTGTGGCTCAGCCTCGCCCCGCGCACCGGCCAGCTGCCCGCCATCCCCCGAACGGCCGTACTGCGCCAGGCGCTCGTCGGCATCGCCCTGCTCGGCATCTCCCCGCTGATTGCCGTCTGCGCGCTCCACGCCCCGCTGCTGCTCCCGCTGTTCGCGGTCCCGCTGATCGCGCTGGACTCCACCCTCTGGATCGCCCGCGCCCGCGCCGAGGAGCAGTTGCGCGACCCGCTCACCGGCCTGCCCAACCGCCAGTGGCTGCTGGAGCGCACCTGGACCGCGCTGGACGACGCCGAACGGGTGGGCTCCCGCTCGGCGCTGGTCCTCATCGACCTGGACCGGTTCCGCTCCGTCAACGACACCCTCGGGCACCTCGCCGGCGACCGTCTGCTGCTGCAGATCGCCGACCGCCTGCGGCACGCCCTCCCGCGCGGCGCCGAGGCCGCCCGGCTCGGCGGCGACGAGTTCGCCGTCCTGCTGCCCACCACCGACTCCCTCACGAGTTCCCAGCGGGTGGCCCGCAACCTCGTCGCCGCCCTCGGCTCCCCGCTCGACCTCGACGGACTGACCCTCGTGCTCGAGGCCAGCGCGGGGGTCGCCGTCTTCCCCGACCACGCCCTCGACGCCGAAGGGCTGCTGCGCCGCGCCGACGTGGCCATGTACCAGGCCAAGCGGGACCGCAGCGGCGTCGAGCTCTACGAGGCCAAGCGGGATGGCAACACCCCCGACCGCCTCGGCCTGTTGGGCGATCTGCGCCGGGCCCTGGACGCCGGCGACGTCGAACTGCACTACCAGCCCAAGGTCGGCTTCGACGGCCATGTCGCCGGGCTGGAGGCACTGGTCCGCTGGGTGCATCCGGACCGCGGCCGGGTGCCACCGGACGAGTTCATCGCCATCGCCGAGTCCTCCGGGCTGATGCCGCGGCTGACGGAGTACGTCCTGGAGACGGCGCTCGCCCAGGTGGCGCGCTGGCGCGCGATGGGCCTGGAGGTGCCGGTCGCCGTCAACGTCTCCCCGCGCGATGTGCACTCCCCGGGCTTCGCCGGCGCGGTCGCGGCCCGGCTCGCCCGGCACCGCGTCCCCCCGGGCGCCCTCCAGCTGGAGATCACCGAGCACGTCCTCCTGGAGGACCCGCAGCGGGCCGCCGACACCCTGGCCGGGCTCACCGCGCACGGCGTGAAGATGTCCCTCGACGACTTCGGCACCGGCTACTCCTCCCTCGTCCACTTGCGGCGGCTCCCGGTCAGCGAGCTGAAGATCGACCGCTCGTTCGTGGCCCGGCTGGCCGTCGACAACGAGGACGCCGAGATCGTCCGCTGCACCCTCGACCTCGCGCACTCCCTCGGCCTCCTGGTCGTCGCCGAGGGCGTCGAGGACGACGAGACCTGGGAGCGGCTGCGCGACCTCGGCTGCGACGCCGTACAGGGCTGGCTGGTGGCCGCCGCGATGCCACCCGACGAGACCACGGCTTGGCTCAGAGCCCGCGGCGAACGCGGCTGGCAGCGTGAATCGGAGACGGCCGCCCTGGCGGCGGAGAAGGCCGCCCAGCGCCCTTCGGGACAGGTCCTGAACTGACCCGGCCACCGGCCGTCCCGTGTCCCCGCTCCGAAGCACCTGCACAGACCCCCGCGAGCGCCTCCGAGGCGTCCGGTGCCACTGACGCGTCCGGCGGCGGTGACGCGGCCGAGGGCAGCGACGCGTCCGGCGAGACCGACCTGTCCGGCCGCGGCGGCGTACCCGACGGCGGTGACGCGCCCGACGGCGGCGGCGTCCCCGATGCCGGTGACGTCCCCGGCGGTGGCCCCGCGTCCGTCGAGGACGAGCAGCGGCAGCAACAGCCACAGCCGCTGGAGGAAGAGCGGCACGCGCACGAGCAGGGGCGGCAGGATTGAGGGCGGAAGCCGGAGGCCCGGGACGAGCCGCCCCCGCCCCGGCCTCCCCGGGGCCCGTCGCGCACCTCCGGCGGATCGGGAAAACGCCGGCCTCCCGGTGATCACGGCCGCCCCCGGCGAAACGGTTTCGCGGCAGCTCTTCCGTACGCCATAGGATTGGGCCGGAAAAGTTCACAGGAGCATTCGACGAGAAGGCTCCTCCTGGACTCTCCGCCCGGAACACTCCGCCCAGAACACCAGAGGATCGCTGCATGCCTGGCATCACGCGCGAGGAGGTCGCCCACCTCGCCCGGCTGGCACGTCTGGAGCTGAAGGCAGAAGAGCTCGACCACTTCGCCGGACAGCTCGACGACATCATCGGCGCGGTCGCCCGCGTCTCCGAGGTCGCCGACCAAGACGTACCGCCGACCTCCCACCCGCTGCCCCTGACCAACGTCATGCGGCCGGACGAGGTCCGTCCGTCGCTGACCCCCGAGCAGGCGCTCTCCGGCGCCCCGGCCCAGGAGCAGCAGCGTTTCAAGGTGCCGCAGATCCTGGGGGAGGAGTGACCGTGAGCGACGCGCGCGCGGCCGCCGGGCCGCACTCGACCGCGAAAGCCGCACCTCTGCGCCGCGCGGGCGGAGAAGCGAACGAAGAAGCAAGGGCTATGGCAGACCTGATCAAGCTCACGGCCGCCGAGATCGCGGCGAAGATCGCCGCCGGCGAGGTCACCGCCGTCGAGGTGACCGAGGCCCATCTGGCGCGCATCGAGGCCGTCGACGAGAAGGTGCACGCCTTCCTGCACGTCGACCGCGAGGGCGCGCTCGCCCAGGCCCGCGCCGTGGACGAGAAGCGCGCCCGCGGCGAGAAGCTCGGCCCGCTGGCCGGTGTCCCGCTCGCGCTCAAGGACATCTTCACGACGGAGGGCGTGCCCACCACCGTCGGCTCGAAGATCCTCGAAGGCTGGCTCCCGCCGTACGACGCGACGCTGACCAAGAAGCTCAAGGCCGCCGACGTCGTCATCCTCGGCAAGACCAACATGGACGAGTTCGCCATGGGGTCCTCCACCGAGAACAGCGCCTACGGCCCGACCGGCAACCCCTGGGACCTCACCAAGATCCCCGGCGGCTCCGGCGGCGGCTCCAGCGCCGCCCTCGCCTCCTACGAGGCCCCGCTCGCCATCGGCACGGACACCGGCGGTTCCATCCGCCAGCCCGCGTCCGTCACCGGCACGGTCGGCGTCAAGCCCACCTACGGCGGCGTCTCCCGCTACGGCATGGTGGCCTTCTCGTCCTCCCTGGACCAGGGCGGCCCGTGCGCCCGTACGGTCCTGGACGCGGCGCTGCTCCACGAGGTCATCGCCGGTCACGACCCGCTGGACTCCACCTCCATCGACGCGCCGGTCCCGCCGGTCGTCGAGGCGGCCCGCAACGGCAGCGTCGAGGGCATGCGCGTCGGCGTCGTCAAGCAGTTCCGCGGCGAGGGCTACCAGGCCGGCGTCATCCAGCGCTTCGACGAGTCCGTCGAGCTGCTGAAGGAGCTGGGCGCCGAGATCGTCGAGCTGGACTGCCCGTCCTTCGACCTGGCGCTGTCCGCGTACTACCTGATCGCGCCCTCGGAGTGCTCCTCCAACCTGGCCCGCTTCGACGCCATGCGCTACGGCCTGCGGGTCGGCGACGACGGCACCAAGTCCGCCGAGGACGTCACGGCCCTGACCCGCGAGGCCGGCTTCGGTCCCGAGGTCAAGCGCCGGATCATGCTCGGCACGTACGCGCTCAGCTCCGGCTACTACGACGCGTACTACGGCTCCGCCCAGAAGGTGCGGACGCTGATCACCCGTGACTTCGAGAAGGCCTTCGAGCGGGTCGACGTGATCGTTTCGCCGACCACGCCGACCACCGCCTTCCCGATCGGCGAGCGCGCCGACGACCCGATGGCGATGTACCTCGCCGACCTGTGCACGATCCCCACCAACCTGGCAGGCAACGCGGCGATGTCGCTGCCCTGCGGCCTGGCTCCCGAGGACGGGATGCCGGTGGGCCTGCAGATCATCGCTCCTGCCATGGCCGACGACCGGCTCTACAAGGTCGGTGCCGCGGTCGAGGCCGCGTTCACCGGCAAGTGGGGCCACCCGCTGCTTGAGGAGGCACCTGCACTGTGAGCGCCATGACCAAGAAGGCCAAGAACTTCAAGAAGTCCAAGGGCGGCCTGTACCTGTCGATCGGCAGCACCGCGTTCGGCGCCCTCAGCGTCGCCAAGCAGGCCAAGCTCGCCCGCCAGGAGAACGACACGCTCCGCCTGATCGACGCCGCCGTCTCGGCCGCGGCGATCGTCACCGGCCTGGCGATCCTCTACCGCGAACTGAAGCGCCTGGGCGACGACGACGTCCTGCTGGGCTGAGAGGGAAAGTTTCACCGTGACTGTCACTGACCTGGTGTCGTACGAGGACGCCCTCGCGTCCTACGACCCCGTCATGGGCCTGGAGGTCCATGTCGAGCTCGGCACCAAGACCAAGATGTTCTGCGGGTGTTCCACGACTCTCGGCGCGGACGCCAACTCGCAGACCTGCCCCACCTGCCTGGGCATGCCCGGCTCGCTGCCCGTCGTCAACGCGATCGGCGTCGAGTCCGCGATCAAGATCGGCCTCGCGCTGAACTGCTCCATCGCCGAATGGTGCCGTTTCGCCCGGAAGAACTACTTCTATCCGGACATGCCGAAGAACTTCCAGACCTCCCAGTACGACGAGCCGATCGCCTTCGACGGCTACCTCGACGTACAGCTGGAGGACGGGGAGATCTTCCGGGTGCACATCGAGCGCGCCCACATGGAGGAGGACACCGGCAAGTCCACCCACATCGGCGGCGCCACCGGCCGTATCCAGGGCGCCCGGCACTCCCTCCTGGACTACAACCGCGCCGGCATCCCGCTCATCGAGATCGTCACCAAGCCCATCGAGGGCGCGGGCGAGCGGGCCCCCGAGGTCGCCAAGGCGTACGTCGCCGAGCTGCGCGAGCTCATCAAGGCGCTGGGCGTCTCCGAGGCCCGGATGGAGATGGGCCAGATGCGCTGCGACGTGAACCTGTCGCTGCGCCCGCAGGGCACCGAGACGTTCGGTACGCGGTCGGAGACCAAGAACGTCAACTCCCTGCGCTCGGTGGAGCGTGCGGCCCGCTTCGAGATCCAGCGGCACGCCGCGGTGCTGTCCTCGGGCGGCACCGTCGTCCAGGAGACCCGGCACTTCCACGAGGAGGACGGCTCCACGACGGCCGGCCGCATCAAGGACAACGCCGAGGACTACCGCTACTTCCCCGAGCCGGACCTGGTGCCGGTGGCCCCCTCCCGCGAGTGGGTCGAGGAACTGCGGGCCGCGCTGCCCGAGCTGCCGCGGGTGCGCCGCAACCGGCTGCGCGAGGAGTGGGGCGTCTCCGAGCACGACATGCAGTCGATCCTCAACGCGGGCGCGGTCGACCTGATCACCGCCACCGTCGACGCCGGCGCGGACTCCGCCTCGGCCCGTAAGTGGTGGATGGGCGAACTGGCCCGCCGCGCCAACGAGGACGGCGTGGACCTGGACGCCCTGCCGATCACCCCCGAGCAGGTCGCCCGGGTCACCGCGCTGGTCGCGGACGGCTCCCTCAACGACAAGCTGGCCCGGCAGACCATCGAGGGCGTGCTGGCCGGCGAGGGCGACCCGGACACCGTCGTCGAGAAGCGCGGCCTGAAGGTCGTCTCCGACGAGGGCGCCCTGGGCACCGCCGTCGACGAGGCGATCGCCGCCAACGCCGCCATCGCCGACAAGATCCGCGGTGGCAAGGTGGCCGCGGCCGGTGCGCTGGTCGGCGCGGTCATGAAGGCCACGCGGGGCCAGGCCGACGCGGCCCGGGTGCGCGAACTGATTCTTGAGCGCCTTGGCGCGAAGGAATAATCGAGCACAGTCCGGAGAAGCTGGGCGTCGAGGGCTGACGCACCCCTGATCCGGTAACGACGAAGCGGCCGTCCCTCCTCGGAGGGGCGGCCGCTTCGTCTTCCGTAGGGGAGCGGCCGTACGGGAGGCGGTCCGCGCTGCCGCCGTGATGCGCAGAACCGCCGCCGCACAGCGGTTCGACCGTGGCATGATCGGCGCATGGGTCGCGACAGCCGCACGTCTCAGGACCAGGGGTACCTTCTCGACAACCGGCAGAGCGAGGCGGGCACCCGCTTCGAGGCGCTGTCGGCCCTCTTCGACGCCTCCACGTTCCGTCACTTCGAGACGGTGGGGATCGACAAGGGGTGGCACTGCTGGGAGGTCGGGGCCGGCGGGCCGACCGTCCCCGCGTGGCTCGCCGAGCGCGTCGGCCCCGGCGGGCGGGTGCTCGCCACGGACATCGACGTCTCCTGGATCGGGACCGCCGGCGCCGAGGGCGTCGAGGTGCTCCGCCACGACGTCGCCCTCGACGCGCCCCCGGAGGGGCTCTTCGACCTGATCCACGCCCGCCTCGTCCTCGTCCACGTCGCCGACCGCGACGCCGCCCTGCGCTCCATGATCCGAGCGTTGCGCCCCGGTGGCCGGCTGCTGATCGAGGACGCCGACCCCGCGCTGATCCCGCAGATCTGCCCCGACGCGTACGGCCCCGAGCAGGAGCTGGCCAACCGGATGCGCCGCGGCTTCCGCCGGTTGCTGGAACAGCGCGGCGCCGACCTCTCCTACGGGCGCAAGCTGCCGCGGCTGCTGCGCGCGGCCGGCCTCGTCGAGGTCGAGGCCGACGCCTACTTCCCCGTCACCTCGCCCGCGTGCGCCGTCCTGGAGGCGGCCAGTGTGCGACAGGTACGGGACAAGCTCGTCGCCGAGGGCCTCGCCACGGAAGAGGAGATCGAGCGGCACCTCGCCGCCGTCGCGTCCGGGCGCCTCGATGTCGGCACCTCGCCGATGATCTCGGCCTGGGGCCGCCGCCCCGCCGAGGACGGCCTCGGGTAGGGCGTCCGGCGAGCGGAGCCGTTCCCGAGCGGCGCGGTCCGCGAGGTGCTCCGGTGGCGTCACGTCAGGACGGGGCGTCGTCCGTCCGGTTCTCCGTCCGTCCGGGCGGGTCGGTGCGGCGGGCGTGGCGGGGATGCTCCGGCCCGCCGCTCCTCCGTGCTCCGTCAGGCGGTGGCGTCCTTGGCCGGTCGCCCGGCCGGGGTGTCCTTGTGACTGATCGCCAGGTAGCCCACGAGCAGCACGATCGGGACGATGAGTGCCAGCGTGACCGGTCCCGTTCCCCAGCCGAGGCCGCCGCGGGCGGTGGAGACGCCCATCCAGTCGGCGAAGGAAGCCCCGAGCGGCCGGGTCAGCACGTACGCCCACCAGAACGCGGCGACGGCGTTGAGGCCGAGGAAGCGCCCGGACAGTGCGGGCACCGCGATGAGGGCGGTGAACAGGAGGGCGGACGGCAGGTAGCCCCAGTGGAGGGTGCCGGCGGTGAGGTCGCCGACCGCCGTGCCGAGGGCGAAGGTGGCGAGCACCGTCGCCCAGTAGAACGTCTCGCGGCGGCGGGTGCGGACGCTGTGGATGGAGAGCGTTCCCTCGGTGGCGTACCAGGCCGTCAGGATCGCGGCCAGCCCGGCGGAGAAGGCGATCACCGAGACCGTATAGGGGATGCCGGCGATGACGTGGACGACATCGGCGGCCATGGTGCCGAACACGCTGACCATGACGATGGCGGACCAGTAGATCCAGGGCCGGTAGCGGGTGGTCCGGAACTGGAGGATCAGCAGGGCCGCCAGCCCGGCGAGTCCCAGGCTGCCGGCCGGTATCGGGCCGAGCGTCCGGCCGAGGTAGTCCGAGGCCGTCTCGCCCATGCCGGTGGTGAGGACTTTCACTCCCCAGAACAGGGCTGTGACCTGCGGGACCTTGCTCAGGCCCGGCAGGGGTCCACCCTCGGGCACGGGGATGCGGGAGCGTCCCGCGCCCACGGGCCGGGCCAGTGTCTCGCCGCTCGACTGCGACATTGTCATGTCCGCCCTCCCGGCGCGGTGCGCCGTGTTCGCGATCTGTGGCATTCCGGGCGCCGTTCAGCCGACCAGGTGTGATCGGGTAGCGGCTCCCGGCTTTCGTCTACATGACTGTAGACGGTCGAGAAGGGGGCCCCGTGACCGCCTCCGGTCCGCGGCGCCCGGGAGCGGCCGTACCCGCATTCGGACCACCCGGGATCGTCCGGTGGTGCGGGGCGGCGGATGATCGCCCTGACGGCTCGGCGGGCAGAGGGCGTACGGGAGCAGCGCGATGGGCGACGACCCACGACACGGTGAGCGGCGCCGGGGCCGCGCGGAACGCGGTGACGCGAGCGGCCCCGTCGGCCCCGCCGGCCCGGGCGGTGCCGGACATCCGGACCGTGCGGGCGGCCCCGGCGGTCTGGGCCGCCGTCGGTTCCTCGGCGTCGCGGCCGTGGGCGCCGCCGGCCTCGCCGCTGGGGTGACCGCCGGCTGTGACGCCACGTCGGGCGCGGGTCCCGGCGGGGGTCCCACGGGCGGTGAGCAGCCGGACCTCGCCGCGGAGCGGGAGCGGCCGGGAAACCCCGACTGGCGGATCCGTTCGGCCGGTCCGCCCGACGCGGTGCAGGGCTACACCGACAAGGCGAGCGTCCTGCCGGGCGAGGAGTTCGGGCTGTATGTCTCGACCACCGCACCCGGGTTCCGTGTGGCGGCCTACCGGGTGGGCTGGTACCGAGGTGCCCAGGCCCGGCTGGTCTGGCGGTCGGGCCGGGTGGCCGGCCGGCGCCAGCGCGGCCCGCGGCTGCTGCCCGGGACCCGCGGCGTACGGGCCGACTGGCGGCGCAGCCTCGCGGTGCGCGCCGACGGCTGGCCGCCGGGCGCCTATCTGCTCCGGCTGGACGCCGAGCACGGCCACCAGCGGTACGTCCCGCTGATCGTCCGCTCGGCACACGCCACGGGCCGTACGGTGCTGATGCACGCGGTGGCCACCTGGCAGGCGTACAACGCGTGGGGCGGCTACAGCCTCTACCGCGGCGCGGACGGCGCGTACGGGACGCGGTCGCTGGCCGTCAGCTTCGACCGGCCCTACGACACCAACGGCGCCGGGAAGTTCCTGGTCTACGAGCGCGCGCTGGTGGTCCTGGCGGAACGGCTGGGCCTCCCGCTCGCCTACACCACCGGCGTGGACGTGCACCGCGACCCGTCGGCGCTGCGGGGCGCCACGGCGGCGCTCTCGCCCGGCCACGACGAGTACTGGACCCCGGAGCAGCGCCTGCACGTCACCCGGGCCCGCGACACCGGCACCAATCTGGCCTTCCTGGGGGCCAACGCCTGCTTCCGCCGGGTCAGGCTGGAGCCGGGACCGTCCGGCGCCCTGCGCACCGTGGTCTGCTACAAGACCTCCTACCGGGACGATCCGCGCTTCGCCGGTCCGCACGGGGCCCCGCCGACCCACGACTTCCGCCAACCGCCCGCCGCCGCCCCGGAGTCCGCCCTGACCGGCGTCTTCTACGAGGGCTACCCCACGGACGCGCCGTACGTCGTCCACAGTGCCGACCACTGGCTGTTCGCCGGCACCGGGGTGCGGCGCGGCGACGCCTTCGACCACCTCGTCGGGGTGGAGTACGACCGGGTCACCCCCCAGGCGCCCACGCCGGACCGGCTGGAGATCCTCGCCCACTCGCCGCTGGTCTGCGACGGCCGCAGCAGCCACGCGGACTCCGCCTACTACACCGTGCCGAGCGGCGCCGGGGTCTTCGCCACCGGCACGATGCGGTGGGTCGAGGCCCTCATGGCCGGGACGCGCGAGGACGGGCGTGACCACGGCATGGACGGCCGGACGGGAGCCTTCGTCACCCGCACCACCGAGAACCTGCTCCGCGCGTTCGCCGCGGGACCCGCCGCGAAGACCCGGCCGGCGCCCCGGGCCAACGTGGCGAGCGTGTACGGGACTTAGCCGCTTCCGGCGTCCTGGCCCTGGCCGGCCGGGCCCGCGTACGGTGCTCGTCGGCTGTGCCCGCGTGCGGTCCTCGACTGCCGGTCGGCGGAGCGGGCTGACCCGGGGGAGGCGGGTTCCCGTTCCCGGACGCGGTGGTGGGGGAGGTGGCCCCACCCGGGATTGGGGGGACAGCCGGAGTGAGTGCCGAAGGGCGCGCTTCTAGCGTCTGACGGTGTGAGAGATCCTCTGGCCACAGCGAAGACACTTCCCCTCGACTCGCGTCGTCCGGCGCGGCGTTCGCGTCGTCCGGCCCGGTGCGCGACGGCGTGGACGGCGGCCTCGGTGGCGGCCTCGGCCGTGTTGGCGCTCGCCGTGCCGACGGCGCACGCGGCGGCTCCCCGGGCGGCCCCCGCGGCCGGCTGCGCCGCCACCCGCGGTGCGGTCGCCGGCTCCCTGGACGCCCTGGTGACCCGGTACGGGGTTCCCGGCGCGGCCGCCGAGGCGGTCGAGCCGGGATGCGGCCGGTGGACGGCGGCCCGCGGCGTCGCCGACCTGGGCAGCGGCCGCCCGATGAACGCCGGGGACCGGCTGCGGATCGGCAGCATCACCAAGACGTTCACCGCCACGGTCGTGGTGCAGCTCGCCGCGGAGGGCCGGCTCGGACTGGACGACCCGGTGGAGCGCCATCTGCCCGGACTGATCCGGGGCAACGGCTACGACGGGCGCACCATCTCCGTACGCGACCTCCTCCAGCACACCAGCGGCCTTCCCGACTACACCGAATCCCTCGGCCGGCGCCCCGTGGAGGAGTGGCGGTTCCGCCACTTCGCGCCCCGCGAACTGATCGCCGCCGCCCTGAAGATGCCGCACCCGCAGGGGAAGTGGCACTACGCCACCACCAACGCCCTCCTCGCCGGACTCGTCGTCGAGAAGGCCACCGGGCGCGGCGTCGAGACGGAGGTGACCCGCCGGATCCTCCGGCCCCTCGGGCTGCGCGACACCTACTGGCCCGGCGACACCACGCGCATCCGGGGCCCGCACTCGCACAGTTACTTCCCCGACCCCGGCCGGCGGGACTCCGACCGGCAGGGATCCGGCCGAGAGGGCACCGGCCGAGAGGGCACCGGCCGAGAGGGCTCCGGGCGAGAGGGCTCCGGGCGAGCGGGCACCGGGCGAGCGGGGCCGGGACAGCAGGGCCATGCGCGGCCGCAGGGGGCGCCCCTGGTGGACGGCACCGCATGGAACACCACCTTCGGCGGCGCGGGCGGCGCGCTGATCTCCACCCCCGCCGATGTGAACCGGTTCTACCGCGGCCTGTTCGGCGGGAGGCTGGTGCCCGCGCACTGGCTCGCCGAGATGAAGCGCACCGTCCCCGCCGACCCGCGGCGGCTGTGGCCCGGAGCCCGGTACGGGCTCGGCCTGATCGCCTCCCCGCTGTCGTGCGGCGGGATGTGGTGGGGGCACAGCGGGACGGTGCCCGGCGGACACCGCGCGCTCGGCGCGAGCACCCCCGACGGCCGCGGCATCGCCCTCGCCCTCACCAAGGTGCCGGACACCGACCGGGCGGAGGACGCCTTCCGCGCCGTCGTCGACCGCGCGTTCTGCGCCCCCGGCCGTACTCACCAGCCCAAGGAGACCGAGTGACCACCCTCAGCCCGGCCCTGCGCCGCGCCTCGGCCGCGGGCCTCGCCCTCGCCGCCGCCTGCCTCACCGCTTCCCCCACTCCGGCCACGGCCACCGCGCGCCCCACAGCGGGCCACGAACGCGCCGCGGCCACCGCCGGGCACGCCCAAGGGGCCGGCCTTGACCGCTACTACCGGCAGCGTCCCGTCTGGGGCAGCTGCGTCCAGGGCCCCGGCGACAGGACGGGCCACGACCTGGCGAAGGCCGGCGTGCGGTGCGCGGACGTGACCGTGCCGCTGGACTACGCCGACCCCCGGGGCCGGACGATCACCGTCGCGGTCTCCCGGCTGAAGGCCACCGACACCCGGCACCGCATCGGCTCGATCCTCCTCAACAACGGCGGTCCGGGCGGCCCCGCCCTGGAGTCCCCGCCGGACATCCGCACGGCGATGAAGGAGGCCGGCCCCCGCTACGACATCATCGGCTTCGACCCGCGCTTCGTCGGCCGCAGCACCCCGCTGGACTGCCACTGGCCCGTCGGCACCAGCGTCCTCGCGGCCGGTCTCGGCCGGGACAGCTTCGAGCGGCAGGTCGCCCTGCAAAAGGGCCTGGCCGACAAGTGCCGGGCCACCAACGCGCCGGTGCTGCCGTACATCAGCACCCGCAACACGGCCCGCGACATGGACGTCATCCGCGGTGTGCTCGGCGAGCGGAAGATCTCCTACCTGGGCTACTCGTACGGCACCTACCTCGGCACCGTGTACACCCAGATGTTCCCCGGCCGCTTCGACCGGACGGTGCTCGACGGCGCCCTCGCCCCGGACGACTACAACCCCCGGCTGCTGCGGGGCGCCGAGCCCGAGAACGAGCGGGCCCTCTCCGCCTGGGCCGCCTGGGCCGCGCGCCGCGACGGAACCTACGGTCTGGGCCGCAGCCGCGCCGCCGTGCTCGCCACCGTCCACCGGATCGTCGTGGCGTCCGGGCGCGGCCCGCTCACGGTCGGCACCGCCCCCCACGCCTTCCGGCTCGACGACACCCAGGTGCCGTCCCTGCTCGTGGCCGGGATCGCGGACGACACCGCCCGGCAGCGGAACACCCTCGCCGAGCAGCTGTCCGTACTGGCCCGCGCCGCCGCCGGACGGCCGACCCGGCTGTCGCCGGAGTTCACCGTGGTGCTGCGGGGCATGCTGACCGGCGACGACGCGAAGTCCCCCGCGGCGCAGTCGGCGATCATCTGCGGGGACAAGCCGGCCCCGCGCGACCCCGAGCGCTACTGGCGGGACATCGAGCGCCACCGCGCCCGGCATCCGCTGTTCGGCCCGCTGACCCGCAACATCGGACCGTGCGCCTTCTGGGACCGGCCGCGCGAGGCGCCCACGACGGTGCACCGCGACGCCCCGGCGCTGATCGTGGCCGCCACGGGCGATCCGCGCGCCACGTACAGGAGCAGCCGGGCTCTGCACGCGCTGCTGCCGAGCTCCAAGCTGGTCACCCTCAAGGGCGCCCACCGCCACGGTCTCTACGGCGAATACGGCAACGCCTGCGTGGACGGCGAGGTCAACCGGTACCTGGCCACCGGCAAGCTGCCGGAGAACGACCGGACCTGCGTCAAGCGGGCCGACTAGCCGGTGGCGAGGGCGGGTGCGGTCGGGCCTCCCGGCCGCACCCCGACTCAGCGGGCGACGTCGGCCAGGAACGAGGCCCAGGCCGTGGCACTCAGGGTGAGCATCGGGCCGCCCGGGTTCTTGGAGTCGCGGACGTGGATGGCGTGCGGGCAGGTAGCCACTTCGAGGCAGTCGCCGCCTGCGCTGCCGCTGTAGGTGGACTTGCTCCAGTCGTAGGCGATTTCGAGGCAGTTGCCCCCGGCGCTACCGCTGTAGCTCGACTTGATCCAGTGAAGGCAGTGGAGGCGGGACTGGGCTGCATTGCTGGTCATGACTCTCCTAGCAAGTCGTCCAGCAGGCCCTTCGTCTCATCGGGGGTGAGGGCCTGCGATCGCAGCATCCCATATACCTGTTGATACACGCTGACCTGATCTGGGTCGTCGACCAGGAAGCTGATCCGTTGCGCTTCGATGTAGGCGAGGTGTTCGTGTTCGGGGGTTTCCAGCAGGACCAGCGGGCCGTCCAGAGAGGCATGGGAACGCCGGGCCGTCGGCATGACCTGGAGTCCTAAGAAGGGGAGTTCGGCGCATGATCGGAGATGGTGCAGCTGTGCGCGGAGGACTTCCGGGTCACCGATCGGCCGGTGGAGCACCACCTCTTCGAGGATGAAGTTGAGCATGGGCCGAGGCTTTTTGCGCTCCAGCAATTTCTGTCGGTCGATGCGTCCGGAAACCCACTCCTCGGTCTGGCCCTCGTCCAACGGTGGGTAGAGGGAATCGAAGGTGGCTCGTGCGTAGGGCTCGGTCTGCAACAGCCCAGGGACCACCTGGTTTTCGTACGACAGCAGCGTCAGGGCCTCCTCCTCGTGTTCCACCAGGTCCTGGACGAACGCGGGCAGCTTCTCCCGTTCCGGGACCTTGGCCACCGCGACCGCCAAAGCCCCCTTCGTACCGAGGATTTCGTCGAGAGTTTCGGCAAGGTCGATCTTCAGTGGCCGACGGCCCTGCTCGATGGAGCCGATCGTGTCCTCGTGGAGCCCGACCTGTTCGGCCAGTTCGGGCTGGGTGATGCGGGCGGCCTTCCGGAAGTGGCTCAGCTGGGCGCCGATCACATGCCAGGAAGTGATCCTCTTCGGTTTGTTCGCCGGGTGCATGCGCTCTGCCTTCCCCTCCCCGCGACGGCATGACACAGCCAGAAGTCGTACAACGGATCTGTACGACCTGACACTGTGGCCCAGCATAGTTACGCACTGTGACAGTGGCGCCATGCACAAGGAGATTCAGACGCTCTGCGCCCGTACGGCGTTCTACCGGCGCGAGCGCCGATCCGTGTCGCGGGCCAGGGCGTTCGCCCGTGCCGCGTTGATCGCGTGGGACCTGCGGCACCTCATGGACGATGTCCTGCTCTGCGTGAGCGAGCTGGCCACCAACGCCCTGCTGCACGGCGTCCCGCCCGGTCGCGGCTACCGGCTGTGCCTGTCGCTGGACGAGGACGGGCTGCTGCGCGTCGAGCTGCACGACAGTGGTGGCGGGGAGCCGCGGGTGCCGGCACCGGTGTCCGGCGACGGGGGAGCGGAGGGCGAGTCCGGGCGGGGGCTGCTGCTGGTCTCCGCGCTCGCCGACGCGTGGGGCGTCGGCGAGCGCGTGCCGGGGAAGATCGTGTGGTGCGAGTTCCGCGCTTACGGCAAGGGTTACGGCAGGCCGTGAACGTGCGGCCCGACCGCGCCGGACCAGGCGTTGCCGCTCGCCGCGTCCCAGTTGGTCGACCAGGTCATCGCGCCCCGCAGGCCCGGGTAGGTCCGGGCGGGCTTGAAGGAGCCGCAGCCGGTGCCCTTGGTGAGGCAGTCCAGGGCGGCGTTGACGACGCCCGGGGCGACGTAGCCGCTGCCCGCGGCCCGGGGGGAGGCGGGCAGGCCCAGTCCTACCTGGGAGGGGGCGAGGCCGCCTTCGAGCTGGATGCAGGCCGGCGCGGTGAGGAAGTCGACGGTGCCCTGGGAGTAGACCTTGCCGTCGCAGCCGAGCATCGAACCGCTGTTGTAGTACTGCGTGTTGACGACGGTGAGGATGTCCTTCACGTTCAGCGCGGTCCGGAAGTAGCCGCTGGAGGTGGACTGCATGTCGAGGGTCTGCGGCGCCATGGTGAGGACGAGGTCGCCGCCCGCCTTCTGGGAGAGCGAGCGCAGGGCCTGGCTCATGTAGGTCGGGTCGAGGCCGTTTTCGAGGTCGATGTCGACGCCGTCGAAGCCGTACTGCCGCATGAGGGAGTAGAGGCTGGTGGCGAAGTTGGCGGCCGAGGCGGCGTCGTTGACGGAGACCGTGCCCCGTTCGCCGCCGACGGAGAGGACCACCGACTTCCCGGCCGCCTGCTTGGCCTTGATGTCGGCCTTGAACTGGTCGACGGTGTAGCCGCCGAGGCCGGCCGAGTCGAGGGTGAAGGTGACGGCGCCGGGCGTGGTGGTGGCGTCGGCGAAGGCGACCGCGATGATGTCGTACTGGCCGGGGACGTCGCCGAGCTTCTGGACCGTCGCGCCGTTGTCGAAGTTCTGCCAGTAGCCGGTGACCGCGTGCGCCGGGACGGCGGGGTGGCCGCCGTCCCCCGAGCGGGCGGTGGTGGCCGTGATCTCCGATGAGCGGGCCGATTCGCCGGCCGCGTTGGTGGCCGTGACCTGGAAGCGGTACGCGGTGGCGGGGGACAGGCCCGAGACCGTCGCCGATGTGCCGCCCACCGCCTGGTACTTGGTGCCGTCGCGGTAGACCGTGTAGCCGGTGGCGCCGGGGACCGGGTTCCAGGACAGGGCCACGGAGGACGGGGTCACCGTGCCGGCGGCGAGGCCGCCGGGCACGGCGGGGACCTCGGGTCCGGGGTCGGTGCCGCCCCCGGCGTCGGGACCGAGGACGCTGAAGTCGTCGGCGAAGTAGGCGGGTTGTCCGTACCAGCCGTGGGTGTGGACCGTGACGGACGTGGTCGTGGGGCCGGTGGTGAAGGTGGTGCTGAGCTGCTGCCAGCCGGTGGTGGACGGTGTCCAGGTGGCGGCGTCCGTGGTGCCGGTTCCGGAGGCGCCCAGGTAGACGTAGGAGCCCTGGACGTACGCGCTGAGCCGGTAGGTCGCGCCGGGCACGACGGCGACGGTCTGGGAACAGGTGGCGTTGTCGGAGGCGGTGGGGGTGGCCTTCAGGGCGCCGGTGCCGCTGTGGACGGGGGAGCCGACGGCGCTGCCACTGCCCGCCGAACAGGTCCAGTCGCTCAGGCCGGATTCGTAGCCCGCGTTGCGGGCGGCGTTGACATCGGCCGCGGCGGCCGGGGTGGAACCGGACAGGGTGGCCGCCGCGGCGGCGAGCGCCGTCAGCGCCGCCGCGAACAGGCGGCTGCGGCGGGCCGGCCGGGGGGATGCGGTGCGAGGCATGGCTGTCTCCAGTGCCGAAGGGGGGAACACGGGGAGAACGCGGGGAGGACTGCAGCAAGACGGTGGCCACCGCTCCTGGGCACAGAATGGTTCAGACCAATAGGGCGGTCAAGGGGTGCGGCACAAGGGGGAGTTGGGCGGGGTGGTGCCCTGGGGCGGGCCCGCGCGGCCGGTGAGGTGGGTGCGGTCCACGATGAGAGACCGGGCGTGGACAGTGGAGGTGACCTCCGCCTAACATCCCTGCAACTCGGTCCGGGCCCTCCGGAGAGGCGGACCGGGTACTCGCCACCCACGCCGATGACGCCGTGACACACACTTTTCGTGGAGGTGTCATGCGTTCGCGTCCGGGTCCCGACCGTGCCGACGAGGTCTTCAACTTACTTCTGCTGGACGGCGACTGCCCGCCCGGGCGGGCCGCCGACAAACTCGGTATGACGAGCCGTCAGTTCCAGGAGGTCCTGCGCTACCTCGCGGCCATGGGGCTGGTGCGGCCGTCCGGCGACGGGGCGCTGCCCGTCCCGGTGTCACCGGAGACCGCGTTCGCGCTGCTGCTGGACACCGCCGAACAGACGACGGCGGACCGGCTCGTCGGACTGCGCTCGCTGCGCGCCGCCTTCGGCGCCCTGGCCGACAGCCTGCCCGCCTTCCGGTCCTCCGGCGCCCCGCAGCACGCCCGGGTGGAGGTACTGGTGGGGCAGCAGCGGATCGCGGAGAGCCTGGACGCCATGGCGGCCGCGGCGCGCCGCGAGATCCTCGCGCTGCGCCCGAACGACTCGGCCGCCCCGGAACGCTGGGGCGAGGCCGCCCGCCGCAGCGGCCAGGTCCTCGCCCGCGGGGTGTCGCTGCGCGCCCTCTATCTGCACTCGACCCCCGACAACCCGGCGGGCCAGGCGCACCTGAGCGGACTGCGGCGCGCGGGCGCCCGGGTGCGGCTGGCGATGACGCTGCCGTTCCGGCTCACCCTGGTCGACGACGCGCAGGCGCTCGTCACCCTGAGCTCGGACAGCGACGAGGTGACGGCGCTGGAGATCCACGGCGTCGCGATGTGCGCCCTGCTGCGGCAGGTCTTCGAGCACTGCTGGGTGTACGCGGAGCGGCTGGCCGACGCCGGGGCGGACGAGTCCCGGCAGGTGGCGTGCCGGGCGGCGCTGACCGAGCGCGAGGAGATGGTCCTGCGGATGTTCGCCGCCGGCCTCAAGGACAGCGCCATCGCCCGCAACCTCGGGGTCTCCGACCGCACCCTCCGGCGGACCATCACCCCGCTGCTGACCAAGCTCGGGGCGGACAGCAGGTTCCAGGCGGGCATGATGGCCGTCGAGCGGGGGCTGCTCTCCCGGGTCGAGCTCGGGGGAGTGGTGGCCTAGCTAGGGAGCTCCCCTTGGCGCCCGGCGTCTCCCGTCAGGCCGCACCGGCCTGTTGGGCCGGGGCCGGTCCGCCCTCCGCCGCGGCGGACCCGTCTTTCCTCCCGGTGGACCCGCCTTCCGCCCCGGCGGACCCGCCCTCCGGCGCCGCGACCGGCTCGTCCTCCCCGGAAGCAGCCGGCCCGTCCCCCTCCGTCACGGCTCCCGGTGCCGCCGCCTGCCGTCCCCATGTCGTACCGATGAGGACCAGGACCGCCCCGGCCGCGCCGAGCAGGCCGGGCCGGTCCCCGCCGGCGGCGACGCCGATCACGGCCGCCCAGAGCGGCTCGGTGCCCAGCAGCAGGCTCACACGGGACGGGGAGGTACGGCGCACCGCCCACATCTGGACGAAGAAGGCGAAGAGCGTGCACATCAGCGCCAGGTAGAGGAGCGCGGTCCACTGCTGCGCCGAGTAGGCGGCCGCCACGTCGAGCGGGGAGGCGGCGGCGAAGGGCGACGCGAGCGCGAAGACGGCGATGGCGCCGGTGAACTGGACGACGGTCAGCGCGCCGGAGTCCGTCGTACGCAGCGACTTCATCCGGCTCATGGCCATGACGTGCACGGTGCGGGCGACGGCCGCCAGCAGCATCAGGAGATCGCCGGACGACGGGGCGGTGAACCCCGACCCCTGGGTCAGCAGGGCCACACCGGCCACGGACAGGGCCGCCGCGCCCAGGAACGCCCCGGTGGGGCGGGTGCGGGTGGCCACGGCCTCCGCGAGCGGCGTGAAGATCATGGTCAGGCTGATGATGAGGCCCGCGTTCGTCGCCGAGGTGTGCACCACCCCGAAGGTCTCCAGCACCAGGACGCCCGACAGGAGCATGCCCAGCACCAGGCCCGCGCCGGTCTCCCGGACGCTCAGCCGGGTGAGCCCGCGGCCCGCGACCAGGGCCATCACCGGCGTGGCCACCAGGAACCGCAGCAGGAGCAGGGCGATGACGGTGGCCGTGGTGGCCAGTTCCTTGGCGGCCAGGTAACTGGAGCCCCAGACGACGGCCACCAGCACGACCGGCACATCGATGAGCCAGAGGGGCCGGTTCCCGGGGCGTGCGGTGCGGGAGGGCAGAGGGGGCATGGCGGTGGGTCCTTGTTCGACGAGTGCGGCCGTGCGACGGGGAGGCCGCCGGGCCCCGGCACACCATGATCGCGGTGTGCCGGGGCCCGGCGTGGCGGGCCGGTCAGCGGGCGGTGAAGGCGACCACCAGGACATCCCGGTGCGCCGGAGCCGTCGCGTCCAGCGGGTGCAGCGGGGTGACGGAGTGCAGGGTGCGGCGGTCGTCCCCGAGCAGCAGGTCGCCGGGGTCGGTGAGAGTGGTGGTGAGCAACTCCTCGCCGGAGTCGGTGAACACGGCGCTCTCCCCGCCCGCCACATTGACCCGGTTGATCATGAGCGAGGTGATGAAGGTGACCCCGTCGCGGTGCCGGCCCTCGGGCGCGGGCTGTCCGGTCTGGTCGTCGCCCGCCGTGATCCGGTACGGGTGCAGCTTGACGTTCCAGTCGGTGGTGTCGTCGACGGCGGTGAACACGGCGGCCATGGCGAGCAGCAGCGCACGCAGCAGGGGGTCGGCCGCGAACTCGTCCGTCAGCGGGTCGAAGTGCCGCTCGACGCCGCCGTTGAGCGGGTTGATGGTGCTCTCCTGGAGGTACGGCGCGTGCGGCAGCCGGGTGAGGGTGCCCGTCGCGGCGTCCACGTCGAACTGGCCGTAGCGGCGGAAGCGGTAGGTGCCGCCGTCGGCCATGTGCGTGTCCAGGGTGAGCGCGTCCCAATGGGCGCCGAAGCGGGCCCAGTCGGCCGGGCCCACGCCCAGCAGCGCGGACAGTTCCCGCGCCGGCATGAGGTGGCCGCCGGGGCCGGCCAGCGCGCGGACGGCGGAAGCGGGGGCGGTGGGGGCGAGCGGGGCGGAAGTGCGGTTGTTCACCGTGCGGTTGCTCCTGTGCGTGTGCGCGGGTGGTGGGCTCAGACGAGGACGGGCGCGGCGGCGGGGGCCGGGACCGGGGTGTGCGCGGCGGCCTCCAGGGCGATGGCGCGCGCCTCCCATCCCTCGCGGTCGCGCAGGTAGCGGGGGCGCGGTGCGGTGATGGCGCGGGTCTCCGCGCCGCCCGGCCGCAGCTCCCAGGTCACCGCGCCGCTGGTGCGGGCCGCGCAGGCGTCGATGAAGTGCTGGGTGGCGAGGCGCAGTTCACCGAACCAGCGCCCTTCCAGGGCCTCGCGGACCCAGATCTGCTCCAGCTGCTGCTTCTCCCGGATCAGCTCGGCGCCGAGGCAGGCGCTCTCGACGTGCCGGTAGGACCGCAGGAGCAGCGACGCGGCGGGCATCTCCCGGATTTCGAGCACCTTCTCCCCGTGGTCCAGGTGCTCCAGCCCGGAGTAGCGGCCCAGGCCGTAGGCGCCGGCCCGCTCGTTGAGCTCGGCGATCAATCCGGTCAGCGGCAGCGGCCGGCCGTCCACGGCGACCGGCAGGCCCGCCTCGAAGGTGACGGTGAGCCTGCTCGGCGCGGTGTCCGCGCGGACCGTGCTCCAGCGGTACATCTCCTCGGGGACCGCGTGGTCCTCGGGGTCGTCGAGGATGCCGGACTCGAACTCCCGGCACCACAGGTTGGAGTCGCCGCTGACCAGCCGGCCGACGAGCAGATCGACGCCGGCCGCCGCCAGCTCCTCGTGCTTGCGGTCCCGGTCGACGGGGCTGAGGTCGTACGGGCTGCCGTAGGGGCCGTCGTAACCGAGCAGCTCCAGCGCGCCGTTGAGGCGGCGCAGGGTGTTCTGCGAGCGGTTGGCGGTGTGCAGGACGGCCTGGGCACCGAGCCGGCCGGCCAGCTCCACGGCCGCCCGGGCGATCAGCGGGCGGCTGAGGGTGGAGCTCACCGGGTGGATGCCGAGGTAGACGGCCTGCGCGGCGATGGCCTTGGCCACGTACCGGTCGGCGAACTCCTCGCGTTTGTCCAGCACATGCAGCTCGGCGCCGAGCGCCTGGGCCACCTGGCGTTTGTAGCCGGTGGACTCGTCCTCGCCGATGTCGACGCTGACGGCGTGCACGTCGCGGATGCCCCGCTCCCGCAGCTTGAGGAGCAGGTACGAGCTGTCGAGGCCGCCGCTGAAGAGCGTCACCACGGGGCGGGCGGGGTCGAGCAGGTCGAGCTGCGAGAACGAGCGGATGGGCGGTGGTGCCATGGCTGTGCTTCCTCCGAAAAGATCATCTTCGGAGCCCGGGGCGACGTGTCAGGCGTCTCCCCGGCCCCCCTGCAACATGATCTTTCCGGGGCGGCGCACCCGCGGGAACAGCCGCCGCGCGCCGGAACCGGCCACGTCCGCTCCCGGTCAGGGGCGGTGCCGCCGCGGCGGCGCTACGGCCGCTTCGGCAGGCGCTCCCGCGCCCACAGCTTGACGTTCCTCCAGTCGCGGGGGAGCCCGGCGAAGACGTCCCGCCCGTCGTCCGCCGCGACCGCCACCGTCTCGGCGAGGTCCGGGGTGCGGCTCAGGAAGAGCGGGTCGCGGGCCCGTACGACGAACCGGACGACCAGGAACGAGAGCGGCGGCTCGGGGACGACGCGGCCGCGGTGGTCGGCCATCTGCTCGCCCACCGGGAACTTCCCGAACATCACACCGACCGGGGCGTAGAGGTTCTTCAGCGCCCAGTGCGGCCACGCCAGCACCTCCCGGCCGGCGCCGCGGACCGCGATGTTCTCGCACAGCAGCGCACCGCGCCGGCGGTCCGCCTGCGTCCTGAGCCACTCCGCGCCGCGCACCCCCGCCTCGAACACCGCCTCCTCGACCTCCGGCGCGTCCCCGGCCGCCTCGTACACCGTCCAGTGCGTCAGACCGCCCTCCACGGACGGCGCGAGGTACGGGCAGTGGGCCGACATCGCCCGTACGTAGCCGGTGACGTCCACCGTCGTGGGGCCGGCGGTGCGGTCCTCGACGAGGCGCAGCGGCCCGGCGGAGGAGGGGCGGGCGTCCTCGGTGCGCGCGGTGGTCATCGGACGGCGGCCTCCTCGGGCGGGACGGTCAGCAGCGGCTTGTAGTAGCCCGGGGGGTGCGGCTCGCCGATCAGCCGGCCGTCGGCCTCGACCCAGGCGTGGGCGGCGAAGGGGTGGGTGCGCACGCCGGTGCACCAGGTCGGCCACACCCCGCGGGCCCGGCACAGCAGCGCGGTGGCCAGGGAGCGCTGCAGACAGTTTTGGCCCGCGCAGCGCAGGCTCACGGCCACCACCTGGGCGCGTGCGGCGCGGGCCTGCTCGGCGCCGGCCGGTGCCGCACCGCGGCGGGCGCGTTCCAGGACGGCCCGCAGCCGGGCGGGCTTGAGGCGGGCGAGCGGCCGGGCGGCGCCGACGGCGAGCAGCGGCAGGAGCCGGTGGCGCAGCGGCAGCCGGGGCCGCTCGGCCAGGGTCATCGACTGGCTCATGACGCCACCGTGAGGTCGGCGGCGCGCAGTTGCCCGATCACCGCGCCGACGTCGTCCGCGGCCCGCTGCGGGTCGAGGCCGTAGGAGGCGGCCAGTCCGGCGGCGACGGTCTCGGGGGTGTCACCGGCCAGCAGTTGGTGCAGCACCCGGCTGCCGGTGGGGTTGAGCTGCCAGTAGCGGCCGGTGCGCTGGTGCAGCAGGACCGTGCCGTCGTCGGTGTCCGTCATGGAGACGTCGGAGTGGAGCCGCATACGGGTCAGACCTTCCGTGGGGCGGTGCCGTCGCTGTGCGGGGCGCTGTTCCGGTCAGGGGTGCCGTCGGTGTGCGGGGTGCGGTCGTCGTGCGGGGCGGTGGGGCCGCGGCCGGTGGCGGCGCGCAGCCAGGTCTCGCAGCCGAGCAGGTTCTCCAGGGCCTGGGGCGTCGTGTTGTCCGGCTGGGGGAGGGCCAGCCGGCGGCGGAGTTCGGCGGGGTCGATCAGGCCGCGGGCCGCCAGCTCGGAGTCGGCGCACACGTCCAGGACGGCGGGCAGGTTGCGGCGCAGGCCCCTGCGGATGTCCTCGCCGAACTCGCCCTTGGTGGACCGCGTGCGGACCGCGTCGGGCACGATGTCCCGCATCGCCGCGGCCAGCAGGGGCTTGTAGCGCCAGGGCCCGGCGTGCTCGTGGGCCGGTACGCGCAGCACGGCGTCGAGCACGGTGTCGTCGAGGTACGGCATGTCCAGCCGCACGCCCGCCTCGGCGTACAGGCCCGCCAGCAGCCGGTATCCGAAGGTGTTCGAGCGGACCACGAGGAGCGTCGTGTGGGTGGCGAGGTCGTCGGCGAGGGGCCGTGCCTCCTCGGCGGCGCGGCGCAGTGCCGCGCGGGCCAGCTCGACGCCCCGGGCGGTCGTCCAGGGCGCCGCGCGCATCGCTCCCAGGCCCCAGCCCAGCGTCGGGCGCCGCTGGGGCGGGCGGGGCGCGGTCAGCTCCTCGGCCTGCTCCCGCCACCACCCGGTGCAGGTACCGGGGTTCGCGATCTCGGCGAGCGTCGCCCGCAGCGGCCAGCGGGTCAGCGCGCAGTAGGCCCGTACGTGCCGCAGAGCGGTCAGCGGGTGGCGGCGCATCAGCGTATGGAGATAGCCGGGCAGGGGGGAGAACAGTTCGTCGCCCCCGTGTCCGGCCAGGTGCCGGCGGGAGCCGTGGCCGGCGAGCAGCCGGGCGCTCCGGCGGATGCGGGCCGTCGCCCGGGTCAGCGACAGCGGCTCCTCGGTGGCGGCCGCGACGGCGGGATCGGCGAAGATCCCGGGGAGTTCGTCCTGCGGCACGACCAGGTGCTCGGCGCGGTCGAGCAGCCCCGCCGCGAGTCCCGCGTAGGCCGCGTCGTCGTTGCCGGCCTCGGCCTCGCCCCAGCGGAAGGTCAGCAGCTCGGGGGTGCGGCGCGCCGCCAGGAAGCTCAGCGAGGTGGAGTCCAGTCCGCCGGAGAGGTCGGCGCTCAACCGGCCCTCGGAGGGCGGCCGTTGCTCCAGTACGGCGGTCAGCGCGTCCCGTACGCCCTGCGCCCCCTCCTCGAACGACCGGTCCCGGGGCGGGGGTTGCCACCACCGCACCTCCCGGTCGCGGTCGCCGTCCCACTGCAGGCAGGTGTCCGGGGCGAGGGTGGCGACGCCCGACCAGGCGCTGCGCGCGTTCGCCGGGTAGGGCACCTGGAGGCCGCAGGCCACGCGCAGCGCCAGCGCCTCCTCGTCCACCCCGCTCCCGGCCGCCGCCGCGAGCACATCGGACCGGTCGGCGGCGATGCGCACCCCGTTCACCCGGGTGTGGAAGACGCGGCGCAGCCCGGAGAGGCTGCCCTGGAACCGGACCCTGCCGTCCACCGAGGCCACCAGGTGGCAGGACCCCCGCAGGGAGGGGACGACCCGGTCCACGTCCGGCAGCCGCGAGACGCCGGCGGCGAGGCGCGCCAGCCGGTCCGCGGTGACCGGGCACGGGCCGATCACGGCGAGCCGCGCCGGGCCCGCCGCGGCCACCGTCACCTGGTCGTGGGGCCACCGGCCGACCAGCCACGGCCGCCCGGAGGCGTGCGGGACCACCTGGGCGTCCGCGAACGGCAACAGCGCCCGGACCGCCGCGCCGTCGGCGGTGTCGGGCAGGACCACGAACCCCGCGCTCATCTGCTGTGCCCCCCCGTCGTTCCCCCTGGTCCCCCGGGCGCAGAGCGGGCCCGCGGGACGTACGGCGTGCGCCCGGATGCCGTGGCGGTCCGGCGCGCCGTGAAGCGAAGAGAGAAGGAGACCGGCCCCGCGTCCGCGGACCCGGCTCCCCCGTCATGGCGTCGGCCGCGTGGCGGCCGGGCGGTCTACCAGTAGTAGTTGAAGAACCAGTCGGGCGACGTGCCGTGCCAGTTGCCCAATGTGTCCTCGGTGAACTCGCCGACCTCGACCAGCGTCGGCGGGACGTACTCCGTGGGTGCTTGCGCCTGCTCGGCGTGCTCGTTCATGGCAACCTCCGTTACCGGCGATGAGTGACACGGGCTTGCGGTGCCGGAATCTAGCACCGGGCGGACACCGGGAATGTGACCCATACCGCACAAGTAGGCCGCCGGAATGCCGGGAGTTCAGGAGAATGTCAGCTCTTGGCGGGTGACAACCGGAAAACGGACGGCCGAAAAAAACCGCCGCGTGCGCCGCCCGCTCCCGGCGCACGCGGCGACCGTGCGGGGCGACGGCCTTGAGGGTCACAACCGGGGCCGGGAGCGAGTTCCCCATTCCGGGCTCTTTGTGGGGAAGTCCACAAACACCGCAAAGGATCTCCCTGGGCTGACACCCTGCACCGAAGAGGGGCCCGCCGCTCCCTCACGGGCACCCGGCGGGCCGCCCGTCCCCCCGTACATCCGCGCTCGGCACCACCCGCTCCCGGGAGATATCGACGCACGACCCGGGAAGCAGACGAGGTCCGTGACCGCTCTGGCTCGGTGGTGTCTCAGGCGCCGCATCGTGGTGATCGCCCTCTGGCTGGCCGCCCTCGCGGGCGTCGCCGCCGCCGCGGGGGTCATGGGACCGGCGTACTCCAACAACTACGAGGTGCCGGGGACCGAATCCGGGCGGGCCGCCGCCCTGCTGGACCGGGCCTTCCCCGGGCAGTCCGGGGACAGCGACAGCATCGTGTGGCACACGGACTCCGGAACGGTACGCTCCGCCGCGGTCCGCAGGACCATGACACGCACCCTGGACAAGGTCGCCGCGCTGCCCGGCGTCGCCGAGGTGCACGGCCCCTACGGCAAGCGGGGCGCAGGCCCGTCCGACGACCCGGACGCCCGGCGGATCAGCGGGGACGGGCACACCGCCTACGCCTCCGTGGTCTTCGACCGGGCCACCGACGACCTGGACCCCGCCCAGGTCGGCACGGTCGTCGACACCGCGCGGGCCGCGTCGGGCCCCGGCCTCCAGGTCGAACTCGGCGGCGCGGGGATCGCGCTGACCGAGGCGCCGCGCGCCCAGCTCCCGGAACTCATCGGACTCGGCGCCGCGGCCGTGGTGCTCTTCCTCGCCTTCGGGTCGCTCGCCGCGACCCTGCTGCCGATCGTCACCGCGCTGGCCGCCGTGGGCACCGCCTCGGCCGGCATCACCCTGCTCGGCCACGTCATGACCGTCGCCGACTTCGCCCCGATGCTCGGCATGCTGATCGGTCTCGGCGTCGGCATCGACTACGCGCTGTTCATCGTCACCCGGCACCGCAAGGGGCTGCGGGCCGGGCTGCCGGTCGCCGAGGCCGCCGTCCGCGCCGTCACGGTGTCCGGGCGCGCGGTCGTCTTCGCCGGGGCCACCGTCTGCATCGCGCTGCTGGGCATGCTGGTCCTGCGGCTGAGCTTCCTCAACGGCGTCGCCCTCGCCGCCTCGCTGACCGTCGTCCTGACCGTGGCCGCCGCCGTCACCCTGCTGCCGGCGCTGCTCGGGCTGATCGGGACGCGGGCGCTCGGCCGGAGGGAGCGCCGTCGGCTGGCCGAGCGGGGACCGCGGCCCGAGCGGCCCGCCGGCATCGCCGCCCGCTGGTCCGGCTTCGTCGAGCGCCACCCCAAGCTCCTGGGAACGGCCGCCGCGGCCCTGATGACCGTCCTCGCGCTCCCCACCCTCGGACTGCATCTGGGCACCTCCGACCAGGGCAACAACCCCGCCTCCTCGACCACCCGCAGGGCCTACGACCTGCTGGCGGGCGACGGACACGGCAGCGGTTTCGGCCCCGGGTCCAACGGGCCGCTGACCCTCGTCGCCACCCTGGAAGGACCCCAGGACCGGATCGCCTTCGGCAAGCTGCCGCAACGGCTGCGGGAGACACCCGGCATCGCCCGGGCCGGCGCGCCCGAGTACGACGGCGGCCACCGCACCGGCGTGATCACCGTCGTCCCCACCACCTCCCCGCAGTCCCGGCAGACCTCCGACCTGGTCACCCGCCTGCGCGCCGACGTGCTGCCCGCGGCGCGGGGGGACGGCACGCTGCGGGTGCGGGTCGGCGGCATCACCGCGAGCTACGACGACTTCGCGTCCGTCATCGTCGGCAAGCTGCCGCTCTTCATCGGCGTCGTCGTCGCGCTCGGCTCGGTCCTGCTGCTGCTCGCCTTCCGCAGCATCGGCATCCCCCTCAAGGCCGCGCTGATGAACGTCGCGGCCGTCGCCTCGTCCTTCGGGATCGTCGTCGCCGTCTTCCAGTGGGGCTGGGGCAGCGAACTGCTGGGCCTGGGCAGCGCCGGCCCGGTCGAACCGTTCCTGCCGGTCATCATGGTCTCGGTGCTCTTCGGCCTGTCCATGGACTACCAGGTGTTCCTGGTCTCGCGGATGTACGAGGAGTGGCAGCTGACCCGCGACAACCGCCGGGCGGTACGGGTCGGCCTGACCGAGACCAGCCGGGTGATCAACTCGGCGGCGGTCATCATGATCGCGGTGTTCGCGGCCTTCGTCCTCAGCGGCGACCGGACCATCGCGATGTTCGGCATCGGCCTGGCCTGCGCCGTCGCCCTGGACGCCTTCGTGCTCCGCACGCTGTTGGTGCCCGCCCTGATGCATCTGCTGGGCGGCGCCAACTGGTGGCTGCCGTCCTGGCTCGACCGGTGGCTGCCCCGGATCAGTATCGAGCCGCCGCCGGAGCCCGGCACGGCGGCGCCGCCCGGACCGCGAGGCGGGGAGAAACCGCTGGTGAAGGCGTAGGACTCGGCACCGGACGGCGCCCGGCGGGACCCTCGCGCCCGGCGTGTCGCCCACCGGCGCCCGCCGGCCGCCCCCGTTCTCATCTCGCTCTCAGACGCGGCACCTACGGTCGCGCCCATGGGAACGACCAGGACGACCGAGAACCGAACCGACGACGAGAAGACCGTGCCGGCGCAGGGGGCCAAGGAGACTGCTGCGATCCCGGAGACCACCGAGGCCGAGGCGGCCGGTAAGGCAGGCGCCAAGGTCGACGAGCACGACGACGACAACGCCGCCCTCGCCGCGCAGGACGAGGCCACCGGCCTCGAAGCGGACGACGGCGCCGACGATCCCGACCACGACACCGGCGTCACCGCCCGCGCCAGCGCGCAGATCGCCGCCGGCGCCGGTGCCGTCGTCGCCGCGGGCCTCGGCCTCGCGTCCGTCACCGGCACCTGGCTCGGCACCACCCTGGCCGAGCGGGCGAACCTGATGGGCCAGATCAAGGTCCAGTCGGGCAAGGCCCAGGCCGCCGACCAGATCTCCGCGGTCTACGGCGCCTCCTGGCACACCAACGCCCTGGTCAACGGCTTCTTCGCGGTGCTCGCGCTGGCCGTGGCCGCGGTGGTGCTGACCCGCCCGCGCGCCACCTGGGTGCGGGCCGTCGCCTGGGGAGGGCTGGCGCTCGGCGTGGTGGGGATCCTGATCTCCGCCGGCATGTACCTCGACCTGTTCGGCAGCATGCCCACCGTCCCCAAGGCCCCCGCGGGCGCCGGACCCTCGGCCCCGTAAGGCCCCCGGGACGCTTCCCTAAGCACCGGACGGGTGCCACGGGCGGCGCCCTGAGGAACCCGCGGGCGTCACCGCGGACTTCCGGGCACCGCCCGGGGCCGGAGATCGGGAACTCTCCCGATGCGGCGGACCCCCTCGGCGACGAGGCTTGAGCACATCGACAAGCCGTCGGCACACCACCGCACCGTCGTCAGGGGAGACACCATGTACCGCTCCGAGCTGGAGATCCGGATCCGTCACGAGGAGCTGCGCCGCGAGGCCGACCGGCAGCGCCTGGCGCGCGAGGCGGCCGGCACCGCGCCGTCCGCCCGCCGCGGCGCACGTTCCGGGACGGACGAACCCGAAGGGCGGGTGAGTACCCGGGGCAGGTGGCCGCGGATCCGCCGCGCCACCGCCTGACCGGGCGGCTCCCATGGCGCCCCAGGTGCCGGCCCCGCCGTCCGCCCCACAGCCGTCCGCCCGGCCCCAGGTGCTCTCCGCACCGGGCCGGGCGCTTCGCCTTCCGGGTCCCACTGCCGGATCGCCGGATTCCTGTGCGATGCTCACCGGCGTGGAGACCAGGTCCGTCAGTCCCGTGTTCGTCGGCCGCGCGGCCGAACTCGCCGTGCTGGGGGACGCGCTCGCCCGTGTCACGGCGTCCGGCGAGCCCCAGGCCCTGCTGATCGGCGGCGAGGCCGGAGTCGGAAAGACCCGCCTCATCGAGGAGTTCGGCGAGTCCGCCCGCGCCCGCGGCGCCCTCGTCGCGTTCGGCGGCTGCATCGAGATCGGCTCCGAGGGCCTGCCCTTCGCGCCGTTCTCCGCGATCCTGCACACCCTCAACTGGCATCTGCGCGACGAGCTGGCCGCCGCTGTCGCCGGCCAGGAGGGCGAACTCTCCCGCATCCTGCCCGAATTGGGGGAGACCCCCGGCGAGGCGCACGACGAGGAGATCGGCCGCGCCCGCCTCTTCGAGCTGACCGCCCGCCTCCTGGAGCGGCTCGCCGCCCACCGCACCCTCGTCATCGTCGTCGAGGACCTCCACTGGGCCGACCGCTCCACCCGCGAGCTGTTCGCCTACCTCCTGCGCTCCCTGCACGACGCGGGCGTCCTCCTGGTCGCGACCTACCGCTCGGACGACATCCACCGCCGCCACCCGCTGCGCCCCTTCCTCGCCGAGATCGACCGGATGCGCACGGTCCGCCGCGTCGAACTCGCCCGCTTCAACCGCGAGGAAGTCCGCTCCCAGATCGCCGGCATCCGCGGCAGCGACCCCGGGGAGGACACCGTCGACCGGGTCTTCCGGCGCTCCGAGGGCAACGCCTTCTTCGTCGAGGAGCTGGCCCGCTCCCTCGCCGACGGCGCGCTGCACGGCCTCAGCGACCCGCTGCGCGATCTGCTGCTGGTGCGCGTCGAGGCCCTCCCCGAGGACGCCCAGCGGGTGGTGCGCACCGCCGCCGAGGCAGGCTCCACGGTCGAGCACGAACTCCTCTCCGCCGTCTGCCGGATGCCCGAGGACGACCTCATCGAGGCGCTGCGGTCCGCCGTCGGCAGCAACACCCTCGTGCCCACCCAGGACGGCACGGGCTACCGCTTCCGGCACGCCCTCGTCCGCGAGGCCGTCGTCGACGACCTGCTGCCCGGCGAGCGCACCCGCCTCAACCGCCGCTACGCCGAGGCCCTGGAGGCCAACCCCTCGCTCGTCCGCGCCGACGTCTGCGCCGCCCGGCTCGCCAGCTACTGGTACAAGTCCCATGACGCCGCCAAGGCGCTGCCCGCCGTCCTCGCCGCCTCCGTCCAGGCCCGCCGCCGCCACGCCTACGCCGAACAACTGCGGCTGCTGGACCGGGCCCTGGAGCTGTGGGACGACGCGCCCACGGAGGTCCGCCAGGGCGTGCGCCCGGTCGACTACGCCGAGGCGTACCCGGCCTGCGGCTGCCACGACGGCGACGCCCTGCGCTTCCTCGACCTGCTCGCCGAGATCGCGGTGGCCGCCCGGCTCTCCGGCGACAACGAACGCGCCTTCACGATCGTCAAGCGCGCCCTGCGGTCGCTGCGCGGCGAGAGCGACCCCCTGCGCACGGCCTGGTTCCTGGTGCAGCGCTCCCGGCTCTGCCAGGGCACCGGCCGCGGCAACGGCTGGGAGGACCTGGGCGCCGCACAGGAGCTGATGCACGGCCTGCCGCCGTCCTCCGTGCACGCCGAGGTGCTCGCCGCCGTCGCCAGCTGGGCGATCCTGCACGACCCGGGCCCCGGCACCTTCGCCACGGCCGAACGCGCCGTGGAGCTGGCCGAGTTGGTGGGCGACGAGGAGGCCGAGCTCAATTCCCGGCTGACCCTGGCGGGACTGCGGGTCGACTCCGGGGAGGTCGACGCGGGCCTCGACGACTTCCGCACCAGCCTCGGCCGCGCCGTCGACCGCGGCTACTTCGCCGTCATCGCCCGCGGCCACGTCAACTTCCCGTCCGCCCTGGAAGGCGTCGGCCGCTCCCGCGAGGCCGTCGAGGTCACCGAGCAGGGCGTCGAACTCACCACCCGCTACGGCCTCAAGGACAGCACCAGCTGGGTCCTGGGCAACCGCGCCGAGTCCCTGCAGTCGCTGGGCCGCTGGGAGGAGGCGGGCCGGGCCGCCGACGACGCCCGCCGCCTCGCCCAGAGCCCCCGCGCCCTCGCGCTGGCCGCCAGCCGCCGCACCGGCCTCGCCCTGGACCAGGGCGACTTCGCCGGCGCCGAAACCGAACTGGCCGTCGCCCAGGAGCACTACGGCACCCACGACCCGCAGCCGCAGCACGCCCTCGTCATGGCGCGGCACGCCCTGCGGATCGCCGCCCACCAGGGCCGCGTCCTCGACGTCCGCAGCGTCCTCCAGCAGGTCCTGGACGCCGGCTTCCCTCCCGGCACCCAGCGCTACGCCTGGCCGCTGCTCTGGTCGGCCACCACCGCCGAGGCCGACGCCCGCGGCCTGCCCGCCGCCGGTCCCGGCCGGGACGCGGTCCTCGCCCGCATCCGGGACGCCGCCAGGAAGCTGCCCCGGATCTGCCCCGTCTGGGCGGCCCACGCCCTCGCGCTCGACGCCGAACTCCGCCGCGCCGAGGGCCGCGAGACCCCCGACGCCTGGGCCGGGGTGGTCACCGCCTTCGAGCCCCTCGACCGCCCGCACGAACTCGCCCGCGCCTGCTACCGCTGGGCGGAGTCCCTCCTGCACGGCGGCGAGCGGGCCACCCTCGGCCTGCAGGGCCGCACCCCGCGCGAGGCCGCCGTGCTCCTGCTCACCCGGGCGTACACCGCCGCCGCGGCGATGGGCGCCCGCCCGCTCGCCGGGGAACTCGCGCTCCTCGCCCAGCGCGCCCGCATCCCGCTGCCCTGCCCGCCGCCGCAGGGCGAGGCGGCGCCGGCGACCGGCGGCGCCGCACCCGCGGACCCCTCACCCGCCGGCGCCGTCCCCGCCGAATCCCTCGGCCTGACGCCCCGTGAACGCGATGTCCTCCGCCTGGTCGCGGACGGGCGCAGCAACCGCCAGATAGCCGACGCCCTCTTCATCTCCCCGAAGACCGCCAGCGTCCATGTCTCCCACATCCTGGCCAAGCTGGGCGTCTCCGGCCGCGGCGAGGCGGGCGCGATGGCACACCGCCTGCGCCTGTTCGGCGAGCCGGTACCGGGCCAGGACCCGGTCGGGACGCCCTGACCGGCATGACGCCCGCGGCGGGTGCCCGGCGAGCGGGCGCCTAGGGCCGCTCCCCGTCCCGCCCGCCGTCCCGCTCCCGGCCGTGGTCCCCGTCCCGCTGCCGCCCCGGCGCCCGGACGACGACGGTCCCCGAGGTGAGGTCGATCGGGCCCTTCCCGGGATCGCCGTCGCCCACGTCGTCGACGACGAGCGACATCTTCTGCCGCTCCTCGTCGGTGTGCTTGCGCCCCGGTGCGAACAGTTCTTCCGCGATGTTGAACATGGTGCCCTGTCCCCTCGTCGGCCGACACGCACCCGTCCCCCTGCCCCCGAGTGTAGGCACGGCACCCGAAAAAGGGATCAGCCGGATCAGCTCACCCGGAGGCGGAGAATCCGGTCATCGCCCTTGTGCGGCGTGCCCCGTCCGTCGGTGTTGCTGGTGACCAGCCACAACGTCCCGTCGCCGGCCGCCACGACGGTCCGCAGCCGCCCGTAGGTGCCCTTCAGGAAGGCCTGCGGCGCGGCCACCGGCCGGGTCCCGTTCAGCGGAATCCGCCACAGCCGTTCGCCGCGCAGCGACGCCATCCAGAGGGAGCCCTTGGCCCAGGCGATCCCGCTGGGCGAGGCGTCCGCGGTCCGCCACACCTCGACGGGGTCCATGAACCCGGCGCCCGCGGCCCTGCCCTTGGCCCGGCCCTCCACCTTCGGCCAGCCGTAGTTCCGGCCCGGCTCGATGACATTGAGCTCGTCCCAGGTGTCCTGCCCGAACTCCGAGGCCCACAGTCGCTTGTCGTCGTCCCAGGCCAGGCCCTGCACATTGCGGTGGCCGTAGTCGTACACCACCGAATCCGCCTCGGGGTTGCCGTGCGCCGGCTCGCCGTCCGGCGTCATCCGCAGGATCTTGCCGCCCAGGGACCGCTTGTCCTGCGCCAGCCCGGTGTCGCCGGTCTCACCGGTGCCGACGTAGAGCATCTTGTCCGGGCCGAAGGCGATCCGGCCGCCGTTGTGGATCCGGCCCTTGGGGATGCCCTTGAAGACCGTGTCGGGCGCGCCCAGCTGATCGCCCTGGGGGCGCCTCTCGTCGTAGTTCATGCGGGCGACGCGGTTGTCGGAGGCGGTGGTGAAGTACGCGTAGACCTGGTGGTCCGCCCCGAACGCGGCGGACACCGCGATCCCCAGCAGCCCGCCCTCGCCCCCCGGCTCCACCCCCGGCACCGACCCCAGCTCGGTGATCTTCCCGCCGTGCGCCGCGATCCGCACGATCTTCCCGGTGTCCCGGGAGGCGACCAGCAGGTCCCCGCCCGGCAGCACCGCCACGCCCCACGGCGACTTCAGCCCGGTGGCCAGGGTGCCGGTCACCTCGACCGAGCCCTTGGCGGGCGGCACGGCCGACGACGGGGCGGCCCCCGGCGAGGCGGCGGTGCCCCGGTTCTTCGCCGGGGCGGAACTCGCCCCGCCCTGCGGCTGCGCGCCGCCGGCCGAACAGCCCGCTGCCAGGAGCAGCGAAGCGGCGGCCAACACGGCGGTGGAGAAACGGCGTTGCACGGCAGATCCTCTCGTCGGCGGGCGTGGACAAGAACACCACACCGCGGCCCGCCGCACGGCGCGTCGTCCGCTGCCCGGGCCACACCCACCTGCCATGATCCGGCCGTCGCCGCCGAGCCGCGAGCGCGACACGCACGGCGGCGTACGCCACCGGGCACGGGTCGCGGCGCCCCGGCTCAGTCCCAGGACCCCAGCGCCGGCGGCAGCGCGGCGATCTCCGCCAGGTCCTCACGGGAGAGCGTCAGCTGCGCGGCCTTGGCGTTCTGGGCGGCCCAGCGCTCCTTCTTCGTGCCCGGCACCGGGACGACATGCCGGCCCTGCGCCAGCACCCACGCCAGCGCCGCCTGCCCCGGCGTGGCGCCGTAGCGGGCGCCGACCCGCCGCAGCCCCGCCACCACCGGCTGGTTCGCGGCCATCATCTCGGCGGTGAAGCGCGGGTGGCGGGCCCGCAGGTCCTCCGGTTCGAAGCCCTGCCCCGGAGTGAGGGTGCCGGTCAGATAGCCGTTGCCCAGCGGCATCGCCGCCAGGAAGCCGATGCCCCGCGACTCGCACCACGGCAGCAGCTCCTCCCGCGCCTCCGGCGACCACACCGACAGCTCCGCCTGCACGCTGCTGACGGGGAACACCTGCTGGACGCGCTCCAGTTGGGCCAGCGTGCCGTCGTGCGTCCGCGAGCGGGGCCGCGCCCCGCCGCCCGCGGGCCGCCGCTCCGTGCGGCCCGCGCGGGCCGTGCGCACCGCCCGCGCACCCACCGCGCACAGCCCCAGCGACCGCACCTTCCCCGCCGCCACCAGCTCCGCCATCGCCCCCCAGGTCTCCTCCACGGGCACCTCGGGATCGGCCCGGTGCAGCTGGTAGAGGTCGATGTGGTCGGTCTGCAGCCGGCGCAGCGAGGCGTCGCAGGCGCGCCTGACGTAACCCGGCCGCCCGTTGGCGACGATGTGCTGCTCGCCCACCAGCAGCCCGCACTTGGTCGAGACGAACGCGTCCGCCCGCCGCTCCTTGAGCACCCGCCCCACCAGCAGCTCGTTGGTGAACGGGCCGTACATGTCGGCGGTGTCCAGCAGGCTGCACCCCCGGTCCAGCGCGGTGTGCACGGCCCGCAGCGAGCTGTCCAAGCTGCGCTGCGACTCGGTGTACCCCCAGCTCATCGGCATACAGCCGAGCCCGATGGCGCCCACTTCGAGAGCCGCCGCACCGATTGTCCTGCGCTCCACCTGGTTGTGCCTCCGTCCCCTCGCCCCCGGTCAAGGGCCAGACCAAACTAACGTCTGAGGAGAACGTCTCTTCGCATAGCCTGCGGCCATGGCAACCGCAGACCAGCGCCCCGCGGCGAACGACGTATGGCTCCCGATCCCGCCCGCCGAGATCGACGGCCTCCCCGCCGGCCTCCACTACGTCCATTGGGACGCTGGCCCCGACTACCCGGCCGACCCGGAACGCTGCGCCTTCTACGCCGTCCCCTACATGAAGGACCCGGAGACCAGCCTGCGCCCGCTGTCGCGGATGAGCCGGGTGCGGGTGGTGCAGACCCTCACCGCGGGCGTCGACGCCGTGCTCCCGGGGCTGGCGTCGATGCCGGCCGGCGCCCGGCTCTGCAACGCCCGGGGGCTGCACGACGCCAGCACCGCCGAACTGGCGCTCACTCTGATCCTCGCCGCGCTGCGCGACATCCCGGGCTTCGTACGGGGCCAGGACGCGGGGGAGTGGCGCCACGGCTTCCGGCCCGCGCTCGCCGACAAGTCGGTCCTCATTGTGGGCTATGGTTCGATCGGCAGTGCCATCGAAGACCGGCTCACACCTTTTGAATGTGCGCGGGTGGCGCGCGTCGCACGCACCGCGCGTGACACTGTGCGCGGCCCTGTGCATCCACTCTCCGACCTGTCCGCCCTCCTGCCCGACGCGGACGTGGTCGTGCTGGCGACTCCGCTCACCGACACCACGCGTGGCCTGGTAGGACCCGGATTCCTGGCGCGGATGAAGGACGGCGCACTGCTCGTCAACGTCGCGCGCGGCGGCGTCGTCGACACCAAGGCACTGCTCGCCGAACTGGAGTCGGGGCGGCTGCGCGCCGCACTCGATGTCACCGATCCGGAACCCCTGCCCCCCGGGCACCCGCTGTGGCACGCTCCGGGCGTGCTCATCACTCCACACGTCGGCGGCCCCAGCTCTGCCTTCCTGCCCCGTGCGAAGCGGCTGCTGCGCGATCAGTTGACGCGTTTCGCGGCCGGGGAGCCGCTGCGGAACGTGGTCGCTACCGCCGAATGAGCGCTTGCGCGTAGCGCTACGAGGCCGTACGACTGCACAGAGTGTCCATCACTCACAGCCGGTCACGCTCCGTAGAGACCCTATGTCCCTGAGTGACGGAACTGGTGTATCGTCCCGAGCGGGGACGACGCCGGGAAGGATGCGGCGCGATGCGAAGGATCCGGAACTCGAGGGGGGCGACGGGCGATGTACAGCCGATGGATGATTCGCGAGAAGCGCGATCCACGAGCGCCCACGGGAATGCTGCGAGACTCCCGGGCACACCGCTCGCGACGATGCCCGGCCCGCCTGAGGGGAAGAGTCCGGTGAGCGCCCCCGGGGCGATGCTCTCCCGGCCGCCGGCCCCGGCCGGCAATCCGCCGGGCGCGGTGCCGCAGATCGTCCTCGTCGTGGTCTGCGGCGGCTACGCCGTCGGCGCCGCCTTCGGCTGGGGCTCGCCCGAAGTCGCCGCGTTCATGGGGGACTTCGGCCTCAGCTTCGCGGCGTTCCTGGCGGCCTTCTCCTGCGGCCTGTACGCCCGCAAGCGCCGTACCCGCTTCCGCCCGGCATGGATGCTGTTCGCCGCGTCGTCCGGGATGGCCGGACTCGGCAACGGCGTATGGGGCTGGTACGAGGTCGTCCAGGGCACCACGGTCCCCAGTCCCTGCCTCGCCGACTTCTGCTTCCTGCTGTTCGCACCACCGGCCATCGTCGGCCTGCTCGTGCTCGCCAAGAGACCGGTGACGGTGGCCCGCTGGATCTGCCTGGGCCTCGACGCCTGGCTGATCGCGGGCTCGCTGGTCACCCTGTCCTGGAGCCTCGCGCTCGCGCACACCGCCCACTTCCAGGGCCGCAGCGTGGCGCAGAGCGCCCTGTCGCTGGCCTATCCGCTGCTGGACATCGTGCTGGTCAGTATGGTGCTCGCGCTGCACTTCCGGCGCTCCTCGGTGCACCGCTCGGCCATCAACACCGCGGTCGCCGCGCTGGCGCTGACGGTGCTGTGCGACGCCCTGTTCAGCTCGCCGCTGCTGCGCGAGCACTACCGCTCAGGACAGATCCTCGACGCCGGATGGTTCGCCGGCTCGATGCTCCTCGCGTACGCGCCCTGGGTCGCCCGTCGCAGCGGCGAGGAGTGCCCCGAGGAGGACGTCAAGCCCGCGGCCCGCCGGGTCCCGCCGCACGGCAGCCGCCCCATCGCGGGCTCGCTCGCCGCCCTCACCCCGTATCTCGCCGCCGCCGTCTGCACCCTGGGCATCCTCACCAACGTCCTCGACGGGCGCCGCATCGACCGCGTGGTGCTCTTCACCGGCTGCACGGTCGTCCTGGCGCTGGTCGTCCGCCAGGGCATCATGCTGCTCGACAACATCACCCTCACCCAGGAACTGGCGCAGAAGGAGAACCACTTCCGCTCCCTGGTGCAGGGCTCCAGCGACGTCATCATGATCGCCGCCCCGACCGGAGTGCTCCGCTACGTGAGCCCGGCGGCCGCCGGGGTCTACGGCCGCGACGCCGAGGAGCTGGTCGGCTCCGAACTGGCCTCGCTGATCCACCCCGAGGACCTGGGACGGGTGGTGCACGAGGTCCGCAGATTCCTCGCCGCCGCGCCCGAGGACGAACCGACCACCCGCATCGAATGCCGCTTCCGCGCCGGCGAACAGCGCCTGGGCGGCGACGGCTGGCTGAACGTCGAATCCACCGTCAACCGCCACCACGGCGGCCTGATCTTCAACTCCCGCGATGTCACCGAACGTGTCCGCCTGCAGGCCCAGCTCCAGCACAACGCCTCGCACGACGCGCTCACCGACCTGCCCAACCGCGCGCTGTTCACCGAGCGCGTCACCCAGGCCGTCACCGGCCGCCGCGCCAGCGACCACGACACCGCCGTGCTCTACATCGACCTCGACGGCTTCAAGCAGGTCAACGACACCATCGGCCACCAGGCGGGCGACGAACTGCTGATCCAGGCCGCCCGCCGGCTCGGCGACTCGGTGCGCGCCGGGGACATAGCGGCGCGCCTGGGCGGCGACGAGTTCGCCGCCCTGATCACCGGCGACGGCACCCGCGACCTCGCCGCTCGCGAGTTCCGCATCCACGAGATCGCCGACCGGCTGCGCATCAAGCTCTCCGAGCCGTACCGCATCGACGGCCGGGACGTCCGGGTCGCGGCCAGCATCGGCGTCGCCTTCGCCGACCCCGGGGTGAGCCCCGCGGGCCTGCTGCGCAACGCCGACCTCGCGATGTACCGCGCCAAGCAGGCCGGCAAGGGCCGGGTGGAGCTGTACGCGCCCCAGATGCAGAGCGAGGTGGCACACCGTGCCGAACTCGCCACCAAGCTCCGTACGGCCCTGCACGACGGCGAGTTCGCACTGCTGCACCAGCCCGTGGTGGAGCTGGCCGGCGGCCGGGTCACCGCGGTCGCGGCGCACGCCCGCTGGCGCTCCGCCCAGGGCATCCTGTTCACCCCGGCCGAGTTCCTGCGGGTCGGCGACCGCGGCCGGTTCACCGAGGACGGCGACCGCGCCGCGGAGCTGGACCGGTGGCAGCTGGAGGAGGCCGTCGAGCAGGCCGCGGCGCGCCACCGCGCCGGCTACCCGGTCCCGGTCGCCGTCCGGCTCTCCGCCCGCCGTCTGCTGGATCACGCACTGTCCCCCGCGGGCGTCGAGGCGCTGCTCACCCGGCACGGCCTGCCCTCGCGCGCGCTCGTGCTGGAGCTGTCCGAGAGCGACTCCCGTATGCCGCTCGACGACCTGGAGCGCCGGCTGGTCGCGCTGCGCCGCCTCGGGGTACGGATCGCTCTCGACGGCTTCGGCAGCGGCTATGCGGCCATCGGCGCGCTGCGCCGGCTCCCGGTCGACATCCTGCGGCTGGATCGCGGGCTGATCGACGGGGTGGTGGAGTCCGCCCGGCTGCACAAGATCACCGCAGGGCTGCTGCGGATCGCCGGAGACCTGGGCATGCAGTCCGTCGCGGACGGCGTCGACCTGCCCGAGCAGGTCCTCGCGCTGCGCTCCATGGGCTGCACGCACGGCATGGGCATGGCCTTCTCCGGGCCGCTCGACGAGCACCGGCTGCGGCGTTCTCTGACGCACGCCCACTACCCGGTGCCGGAGCTTCCGGGGCAGAGCCGGGCGGTGGTGCTCACGGGCAGCGGACTGCCCGTCCGGCACGGCGGACCGGCGGGTCCGGATTCGCTCATGCATCCGCCATTGCGCTCAAATAGTGAGACCTCCGTCCCACCCACTTGACACTCGGTGCACGGCGGGGGGAGGGTCTGTGACATGCGCACCCGAATTCTCGTACTTGGAAAGCGCGTCGGCTGAAGCTGGGCCCCGGACGAAACCCGGCTCACATCCCGACGCGCTCCCCTCGCTTGCCACCTGGCACGGGGGGTTTTTTGTTGCACAGCAACCTCACAAATCCCGTCAAATCCCTCAGCTTCGAGAAGAGACGCAGATGACCGAGCAGGCCTCCGGGGCCCACCATCCTCAGCCGCGGGCCCGTCACTCCGGTGGACCGCAGTCCGCCGCCGTCGAGCACGTCACGGGCGCGCAGTCCCTGATCCGTTCGCTCGAGGAGGTCGGGGCCGACACGGTGTTCGGCATCCCCGGCGGTGCGATCCTGCCTGCGTACGACCCGATGATGGACTCCTCGAAGGTCCGGCACGTCCTGGTCCGCCACGAGCAGGGCGCCGGCCACGCGGCCACCGGCTACGCCCAGGCGACCGGCCGGGTCGGGGTGTGCATGGCGACCTCGGGCCCGGGTGCCACCAACCTCGTCACCCCGATCGCCGACGCCCACATGGACTCCGTCCCGCTGGTGGCGATCACCGGCCAGGTCGCGTCCAAGGCGATCGGCACGGACGCGTTCCAGGAAGCGGACATCTGCGGCATCACGATGCCGATCACCAAGCACAACTTCCTGGTCACCGACCCCGCCGAGATCCCGCGGACGATCGCCGAGGCGTTCCACATCGCGGCCACCGGCCGTCCGGGCCCGGTCCTGGTCGACATCGCCAAGGACGCCCTCCAGGCGCAGACCACCTTCACCTGGCCGCCGCACACCGAGCTGCCCGGCTACCGCCCGGTGACCAAGCCGCACGCCAAGCAGATCCGCGAGGCCGCCCGGCTCATCGTCGAGGCCAAGCGCCCGGTGCTCTACGTCGGCGGCGGCGTGATGAAGGCCGGCGCCACCGCCGAGCTGAAGGTCCTCGCCGAGCTGACCGGCGCCCCCGTCACCACCACTCTGATGGCCCTGGGCTCCTTCCCCGACAGCCACCCGCAGCACGTCGGCATGCCCGGCATGCACGGCGCGGTCACCGCCGTCACCGCGCTGCAGAAGTCGGACCTGCTGATCACCCTCGGCGCCCGCTTCGACGACCGGGTCACCGGCAAGCTGGACTCCTTCGCGCCGTACGCCAAGGTCGTCCACGCCGACATCGACCCCGCGGAGATCGGCAAGAACCGCGCCGCGGACGTCCCGATCGTCGGTGACGCGCGCGAGGTCATCGCCGACCTGATCGTCGCCGTCCAGGCCGAGCACGACGCCGGCCACAAGGGCGACTACACCGCGTGGTGGAAGGACCTCAACCGCTGGCGGGACACCTACCCGCTGGGCTACGACCTGCCGGAGGACGGCAGCCTGTCCCCGCAGCAGGTCATCGAGCGGATCGGCGAGCTCGCCCCCGCCGACACCATCTACGCCGCGGGCGTCGGCCAGCACCAGATGTGGGCCGCCCACTTCATCGGCTACGAACAGCCCTCGACGTGGCTGAACTCCGGTGGCGCGGGCACGATGGGCTACGCCGTTCCCGCCGCGATGGGCGCCAAGGCCGGCCGGCCGGACCGCACCGTCTGGGCGATCGACGGCGACGGCTGCTTCCAGATGACCAACCAGGAACTGGTCACCTGCGCGCTGAACAACATCCCGATCAAGGTCGCGATCATCAACAACGGCGCGCTGGGGATGGTCCGCCAGTGGCAGACCCTCTTCTACAACGAGCGCTACTCCAACACCGTGCTCCACTCAGGACCGGAGTCCAACGGGCTGGTGACGGCGGGCAAGGCCAGTGGCGGCACCCGCGTCCCGGACTTCGTGAAGCTGTCCGAGGCCATGGGCTGTGTCGCGATGCGCTGCGAGGACCCGGCCGAACTCGACGCGGTCATCGCCAAGGCCAATGCCATCAACGACCGCCCGGTCGTGATCGACTTCATCGTCCACGAGGACGCCCAGGTGTGGCCGATGGTCGCCGCCGGCACCTCCAACGACGAGGTCATGGCCGCCCGGGGCGTCCGTCCCGACTTCGGCGACAACGACGAAGACTGAGCCCAGGACGACACGGACGCACGGAAGAAGAGAGAACACCATGTCCAAGCACACGCTCTCCGTCCTGGTGGAGAACACGCCCGGCATCCTCGCCCGGATCGCCGCACTGTTCTCCCGCCGCGGCTTCAACATCGACTCGCTCGCGGTGGGGGTCACCGAGCACCCCGACATCTCCCGTATCACCATCGTGGTCAGCGTCGAGTCGCTGCCGCTGGAGCAGGTGACCAAGCAGCTCAACAAGCTCGTCAACGTCCTGAAGATCGTCGAGCTGGAGCCGGGTGCCGCGATCCAGCGCGAACTGGTCCTGGTCAAGGTCCGCGCCGACAACGAGACCCGCTCGCAGATCGTCGAGATCGTCCAGCTCTTCCGCGCCAAGACCGTGGACGTCTCGCCGGAGGCCGTCACCATCGAGGCCACCGGATCCAGTGAAAAGCTGGAGGCGATGCTCAAGATGCTGGAGCCGTTCGGGATCAAGGAGCTGGTGCAGTCCGGCACCATCGCCATAGGACGTGGCGCCCGGTCCATCACGGACCGCTCGCTGCGCGCCCTGGACCGTTCGGCCTGACCCCGCGGTCCGCCCGGACCGCATGGCGAGACCCGCCGCCCTTTTCCCTCCCGCCCGACGTACTGTGTGGGCACCCCGCTAGATCCAAGGAGATACCCGAAGTGGCCGAGCTGTTCTACGACGACGATGCCGACCTGTCCATCATCCAGAACCGCAAGGTCGCGGTCATCGGCTACGGCAGCCAGGGCCACGCCCACGCGCTGTCCCTGCGCGACTCGGGTGTCGATGTGCGGGTCGGTCTGCACGAGGGTTCCAAGTCCAAGGCCAAGGCCGAGGAGCAGGGCCTGCGCGTGGTCACCCCCGCGGAGGCGGCCGCCGAGGCCGACGTCATCATGATCCTGGTGCCGGACCCGATCCAGGCCAAGGTCTACGAGGAGTCCATCAAGGACCAGCTCAAGGACGGCGACGCGCTGTTCTTCGGGCACGGCCTGAACATCCGTTACGGCTTCATCAAGCCCCCGGCCGGCGTGGACGTCGCCCTCGTCGCCCCCAAGGGCCCGGGCCACCTGGTCCGCCGCCAGTACGAGGAAGGCCGTGGCGTCCCGTGCATCGCGGGCGTCGAGCAGGACGCGAGCGGCAACGCCTTCGCCCTCGCGCTCTCCTACGCCAAGGGCATCGGCGGCACCCGCGCCGGCGTCATCAAGACCACCTTCACCGAGGAGACCGAGACCGACCTGTTCGGTGAGCAGGCCGTCCTGTGCGGTGGCGCGTCGGCGCTGGTCAAGGCCGGCTTCGAGACCCTGGTCGAGGCGGGCTACCAGCCCGAGATCGCGTACTTCGAGTGCCTCCACGAGCTGAAGCTGATCGTGGACCTGATGTACGAGGGCGGCCTGGAGAAGATGCGCTGGTCGGTCTCCGAGACCGCCGAGTGGGGCGACTACATCACCGGCCCGCGGATCATCAACGAGAACACCAAGGCCGAGATGAAGAAGGTGCTCGCCGAGATCCAGGACGGCACCTTCGCCAACAACTGGATGGCGGAGTACAACGCCGGCCTGCCGAAGTACAACGAGTACAAGAAGGCCGACGAGGACCACCTCCTGGAGACCACCGGCAAGCAGCTGCGCAAGCTGATGAGCTGGGTGGACGACGAGGCGTAAGCCGAATGGACAGGGGGTCGCGGAACAGCTCGCGGCCCCCTCGTCCATGCGCCCGGCCACGGCCGCCGCGGCGCCTTGTCCACCGCGTAGAACCACGCACGGGTGATCCTTCCGCATCGGCACAGGACGCGCCCCCCACCGCCACTACACTGCCAAGCACAAGCGCGTCAGGCTCACAGCGTCGTGCGTCTTCCACGCGGCTTTCCCCCTTCACCGCCTTCGGCCGTCGGGACGGCCGTCCGCGAAGGACTAGTGAGGAATGAAGACCACGTGAGCTCGAAACCTGTCGTACTCATCGCCGAAGAGCTGTCGCCCGCCACCGTCGACGCCCTCGGGCCGGACTTCGAGATCCGGCACTGCAACGGCGCGGACCGCGCCGAGCTGCTCCCCGCGATCGCCGACGTCGACGCCGTCCTCGTGCGCAGCGCGACGAAGGTCGACGCCGAGGCCATCGCCGCCGCCAAGAAGCTGCGGGTCGTCGCCCGCGCGGGCGTGGGCCTGGACAACGTCGACGTCTCCGCCGCCACCAAGGCCGGCGTGATGGTCGTCAACGCCCCGACCTCCAACATCGTCACCGCCGCCGAGCTCGCCTGCGGCCTGCTGGTCGCCACGGCCCGCAACATCCCGCAGGCCAACACCGCCCTGAAGAACGGCGAGTGGAAGCGCAGCAAGTACACCGGCGTCGAGCTCAGCGAGAAGACCCTCGGCGTGGTCGGCCTCGGCCGGATCGGCGTCCTGGTCGCGCAGCGGATGTCGGCCTTCGGCATGAAGGTCGTCGCCTACGACCCCTACGTCCAGCCGGCCCGTGCCGCGCAGATGGGCGTCAAGCTGCTGACCCTCGACGAGCTGCTGCAGGTCTCGGACTTCATCACCGTGCACCTCCCCAAGACGCCCGAGACCGTCGGTCTCATCGGCGACGAGGCGCTGCACAAGGTCAAGCCGTCGGTCCGGATCGTCAACGCCGCGCGCGGCGGGATCGTCGACGAGGCGGCGCTGGCCAGCGCGCTCAAGGAGGGCCGGGTCGCCGGCGCGGGCCTCGACGTCTACGCGACCGAGCCCTGCACCGACTCGCCGCTCTTCGAGTTCGACCAGGTCGTCGCCACCCCGCACCTCGGCGCGTCGACGGGTGAGGCGCAGGAGAAGGCCGGTATCTCGGTCGCCAAGTCGGTGCGGCTCGCGCTCGCCGGCGAGCTGGTGCCGGACGCGGTCAACGTCCAGGGCGGCGTGATCGCCGAGGACGTCAAGCCGGGGCTGCCGCTGGCCGAGCGCCTCGGCCGGATCTTCACCGCGCTCGCGGGCGAGGTCGCCATGCGCCTCGACGTCGAGGTGTACGGCGAGATCACCCAGCACGACGTCAAGGTGCTCGAACTCTCCGCGCTCAAGGGCGTGTTCGAGGACGTCGTGGACGAGACGGTGTCCTACGTCAACGCCCCGCTGTTCGCGCAGGAGCGCGGCGTGGAGGTCCGGCTGACGACCAGCAGCGAGTCGGCCGAGCACCGCAATGTGGTGACCGTGCGCGGCACCCTCGCGGGCGGCGACGAGGTGTCGATCTCCGGCACGCTGTCGGGGCACAAGAACACCCAGAAGATCGTCGCGGTCGGCGAGCACTCCATCGACCTGTCACTCGCGGACCACATGGCCTTCATGCGCTACAGCGACCGCCCGGGTGTCGTCGGCACCGTCGGCCGCATCCTGGGCGAGGCGGGCATCAACATCGGCGGGATGCAGGTCTCCCGGGCCGATGTCGGCGGCGAGGCGCTGGTCGCGCTGACCGTCGACGACACGATTCCCCCGAACGTGCTCACCGAGATCGCCGAGGAGATCGGCGCGACCTCCGTGCGCGCGGTGAACCTCGGCGACTGATCCGCCGGTCCGCGCAGTCCGACGGGCCCGGGCCCCGCTTCGGCGGAGTGCCCGGGCCCGTTCGCGTGCCCGCATCGTGCGGAGGCCGGCGCGGTCCGCGACCGTGGTCCCGGCGTGGCCGACGGGCACATCCTTCACTCGAATGGCGTAATGAAGGGGTGGGGGCGGTGTGGTCGCGGGGCCTGCCGGCGCCGCCGTACGGCCGTCGCCCGCCGGTCCCTTCGAGTCGCTGCGGAGGGGGCGGCGTCGCGCAATGGGAACTGTGCGGGCCCGCGTCGGTGTGCGGAAGGAGAGCGCCATGAATGCACCTCGGGATGACGCCCCACGGAGCCTGACCGGTCTGCATGTGGTCGACGCGGACGGCGCGAAGATGGGCCGGGTCCAGCAGGTCTACCGCGACGACGCCACCAACGACCCCGAGTGGATCACGGTGCGCACCGGGCTCCTCGGCATGAAGGAGACGTTCGTCCCGCTCGCCGGGGCCCGCCGGACCGGCGACCGGCTGCATCTTCCGCACGCCAAGGAGACCGTCAAGGCCGCGCCGCGGATCGACGCCGACGGGCATCTCGACCCTTCCGAGGAGGAGGAGCTCTACCGCCACTACGGGATGGCGCGGCCGAGTGCCTACGGCCTCCGGGAGACGGCGGAGCCGGGGGAGCGGGCAGGGCGCGGCGAGGTGCCGGACTCCGGCGGGGAGCCGGGCGGCGGCGGTGCGGCGGGGCCGGGCTCCGGCGGGATGCCGTCGTCCGGGTAGGCGTGCGGAGGCCGGCGGGGCCGTCGGGAGGACGGTGTACGGGCGTTTCATACGGGCGTCTGGTACGAGCGTATGCGCAGGGATAGGCTGCCCTCATGGGACACCGTGAAGACCTTCTGGAGGGCGCCAAGCGCTGCCTCCTGGAGAAGGGGTACGCGCGCACCACCGCCCGCGACATCGTGGCCGCGTCCGGTGCCAACCTCGCCTCCATCGGATACCACTACGGCTCCAAGGACGCCCTGATGCGCCAGGCGATCATCGCGTCCAGCGAGGAGTGGGGCGCGAGCGTGGCCCAGGTGCCGGCCGGGGGCGGCGGCGCGGAGGCGGGTGGCACGGAGCCGCTGGAGCGGTTCGCCGCGGTCTGGGACGCGGTCCTGGAACGGATCGCCACGGAACGGGAGTTCATCGCCGCGCAGGTCGAGGTGCTGGGGCTGCTGCCGCGCGACGCGGCCCTGCGCGAGGCGATCGGCGAGGTGCTCCCGGAGGGCGGCGAGGGACTCGTCGCGGTCTTCGAAGGAGTGCCGGACACCGAGGTCGACCCGGAGGCGGCGCGGATCGTGGGCTCCTTCTACCAGGCCCTGCTCACCGGCCTGATGGTCCAGTCGCTGCTCACTCCGGACGCCATGCCCTCCGGCCGGGACCTGGCGACCGCACTGCGCCGGGTCACCGCGGGCGAGGTGCTGGGGAAGAAGTGATCCGGACACCGGGCGGCCGGGATCGCCGCCGCCTCCGCCCGGCCACTGGCCCGTCCGGCGCCCCGAACCGTCCGGCGCCCCGAACCATCCGGCTCCCGGAACCGGCCGGCCCTTGAACCGCCGCTGACAGGCCGCCCGTTGTCAGTGGGTGGGTGCATCATGCGTGGCATGCATCAGAGCACCGCCGACGTCCTGCACGCACTCGCCCACGAGCACCTCCCACCCGGGATCGCCGAACGGTGGACCGGCCTGCTGCGGCCGGGCCTGCGCCTGGAGAAGGCCCGGCCGCCGACCCGGTCGCCGGGCGGCTCGGAGGTCTGCCGGAGCTGCCGGAGGCCGAGGAGTGGCCCGTATGGGAGGGGCAGGGCCCGCTCGCCTTCGTCGCGTCGCTCGACTGCGCCGCACTCCCCTCCGCCGCCCTCGACATCGCCCTGCCGACGGAGGGCACGCTGGCCTTCTTCTCCTTCGACGGGCAGGTGGACGACGGCTGGGCGGTGGTCACCCCCGACGAGCCCGACAGCTGGGCGGGGGCGCGGGTGCTGTACGTCCCGGCGGGCGTCCCTGTCGCGCAGCGGGCGGCCCCGGAGGGCATCCGGCCGTACCCCGAGGTGCCGCTGACCTCGCGCGTGGAGACCACGGCGCCCTACGCGCGGCACCCGGTGGTCCGCCATGAGTTCGCGCCGGTGCCCGAGGACCACCCGGTGTACGGCGACGCCTTCGAGGAGGCCCTGTGGGACCACTCCGCGGGCACGGAGCACCGTATCGGCGGTCATGCGGACCCCGTGCAGGGCGATGTGGAGACCGAGGTCGCCCGCGGCGCTCTGGGCTCGCCGCCGTGGGACGACCCCCGGATCGGGGAGGAGGCGCTCCGCTGGGTGCTGCTCGCCCAGTTCGACAGCGACGACGACGCCGGCATGATGTGGGGCGACTGCGGCGCCCTCTACTGGCTGATACGCCCCGAGGACCTGGCCGCACGCCGCTTCGACCGCGCGATGTTCACCTGGCAGTGCGGCTGACGAGCGGCCGAACGCCGCCGGCGGCCGGCGGGGCCGGTGCCGTGGCGCGGGACGCCCCCGCGGACCCGGCGCGGCTCACAGCCGCGCCGCCTTGAGGGCCATGTGCAGCAGCAGCCGGTGCTCGCCGTCGTCCAGGTCGAGGCCGGTGAGCTTCTCCACCCGGCCCAGGCGGTAGTAGAGCGTCTGGCGGTGGATGCCCAGGGCCTGTGCGGTGCGGCTCGCCTGGCCCGCGCAGTCGAGGAACACCTCGGCGGTGCGCGCGAGTTCGGCGTGGGCGGGGGCCAGCAGCGGGGCGACGGCAGGGTCGGGTGCGGTGTCCGGCAGTGCGGTCAGCATGCGGTACGGGCCGAGGCCGTCCCACTGGGTGACCGGGCCGAGGCGGGGCTCGGCGCGCGCCGCGCGGGCCGCGTCCAGCGCCTCGCGCCAGGTGGCGGGAAGGTCGGTCAACTCGCTGGTGGCGGGGCCGATTCCGGCGGCGCCCGGCCGGGGCGGCACGGGGTGTCCGGCGGATCCGCCGTTGCGCTCCCGGCCGCGCCCCGCCCGCCCCTCGGGCGGCGCGCCGCCCGCGCGCGGGGAGCGCAGCAGATGCTCGGCCACCGTATGGGCCGGGGCCAGCGCGCCGGCCGAACGCAGCCGCACCAGCGCGGCCAGCGCGGGCGCGGACTGCGGCCGGGTGCCCGGCGCGGTGCGGCCGGCGGGCCCCTTGCCGGGCTGCGCGGCGGCATCCGGCTCGTCCGCCCCCTCGGCCGGCGCGGCGGGGCCGCCCGCCGGCAGGGTGCACGCCGCCAGCAGGCCCGGCAGGCTGGGCAGGGGGGCCACATCGGTGTCCGAGGTGTCCCACGGCAGTACCGCGACCAGCGCGAGCGGGACGCCCGGGGTGAAGCGCAGGCTGTCCTGCAGCGCCTCGCGCAGCGCGGCCGCCGCGGCCTGCCGCCCGGTGGGCGGCGAGGCCAGCAACTCCCACAGCAGGTCGCCGAGTTCGGACCCGGCGCGGGCCTCGTCGGCCAGCAGCGCCCCGATCCGCGCGGCGGTCTCCATCGCCTGGGCGATCCGCGGGTCGGGCGGCGCGCCGCGGCCGCCCAGTTCGAGATCGGTCAGATGCCCGTCGTCCAGCAGCCAGACATAGCCGTGGACGATGCCCCGATGGCGTACGGGCAGGCAGATCCGCCCCTTGAAGACGCCGGCCGCCGGGTCCGGCGGAATGCGCAGCGCCGTGGTGGCACGGGCGATCCCGAACGCCTCGAACCAGGCCCGTACCGCCGCCGACGAACGGCGCTGGAGGATCGAGCGGGTCCGCACGGGGTCCATGACCTCGTCGTCGTCGCCCTCGTGCGCGCCGAACGCAATCAGTCCGAAATCGCGGTCCTCCAGCGTCGCCGGGGCGCCGAGCGCCGCCGAGATCTCGTCCACGAGCTGCTGGTAGTCGCCCCGCATCCGCCGCCCGGCTCCTCTCCTGTCGTCACCCCACCGGCCCCGCCGGCACCGCGGTCCGGTACCTGCGGTCCCTGGGGCACCTTTCACCCCGCTGTCACCGCTGACCCGGCCCTCACCCCTCCATTCTCATACATCTGTCTGAGATCCCGACCACGAAGGCGTGACAGCTGTCGATGGCCGGGAAGTGGCGCGATCCTTAAATTTCAGGTGGCTCAATCTTGCCGACGCGTTCGTCCCGTCCGGCGTCCGCCGGTACTTGTCACCCTGAATCGTGGAGGTGCCCATGCTGGGTCCCGTGCTCCTCGCCGCAGCGCGCAGCCACAGCATCCGTCGCATCGTCGCGGCTGCGCCGGTCACCCGCCCCGTGGTGGACCGGTTCGTCGCCGGCGAGCGGCTGGACGAGTCCATGGCGGCCGTCCGGTCCCTGGCCGCCCGTGGTCTGGAGGTCACCCTCGATTACCTGGGCGAGGACATCACCGACCCGGCCGAGGCGCTGCGCAACCGCGACGCCTACCTGCAGTTGGCCGCGGCACTCAAGGAGCACGGGCTCGGCGTCAAGGCCGAGATGTCGGTCAAGCTGTCCGCTTTCGGGCAGGCCCTGCCCGGCGGCCACGAGCTGGCGCTGAAGAACGTCACTCCCGTGGTCGAGGCCGCCGCCGAGGCCGGGACGACCGTGACCCTCGACATGGAGGACCACACCACGGTCGACTCCACCCTCGCCATCCTCGCCGACCTGCGGGAACGCTTTCCCCAGACCGGCGCGGTGCTGCAGTCCTACCTCTTCCGCACCGAGGACGACTGCCACGCGCTCGCCGGGGAAGGCTCTCGGGTGCGGCTGGTCAAGGGCGCGTACAAGGAGCCCGCGACCGTCGCCTTCCAGGACAAGCGGGAGGTCGACAAGGCGTATGTGCGCTGCCTGAAGATCCTGATGGCCGGAGAGGGCTACCCCATGATCGGGTCGCACGACCCGCGGATGGTGGCCATCGGCCAGGAGCTGGCACACCGCAACGGACGCAAGCCGGCCGACTACGAATTCCAGATGCTGTACGGCATCCGCGAGGCGGAGCAGCAGCGGCTGGTCGCCAACGGGAACCGTATGCGGGTGTACATCCCCTATGGCACCGACTGGTACGGATACTTCATGCGCAGGCTCGCCGAACGCCCCGCGAACCTCGGGTTCTTCCTGAGGTCGCTGGCGACCCGCGGCTGATACCCGAGAGCCGGCGCGACTCCGGCTGGGGGTCCGGGGGTCGTCCCCCGGGTGACTGCAGCCTGAGGTCGCTGGCGACCCGCGGCTGACCCTCGCGGCTGATCGCCCCGCGGGGGCGGGCGCGGGTGGATGCTGGAAGCCCGGGGCCCGTCCCGGACGGCACCGCCCGCGGCAGCCCACCCGAAGCGGCCGCGGCCGCACCACCGACGTACGACAACCGACGAGCGAAATCGAAGGAGACACGGCCGCTATGGACGCTGTGACCCAGGTCCCCGTGCCGGTGAACGAGCCGGTCCACACCTACGCCCCCGGCAGCCCGGAGCGTTCCCGTCTGGAGGCCAAGCTCAAGGAGCTGGCCGACAACCCGATCGAGCTGCCGATGACCATCGGCGGCGAGCGCCGGATGGGCGGCGGCGAGCGTTTCGACGTCGTCCAGCCGCACCACCACGCCTCCCGGCTCGGTACGTACGCCAACGCCACCGTCAAGGACGGCCAGGACGCGGTCGACGCCGCGCTGGCCGCCGCCCCGGCCTGGCGCGCGCTGTCCTTCGACGACCGCGCCGCGATCATCCTCAAGGCCGCCGACCTGCTCTCCGGCCCCTGGCGCGAGACGATGGCCGCCGCCACCATGCTCGGCCAGTCCAAGACCGCCCAGCAGGCCGAGATCGACACCCCTTGTGAGCTCATCGACTTCTGGCGCTTCAACGTGCACTTCGCGCGCCAGATCCTCGCCGAGCAGCCCCCGGCGAACTCCCCGGGCGTGTGGAACCGCTCGGACCACCGCCCCCTCGAAGGCTTCGTCTACGCGATCACGCCCTTCAACTTCACCGCGATCGCCGGCAACCTCCCGACCGCGCCCGCCCTCATGGGCAACGTCGTGGTCTGGAAGCCGTCCCCGACGCAGACCTACGCCGCCGTGCTGCTGATGCAGCTGCTGGAGGAGGCCGGGCTGCCCAAGGGCGTCATCAACCTCGTCACCGGCGACGGCAAGGACGTCTCCGAGGTCGCGCTGACCCACCCCGAGCTGGCGGGCATCCACTTCACCGGCTCGACCAAGACCTTCCAGTACCTGTGGAAGACGGTCGGCAACAACATCGAGAACTACAAGACCTACCCGCGGCTCGTCGGCGAGACCGGCGGCAAGGACTTCATCGTCGCCCACCCCTCGGCCGACCGCGCCGTGCTGAAGACCGCCATGACCCGTGGTGCCTTCGAGTTCCAGGGCCAGAAGTGCTCCGCGGCCTCCCGCGCCTACGTCCCGGCCTCGCTGTGGAACAACGGCCTCAAGGAGGAGTTCGCGGCCGAGGTCGACGCCCTGTCCATGGGCGACGTCTCGGACCTGTCCAACTTCATGTCCGCCGTCATCGACGAGCGCTCCTTCGCCAAGAACAAGGCGGCGATCGACCGCGCCAAGGCCGACCCGACCATCGAGGTCGTGGCCGGCGGCACCTACGACGACAGCGAGGGCTACTTCGTCCGCCCGACGGTCCTGGTCTCCACCGACCCGGAGAACGAGATCTTCAAGGACGAGTACTTCGGCCCGATCCTCGGCGTCTACGTCTACGACGACGCCGACTACGACGCGATGCTCACCCAGATGGAGTCCGCTTCGGCGTACGGCCTGACCGGTTGCGTCATCGCCCAGGACCGCGCCGAGGCCGCCCGCACCTGCGAGCTGCTGCGCTTCGCGGCCGGCAACTTCTACATCAACGACAAGCCGACCGGCGCCGTCGTCGGCCAGCAGCCCTTCGGCGGCGGCCGCGCGTCCGGCACCAACGACAAGGCCGGCGCCAAGCAGAACCTGATGCGCTGGACCTCCACCCGCTCCATCAAGGAGACCCTGGTCCCGCCGACGGACTACCGCTACCCGCACATGGGCTGACGCCCGCGCGAACGCCGACGGCCCGGCACCCCTCTCCCCGGGGGCGCCGGGCCGCCGGTGTGCGTGTCAGGCGCTCCGCGCCGGGCCGGTGATCGCCTCGCCGATGACGAAGCCCTTGGCGGGGCCTTCGGGGATGACCACGTCGATGCCGTACGCCACGCGGTGCACATCCGTGTAGAGCGAAACGTCCGGTGGGCGACACCTCGATGAACCCCTCGATGATCTCGGCGCGAAGGCCCTCGGGGAGTTCCATGGCTTTCCATGCCTGCCACAGGAGCTCGTCCAGGTCCGGTCCGGACGTCATCTCGGGCACCTCCTCCTCGGCGTGGGCGGGCTCGGCCTCGTGGCACGAGCGACACCGCCACGCTAGGGAGTGCTCGCACGGCTGTGACCAGCGAATGCTCCCGGATCACTCGTTCGAGCACGCGCCGGCCGTCTCAGATAGTAGGAAGCCCAAGTAATTGTGCAGACATCACGGCCGAGCTGTCCTAGCGTTGTAGGAAGCCGAACGTCGCGCTCCATCGAGCGATTGCGGATGTGGCCCGGTGCGCAAGCGCAGGTGACCCCTGCCGTGCCGAGGCCCCCGCGTTTTCCGGCCGCTTCTGGATCGACGCATCCCATTTTTTTCTCGGGGCACTGGCATAGGAGACGTGAATCATGGCCGAGACCGCCGTCCGCAGGACCCGTCACTCCGCCCGTACGACCGGCGACGCCGACCGCAGGAACGCCGCGGCCGCCCTTCAGCGCGCTCTCGACCGCCGTGACAACGGCGGCTCCACCGGGCACTGAGCCGATGCGCGCGCGAGGCGGGTCGGTGCTGTCGCGACCGGCGTCGATGCCCTGCCGCTGCTGCTGGCGCATCCGGCTTTCCGTGGCCCGGTGGCTCTTCCTCTCCTGAACGGTCCGGGCCTGTAGGGGCGTCCGCGTACGGACGCCCCTACAGGCACTCGCCGCTCACCGCGCGGGCGAGCGGGTCACCTCGAAGTGGTCGATGCGCTCGCCGGACTCGGCGAGGGCGGTGACCTTCATCCGCGGGCGGTGGCCCGGCGAGACCTCGACGGCAATGAAGGAGAAGCCGGTGTAGCGGACCCGGGACCACTCCACGGTGTCCTTGTTCTTCACCTGGCCCTTGGCCCAGTGGTAGGTGTCGACGTGGTCGACGTCCTTGACGTGGCCCTCGTAGCTGTCCGGCACGGGGAAGTCGTACAGGGCCCTCCCCGCGCCGCCCGCGGTCACGTACACCAGGCCCTCGCGGGTGGTGTCCACGCTCTCCCCGATCGGCATCTTCTTGGTGACCCGGCCGGCCTTGAGGGCGTCGGTGCGCTCGTAGATGTGGTTGTGGCCGTTGATGACCAGGTCCACCTGGTGCTTGTCGAACAGCGGCAGCCAGGCGTCGCGCACCCCGCCGTCGGAGGCGTGCGAGTTGGTCGTGGAGAAGGCGCAGTGGTGGAAGAACACCACGAGGAAGTCGATGCCGTCGGTGGCCCGCAGTTCGGCCAGCCGGCGATCCAGCCAGCGGGTCTGCCTGCCGCCGGTGTAGCCCTGGTTGGCGGGGATCTCGTACGACACGTCGTTGGCGTCCAGGGCGACGACCGCGGTGTTGCCGTAGGTGAAGGAGTAGACGCCGGGGGCGTGCTCGGCGTCCGGGCCGTTGCCGGGCAGCGTCCAGCGGGCCTGCTGGCCGCCGTAGCCGTGGGGGGAGTACCAGGCCTCCATGTCGTGGTTGCCGGTGGTCACCATCCACGGCACGGACTTGGCCACCGACTCGGTCTGCGCGAGGAACTGGTCCCACACCCGGGCGTCGTAGGCGTCGTGCTCGGAGCCGTCGCCGTCGGTGTCCGCGTAGCAGATGTCACCGGCGTGCAGGTGGAAGGACGGGTTCTGACCCAGGATCAACTGGTCGTTGGCGAGGGCGTGGTAGCTCACGCCCTGGTCGCCGAAGGCGGTGAAGACGAACTTCTCGGGCCGGGCCGGGGCGGTACGGAAGGTGCCGATGGTGGAGAAGTGGCGCGGGTCGGCGGGGTCGAAGCCGTCGTGGCCCACGCCGTAGTAGTACGTCGTTCCCGGGCGCAGCCCGTCCAGCGCGGCATGCAGGTAGTACTGCTGCACGGCGGGCAGCTTCGCGGACAGCGCGGGGGTGTGCAGGTCGCGCACCTCGGCCTCGATCCTGCGCCCCAGGTCCCACGGCTCGGTCCCCACCCGCAGGTACGGCCGCCTGACCGCGAACGGCACCTGCCAGCTCACCCGCATCTGGCTCCTGGGGTCGGCGCCGAAGGCCAGGTGGCGGCCGAACGGGGCGACCACCGCACCGTCGACGCCGGCGGTGGCGGGGGAGGCCAGCAGGGTCGGGGTGGCCTGGGCCGAACCGGCCAGCAGACCGGATCCCGCGACGGCCCCGGCGGTCGCGGCCGAGGTGCGCAGCAGACCGCGGCGGCTCAGCTTCGTACGGAGGTAGTCGTGCTGCTCGGGCATGGTCATCCGGGCCGCCAGCCGCTCCGGAATGCCGACGCGCGGGGTGTGCGAGGGCGGGTGGGTGCCCCGGGTGTTTCCAGTCATGCCGCCGAATGTCGCAGGGCGACCCGACCGCGGCGGGGACTGCGGGTGAACGGCGGCTGACCGGCTCCCCACTGTCCGTATGGCGGACGTTACGTGTCAATCCATGGGACGGAGAGTAGGGTCCGCAGCATGTCTCGCAGCATTCGCCTCGCAGTGATCCCCGGTGACGGTATCGGCCAGGAAGTCGTGGCCCAGGGCCTGAAGGTCCTGACCGCGGTCCTCCCGCAGGACGTCAAGCTGGAAACCCAGGAGTACGACCTCGGCGCCCGGCGATGGCACGCGACCGGTGAGACCCTGCCCGACGAGGAGCTGGAGTCGCTCAAGCGGCACGACGCGATCCTGCTCGGCGCGATCGGCGACCCGTCCGTGCCCTCCGGGGTACTGGAGCGCGGTCTGCTGCTCAAGCTCCGCTTCGCCTTCGACCACTTCGTGAACCTGCGCCCGTCGAAGCTCTTCCCGAACACCGCCACGCCGCTCGCCGGCCGCCCCGACATCGACTTCGTGGTCGTCCGTGAGGGCACCGAGGGCCCGTACACCGGCAACGGCGGCAGCCTGCGCACCGGCACCCCCGCCGAGGTCGCCACCGAGGTCAGCCTCAACACCGCCTACGGCGTCGAGCGCGTGGTCCGCGACGCCTACGAGCGGGCCAACGCCCGCCCGCGCAAGAAGCTGACGCTGGTGCACAAGAACAACGTCCTGGTCTACGCGGGCCATATGTGGAAGAACATCTTCGACAAGGTCGGCCAGGAGTACCCCGAGGTCACCACCGACTACCTGCACGTCGACGCCGCGACGATCTTCTTCGTCACCCAGCCCGAGCGGTTCGACGTGATCGTCACCGACAACCTCTTCGGCGACATCCTCACCGACCTCGCCGCGGCCGTCACCGGCGGCATCGGCCTGGCCGCCTCCGGGAACATCAACCCGACCGGCGAGTTCCCCTCGATGTTCGAGCCCGTGCACGGCTCCGCACCGGACATCGCGGGCACCGGCAAGGCCGACCCCACGGCGACGATCCTCTCCGTGGCCCTGCTGCTGAACCACCTCGGCTACGCGCCGCAGGCCGCCCGCATCGAGGAGGCCGTGGCCGCCGACCTGGAAGCCCGGGGAGACGCGCCGCGCAGCACGGACGAGATCGGCGACGCCCTCGCCGCACGCGTAGCGGGCTGAGGCCCGCAGCGCACACCCGCATCACGGACAGCGCCGGGCCCGTCACGGGCCCGGCGCTGTCCGTGTGGGCGGCCCCCGACAGGCGGTCATCGGGCCGGAGCGGCCCCTCGCTTCCGGTGGCCGATACTCGCGGGCGATAATCGGACGTGGCATGGCCGCCCGCGAGGAAACTCGGACGTCCCAGTAACGACCGGTACGTTCAAGTCGTCGTGCGCGGCCGCCGCACACACCGCACCGGTGCCGCATGGTGGGGGCCGCCCCCCTGACCCCCGGCCGGAGGGCTGGGCCGGTGACGCTCCTCCAGCTCGCGCTGGGAGGTACCTGCAGGGATCGGAACACGCAGTGAAGGACAGGCATTCATGACGACGCCCACGATCGAGCTCAAGCCCTCCTCGCACCCGCTCTCCGACGCGGAGCGGGAGAAGATCCTGGCCGCCCCCGGCTTCGGCCGCCACTTCACCGACCACATGGTGACGATCAAGTGGACCGAGGGCCGCGGCTGGCACGACGGGCAGCTGGTGCCGTACGGGCCGCTCTCCCTCGACCCGGCGACCAACGTCCTGCACTACGCGCAGGAGATCTTCGAGGGCCTCAAGGCCTACCGGCAGCCCGACGGCTCCGTCGCCACGTTCCGCCCCGACGCCAACGCCCGGCGCTTCCAGGCCTCCGCGCGCCGGCTGGCCATGCCGGAGCTGCCCGTCGAGACCTTCATCGAGGCCTGTGACCTGCTCGTCCAGCAGGACAAGGACTGGGTGCCGGCGCACGGCGGCGAGGAGTCGCTCTACCTGCGCCCCTTCATGATCGCGACCGAGGTCGGCCTGGGCGTGAAGCCCGCCAACGAGTACCTCTTCGTGGTCATCGCCTCGCCCGCCGGCGCGTACTTCGCCGGCGGCGTCAAGCCCGTCTCCATCTGGCTGTCCGAGAACCGGGTGCGCGCCGTCCCCGGCGGCATGGGCGACGCCAAGACCGGCGGCAACTACGCCGCGTCGCTGCTGGCGCAGGCGGAGGCCGCCGCGCACGGCTGTGACCAGGTCGCCTACCTCGACGCCGTGGAGCACAAGTGGGTCGAGGAGCTCGGCGGCATGAACCTGTACTTCGTGTACGGCGACAAGATCGTCACCCCCACGCTGACCGGCTCGCTCCTCGCCGGCGTCACCCGTGACTCCCTGCTGTCCGTCGCCCGCGACCTGGGCTACACGTCGGAGGAGGCCCGGGTCTCCATCGACCAGTGGCGGGCCGACACCGAGAACGGCACGCTCACCGAGGTCTTCGCCTGCGGCACGGCCGCCGTGATCACCCCGGTCGGCACGGTCAAGAGCGCGGGCGGCGAGTGGACCCAGTCCGGCGGCGAGCCCGGCAAGGTCACGCTGAAGCTGCGGGACGCGCTCCTCGACGTCCAGCGCGGCATCGCCGAGGACAAGCACGGCTGGATGCACC